>CAMIWK010000038.1 GCA_946402415.1 uncultured Fibrobacter sp.
CCGTTTATTTTGTGGCCATGATTGCGACAGTCATGCTGTGGACCCACTACGTGGTTTCCTATCTCGACCGCAAGAACTTCTTTGAGCGATGGCTCCTGCATGTAGGGCAAATCATTTTCTGGCTGGTTCTTGCCGGCATCATCTTCAATTTCTTCTACCCCGTATTTTTCTGGTTCGAAAGCGACGGAAGCTACCACACCGGTTACATGCGCCATGTGGCGCTAGCCCTGCAAATCCTCATGTTCCTTTCGACCTCCATTTACACACTTTACACCACCACCAAGACCGAGGGTGTTATCCGGCAGCGGCACCTGACCATCGGGCTATTCGGCCTTGCCATGGCGGTGTTCCTCCTATTCCAGGTTTTCTTTCCGCTGTGGCCCTTCTACGCCATGGGATACATGCTTGGCATCAGTTTCTTGCACAGTTACGTGCTAGAAGACGAGAAGGAAGAATACCAGCACGAACTTGAAATCAGCCGCGAAGCCCTGAAAGATGCCCTCGAGACCGCCGAAAAGGCAAACAAGGCCAAGACCGTATTCCTCTCCAAGATGAGCCACGAAATCCGCACCCCCATGAACGCCATCATCGGGCTCAACAGCATCGCCCTGACCGACAAGAGCATTCCCAAATCTACCCGGAACCATCTGGAAAAAATCGGTGCGTCGGCGCAACACTTGCTCGGCATCATCAACGACATCCTAGATATCAGCCGTATCGATTCCGGCAGCATGACCCTCAAGAACGAAGAATTCTCCCTTACAAAAGTCCTGGAACAGGTAAACTACATCATCCAGGGGCAATGCGAGAGCAAGGACATTCTTTACCATTACGAAGTACAAGAGGGCGCGACCGGCAATTACATCGGCGATGAAACGAAACTGCGCCAGATCTTGATAAATATCCTCGGGAATTCCGTCAAGTTCACCCCCGAAGGAGGCGGCATCAAGATGACCGTGGAGAGCGAACCCGCTAGCGGCACGAAATGCACCCTCCGCTTCGTCATAGAAGATACGGGTATCGGAATCGCTGCCGATTTCTTGCCCCGTATATTCGAGACTTTTGCCCAAGAAGACGAATCCTTTAGCAGCAAGTACGGAAGCACGGGCCTAGGACTGCCCATTACCAAGAGTCTCGTGGAACTTATGGACGGGCACATCGATGTTGAAAGCGAAAAGGGGCTCGGTTCAAAGTTCACCATTACCGTTACGCTGCAAAAGAGCTCCCGCAAAGAATCCGGACAGCGTGGACAGGGCGCGGCAAACGGGGACGGGACGGACAAACCGAAGGTTGACCTTGAAGGCCGCAAAATCCTGCTCGCCGAAGACGTTGCCGTAAACGCCGAAATCACCACCATGATTCTTTCTATGCGGAAAATCAACGTGGAGCATGCCGAAAACGGACGCATTGCAGTAGAAATGTTCAGGGACCACAAGCCCGGCTACTACGACGCCATCCTTATGGACGTTCGCATGCCCGAAATGGACGGACTTCAGGCCACCGCCACCATACGGGCCATGGACCGGGAAGATGCGAAAACCATCCCCATCATCGCCCTCACCGCAAACGCCTTCGACGAAGACGTGCAGAACAGCCTGCAGGCAGGCCTCAACGCCCATCTGAGCAAGCCCATAGAGGCAGAAACCCTGTACCAGACCCTGGAAGAACTGCTGTAAAAAGGCGGCAGGCACGCCCCGCTCCCCCTCTTGTCATGCCCGCGAAGGCGGGCATCTCCTTTATATTTTCTATCTTTTTTGTGTTAAGTTATCGGGGTTCTTGTACCCCGAAAGGATGGTGATTATGATTGGGTTTATACTGTTCACCCTTTTCTTTGCCACCGGGGCTTTTGCCGAAAGTACATTCTCTGGCGGAGACGGTTCGGCAAACAATCCCTACCTGATAGCTAACACCGACGATATGGACCAGCTGGCGGCTGATGTCAACGCCGGGGGCGAGAATTTGTATTATGGAAAGCACTTTCGCCTCACAAGCAACCTAGACTACACCAACGTCACAAAGGATGAAGCCGGGAACAACTACACCCCGGTGGGCCTCTTCTATTCCGATGGCATAACCAACAAACCCTTCAGGGGGTTCTTCGATGGATACGGGCAACACCATCAAAGGCATCCGTGTGTCTTATAGAAACGACATATCCGGTGGAACAAACGGGGTCGGCATTTTCGGCTTTATTCAAGATGGATCCGTGAAAAACCTAACAGTCGATGACTGCATCTTTAAGGGAACGACCGTAGGTGGAGTAGTCGGTTACAACTACGGAGCAACAATCAAAAACACTCACGTAAAAAGCTCGGTTATCATTGGTTCTGATGAATCTCCTACGGCAAACCATGGTGGCATCGCAGGGCGCAACCATCTCGGAACCGTAGAAGGAAACATCAGCGAAGCTCAAGTCATCTGCAACGCGGGTCAATCTTGCAGTATTTTCGGAGGTGTTGTTGGCCATGCCCTTAGCAGCACCACCAAGAACAACCTATACCTCGGTACCACGGTAGAAGGCGGCAGCTATGTGGGATGGATTGTCGGAAAAATCGAAAACACTTATCCCTTCGACGGAAACATCTATCCCAGTTCCCTTGAGGGTGGCGGCGCCGGCAGGGAAAATGAAAGTACAGGCCTAGACATCGCAGGGGCCGCAAAGCCACGCTCCATTTCCCTACAAGAAAACATATTCCTTGTTCCCGGTGAACCAGAAGTCTCATACTCCAACGGACTCAAGGTTTACTCCTGGGGTTTAAAGCATGATGGTGTCACCTACTACAAGCCCAATGGTACCATCTCTCTCGCTTATGACGGCAACACCTTTATTTCCGGATTCCAGTGCTCCGTCAGCGACGGCTGCGAAGTTTCCGGAAGCACACTTACCATCGGTTTTGACATTGATGAACCCATTACCGAAGTGAGCACTGTTACTAGCACCGGCTCTGCCAACGACCCGTACCTGATTATGTCCGCAAGCGACTGGGACCATCTGGTTCAAATGGTAGCCCAAGGGGAAACATTCTCGGGGAAATTCTTCAAACTGACAAACAATATTTCTGTTACCACCATGGTGGGCAGCGATTCTACTACAAAATACTTTGCAGGAACTTTTGATGGTGCGGGCAATACCATAACGGTCTTCTATGGAGATTCAGACCACCGCATAAAGCAACCTTTTACGGCACCTTTCCGATTTGTGAATAGCGGCACCATCAAGAACCTTCACACGGCAGGAAGCATTTACATCGGATCCACAACGAATGCCTACAAACACGCCGGAGGAATAGCCGGTCGTGTTGCCGGGAATTCTCTCATTGACAATTGCCACTCCAGTGTTACCATAGACAACGCCGAAGCTAACGGAGACAGGAGCCATGGAGGTCTAGTCGGCATCATCAAAAATGGAGCAACAACCATAAGCAACTCCTATTTCAACGGAAAAATATTGGGAGCATATGTCGACGGCCTTGGATGCGTCCATGGCATCGGCGGCCTGGTCGGGTGGGTAGAATCAAGAGAAAACGCAGGCGCGGCCACACTTACCCTCACGAATTGCCTTTTCAAGCCAGCACAGGTCAACCTAGGGACCTCCTATTATAGTGACTTCGCCACACTTGCTAGAACTAGCGGAAGCAATTTAATCATTACCAACTGCTATTACACTCAAGCACTAGGAACAGTTCAAGGCACAAAAGTTTCCAAATCCGTCTCTACAAACGACCTCGACACAATTGTTACCGCAGCTGACGGCGAAGTCTATTATATCCCCACCAACGCAACCATAAGCGGAATCAGCAACACCTACAATCAAGGCACATCTACTGCCGACGTAGTTCCCGTGGTAACAATTGGAGGACAGACTCTTACCAACGGAGTCGACTACACCTTCTCCATAACCAAGGACGGAAATCCCGTCGGTGAGACATTGAACGAAGCAGGTGAATACACACTGACCGTTCAAAGAGAAGGAACAACCTATGTAGGGACAATCTCCACCACATTCCAGGTTATCCACGTATCGCAGTATGGAGCCATAACCATTACTGCCAACGGAACCAGCACCAATGCCACCATCGACGGCGACTTCCGCGAAAAAGAAGAGGCCGTTATCGATCACGACATTCAGGTGAATTCGGTTACCTTCAACCGTACATTCAATGTGCGTTCGAACGACACTCCGGTCTACTCTACCATCGTGTTGCCCTTCTCTATCAAAGCTGGCGAAGTAGGCGGCGCCACCTTCTACCAGCTTTCCGGCTTTAATAAGGTCGATGGTAAGTGGAAAGAGGCTGTTGTCACTCCGATTGGCAACAATGTCGAACTGACGGCAAATACCCCGTACCTGCTGGAAGCCTCCGAATCTACAATTTCCTTCAATAACCAGAGCCCGCTCACCCTGAACACTACCACAGGAACTAAGAGCGTCTCCTTCGGAAATTGGGAGTTCCGCGGAACCTACAGCTATATCGAATATGCAGACTCCTTGCAGCTAATCGGTCGCGCTTACGGCTTTGCCGGACAAAATAATGACGGCATTAAGATTGGTGAGTTCGTAAAGGTCGGCTCTGGAGCTTGGACCGTGCCTATGCGTGCCTACCTTGTGTACATCGAAGATAATTCCTCGCCCAAATCCGCCGCCGGCGCAGCCTTTGACCTACCCGAAACAATGGAGGTGGTCATCGTGAACAGCGAGGGCAAGTCCATCGGAGGCGGCACCCTGAACACCGTCACTGGCGAAATCCGCATGGACCGCTGGTACGACCTGCAGGGCCGCAAGCTGAATGGCAAGCCCACCACCAAGGGAACCTACTACCACAACGGCAAGAGAATTATAATTAAATAAGAGCAATCATGAATCAGGAAACCAAAAAGAAAGAATACACCAAGCCCGAGATGGAAGTGATGGCGTTTAGCCACCAAACAAATCTTCTCCTTGACTGTAGCGATCCAGGAAATGATGGTTGTTTGCATAGCGGCGGTACCGACTAACCCCTCCCCTTGCCATACCTTATGATCATCGGCACAAAGATTCCCCATCAAGCAGGGAATGACAATGCCGGTTTTAGCATCACCCTTTCACCGCAACAAAAAAGTCCCGCATTCCGCGGGACTTTTCCTTTTAAACATCAACAGGAATTACTTTCCGAATTCCTTGGTGTAGGCGGCGGTGTTCTTGGCGCCGGCCTTCTTCAGTTCCTTAATCAGGCGGGTATAGCCTTCGTTCTTGGCCCAGTCCAGCACCGAGTAACCCTGACCGCACTTGGCGTTCACATCCACGCCCTTCTTGATGAGGAACATCATGGCGTCGTAATGACCACCCTTCACCGCCAAGTGAATCGGGTAATAACCATCGGGGCTCTTGACATCAAGAGGAGCACCAGCATCGGCCAGCAGTTCAAGCATATCCACCTTGCCGGTCTTGGCTGCGATGGTGACCGCCGTGCCCAGGTTCTGCACATCTACGCCCTCTTTCTTGAGCTGGGTCAAAAGAACGTTCACCACATCCTTGTTGCCCATCATCACAGCGTTATCAATGACCTGCTCGCCGTTACCGTTGCGCACGTTGGCCTTGGCACCGTGGTCGAACAGGTAGTTCAGCACCATCACGTTGCCCTTGTTGGCAGCGATAGCCACAGCGTTGTTTCCATTATCGGCAGGGGCGTCAATTTCCATAGAAGCCTGCAAGAACAGGGTCATCTTGGCCGTGTCGCTGTTCACAGCGTAAGAGACAAACTGGTTGGGCGTAAAGGCGATTTTCTGCTTCGTCAGGTATTTACGGACAGACTGGGGATCATTGGGATCCATTGTGTCGTTACAGGCGGTCAGACCAGCAGCCAGCAGTCCAATTGCGCACAAACCAAGTACTTTTTTGTTCATTTTCGGGGCTCCCATAAAGATTTTCGTTTTACGTCTCTAAAATTACACTTTTTTTTGGCAAATTTCACATTTTTTTCAAAAAAAAACGGCTTTTTGCACTATTTTCGAATAATGAGCTTGTCACCAATCCGAATTTTGGTGTCCTTGAGGTCGTTCCAGCGGACTATGTCCTCGATGGTCACGCCGTACTGGCGGGAAATGTCCCAAAGGCCCTCCCCCTTCTTCACCACATGGACCTTTTCGGCGGTGGATTTTTCAGGCTTGGCCTTGCCCGCCTTTGCCGCGGGCTTGTCTGCAGGCTTTTCAGCGACCTTGGGCTTTGCGCTGGACTTCTGCACAGTCTGCGTAAATTCCGGAACTACAATGGAATCCCCTACAGAAAGGCGGCGCTGGAACCCTCCGTTGGCCTCGAGAAGCATCACTACAGGTACCCCAAATTTCTTGGCAATTTCGGCGTAGGTATCGCCCTCACCTACCACATAGCGTTCGCCCTTCGAGAGCTTCGGGGCCGGTGCCTGCGGCACCACAGGCTTCAATTCCGGCTTAGACACGAAAAGTGTGTCGCCAGGCTTTACTACGTGGTCCTCCTTCATGGAGTTCCACACCCGGAGGCTCTCCTGAGATACGCCGAAGAGTCTCGCTACAGAAGCCACGTTGTCACCAAGCTTGGCCACGTAGGTCTTGACCTTTGCCGGTTTCTTGCCCGAGGATTTTTTGGGGGTCACCTTGATGGGAATCAGCAGGGTCTGCCCAGCACGTATTCGGGTCCCCTTCATGTCGTTGGCCTGCTGGAGTTCCTTCACCGAAATGCCGTACTGGCGCGAAATCACGCCTAGGCTTTCACCGCGCCTGACCTTGTGGTGGTGCCAGCTGGAAAAGTTATTCTTCTCCATCTTATCGTAACCATCTACGAAGGCACTGCGGGTACCCACCGGCAGGCGTAGCAGGTAAGAATCCCTATTAGGCGGCGTACACCATTTTACCAGCTCCATGTTCAGGCTGCGCAGAGTATCTTCGGGTACCTTCAAAATTTTAGCCACCTCTTCTAGAGGGAAGGAATCAAAGACAGTCACCGTATCAAAGTCGGGCCTGTACTGCTGATTGATCTTCATGTCGTAATGCTCGGGGTAATGACCGATAACCATGGCAGCCAAGATTCTAGGCACATAGCGCATGGTCTCCTTCGGCAATTCCAAATCCCAATATGTCACCACCTTGGTCGTGTCCCACGTGGAGTCGGCCATCTTCTCCTTGACCAGGCGACGAACACGACCCTCTCCGCAGTTGTAGGCCGCCATTGCCAAAAGCCAGTCGTTGAATTCGCTGTACAGGCGGGACAAATACTTGAGAGCCGCCGTCGTAGCCATCTCGGGGTTTCGGCGCATGTCCACCCAGTAGTCCACCGTAAGCCCGTAGCGTTTGCCCGTTTCTGGAATGAACTGCCACATACCCGATGCCTTCGCACGACTGTACGCCTTCAGCTTAAAACCGGATTCCACCAGGGCCAGGTAAATCAGGTCCCGAGGCATATTCATCTCATCTAATTTTGAATAAACTAACGAATCGTAAGCAGTCTTGCGGTTAAGAGAACCTTCAGTAAACGACCTTGCCCCGCCAGACATATAGAAGATTTCCTGCATGACTCGTTCATTGAACTCCACCGGCAGCGTAAACTGCGACACATCGACGGTATCCAGGAAATTCTCGATAACCTGCAAAGCCGCACTGTCGGCCTCGCTTTCATCCAAGGCATCGACACCTTCAATGGACACCTCGTTCTGTTCGAACACCTGTGCATCTACACCTATTTCAGCAATGTTCGGGTAAACCTCATCCAGTGCGTTTACTATGCGGAGCGGCATCTGCGAACGATACAGCGAGTCGATAGAGTCAGGCGCATTATGGTACAGCGTGTCGTATTTTTCAGAAATCAGCTGACGCAGGGATTCATCAAGATAATGTCTAGCCAAGAGCCATTCCTGGTTATCCATGGCTTCCAAGGCATACTGATAATATGTCCAAGAAGGCCGAACTGCCAGAGAATCATGGACCTTTTCCTTGAGGGCAACCTGGGCAAAAGATTCACCGCCCACCACTGTCGACAACAAGGAATCGGGCTGCCCGGAAGAGCCTCCCGAAGGAACATCGGCCACAACTGGAGCCTGCGTAGGAGCGCAAGCAACAAGAACTATTGCAGAAAGAAGTGTTCCAAAAATAGCGATATGCCTAGAGAGGCGTATCACTGGTCGTAATCCAAATCTTCGGCGTAATCAGACCAAATCTGGTCACGCTTAAAAGAGGGTTGGTCAAAATCAACTTCTTCGTCTAGTTCTTCTTCCTCCTCCTCGATCTCCTCCTCGATTTCCTCGTTAGGGAAAGGCAGGGAGTTATCGAAAGAATCACTTTTGGGCCTACGGCCACAATGGTATGCAAAGCTCAACATAGAATTCTCCTTAATGCAGAACACGCTCAACTCCCACCAGAATCACTCCGCACATCACGAAGGCGGCCACTATCTGCAGCAAGATGACAATCCTGTTGACCCGATAGGCTTTTTGGGCCTTCCTATGCCACGGCGGCAACTCCATTTTGGTCTGTCGGTTTCGTTCCACGAGTGGAAATGTATACATAAACTTTAAAAAGTCAATACCTTTGCGAAAAAAAATTAAATTTTTTATGATGGACGCGAGAAAACTAATCGTAACTCTTTGTCTAGCAACGACTTACGCAACTTCGCATACCGGGGCTGTCCGTAATGCCGACGGCTTCAGAGTACCCTCATCCACCACCCTAAGTCAGGGCTTTTTCTTCTTTTCTGGAAATTTCGAAAGCCTGAGTGATGGCTCCCCAATGGCCATAGACGGCTACGAGAACACCAGAACCGGAAACAAGCACGAAGTACCAAGCAACATTCCATCAGCCAGTGGAGCCATTCAAGCCACATACGCCCCCCTGGATTTCTTTGAGTTCGGCGTTTACCAGCCCATCTACTATGATGGACAGGTGAAAGGGACAGATTTCGAGACCACCGGCATAGGCGACATGCAAGTATATGGGAAAGCGTCCCTCCTTACGGAATTCCCTTTAAAGCCCGCCGTCTCTCTGGAAATCTTCGCCCCCACCGGAACAAAAGACGCAGGGTTCCGCCCTAGGCGCATCTGGAATATCAAGGACGGGGAAACACAAGCCTATACCTACGGCAAGTGGTCTTTTGCCACCACTCTCTTCTTGACGTTAGACCTGTTCAACCTTGTCCAATGGAACAACTACATCGGCAACTTCAGCACTGAATACGTGATGTGGGGAACAGGTCTCAACCTTTTTCCATACAAACTAATTTCCATCATCTTCGAGATTTCCGGCGAAACCAAGATAACCAAGACCAAAATCAGCGACCACCTGATTAACGACTCCTTTAGGCTCTCGCCGGCAGTGAAGCTACACCTGCCCCAGAATTTCAACCTGTTATTCGGAGTAGATATCGGGCTAGACTATTTCAGGGGCGCGAAAACAAGCAACGGCCATCTGGTGAAACGCGTCAATGCAGGCGAAGACATGTCTTACGTTGTTTCAGGAAGCCCCAAAATTTCCATGACACTCGGGGTGAGCAAGGCTATTGATTTCAGCTGGAAAGATACCGACCGCGATGGTGTCCCCGACCGCTTGGATATGTGCCCTGGGTCTGCCCTGGGAATGGTGGTAAACAACCGCGGGTGCCCCGTCGATGAAGACCAAGACGGGATCCTCAACATCGTAGATGACTGTCCAGGTACTCCCTTTGGAGTAAAAGTCGATTATTTAGGTTGTCCTCTGGACCAAGATAAGGATGGAATCCCCGACTATAAAGACAAATGCGAAAACACTCCCGAGGGAATGGCTGTAGATGAAGACGGGTGTAAACTGGATACCGACGAAGACGGAATCGATGACAACGCAGACCAATGCCCCGGCACACGAAAGAATGACCCCGTAGACGCAAAGGGTTGCCCCCTTGATGAAGACCATGACGGAGTAGTGAACGAAAACGACGCATGCCCAGGAACTCCCGAGGGCTGGAAAGTCAATCCCTTCGGATGCCCTTTAGATGATGACCGCGACGGCATTCCCGATGAGGTGGATTCCTGCCCTGGCACAGAACTAGGTGAAAACGTCAACAAAGATGGATGCCCCATAGATACAGATGGTGACGGGATATCAGACCTACATGATCAATGTGGCGAAACACCCAAGGATTATCCCGTTGATAAGAACGGATGCCCCCTTGACACAGACAAAGACGGCATTCCCGACGCCATTGACCAATGCCCCAAAACAGTCGCCGGTGCCGTTGTAGATAGCCTTGGCTGCGTCATGGATTCCGATTTCGATGGAGTGCCAGACCACCTGGACCAATGCCCAACAACTCTCCCCAAGGTCAATGTAGATGAAAAAGGCTGTGCCCGTAATGCCAAGCAAAATCTAAGCGCCATTGCAAAAGAAGTCAAGTTTTTTAAAAACTCCGACAAGCTAATTGCCTCTAGCTATACAGCGCTGAACGACGTTATTATGCTTATGCGCAAACACAATTTCACCCTAGAAGTAATAGGTCCCGAAGGCAAAATAAACTCCATTGGAGAATACCTGAATGGCAAGGGTTTTGATTCCAACTTGGTAACGCTCACGCCAAACGGAACAACCATCCAGCTCATTGCCACCGGCGTGAAATACGAATAAAAAATCCCTGCCCAAAGGCAGGGATTCCAAACTGTTTTTCCAGAAGAACTATTCCCAGTCGCTATCGCTCTGTGCAGGAGCGGGAGCCGCAGGGGCCTTGGATGCCGCAGGAGCAGTCTGCTGTTTTGCCGGAGCTTGCTGCTTAGCAGGAGCAGCGGCAGGGGCCTTCTTTTCAGCCGGCTTCTGTTCCACCTTCTGGGCGGTAGGAGTACCGGAGGTTTCAACAGACGCTTCCGACGTCTCTATGCTACCGATGTAATTACGGATAATGCGGGGCGTCACGAAGATCACCAGGTCCTTCTTGACCACAGACTTACGGGAATACTTGAACAGGTTGCCAAACAGCGGGATATCCTTCAGGAACGGAATGCCGCTTTCAGATTCCTGTGTCTCATTACGGGTCAGACCACCGATCACAACAGTTTCACCGTCAGCCACAACCACCTTGGTCTTGGCTTCCTGGGTACTAATCACGATTTCACCCTTGGAGTCATAGTCATAAGAGTTGTTTTCGGGGTGCAAGTCCAGCAAAATGCGGTTGTCGCCAGAAACCTGGGGTGTCACCGTCAGCTTAATACCCGTTTCCACCAGCTGAGTAGAAGACTCACCGCTATCATCAATCACGCGGATAGAAACCTTGTCACCCATAAATACCTGAGCTTCAGTATTGTCCAGAGTAGAAACCTGGGGGCTGGCAAGAACTTCAGTAGAAGCATCACCCATCAGGTTCGAAATGGCAAGCTGCAAGTGATTATCCAGAATGCTGGTAGTAATAGCCGTAGAGGCATTGTTTACCGCAGGAGACTGACCATTGTTGGGGAAAGAACGGATAGCCGTACCCATACGGGTATCACCCGCGCCACTTCCACTCGGAGAGCCCACCACAGGATAGGCAACCGCCGTACCAGGAGCCTGATTGGTGTTCATGCTACCCATAGTAGCGGTCCAGTCCACACCCAATTCGCGAGCAAGTTCGCTGTTTACCACCACTAGCTTTGCAGTAATCATAATCTGGAGAGTTTCCACATCAAGTTCTTCGAGAGCCTTTTCCATCTGCTCAATACGGCCATCGGTATCAAAGACAATGATGGAGTTGGTTCGTTCCACTACGGTAATACGACCGCGGTTAGAAGCCATCTTTTCCAACACGGTAACCAAATCCTGAGCCTTGGCATGCTGCAACTGGAAATTTTTACGGACCAGCGGAGAATTCTGCTCAACCTGAGCTTCTTCATCAGCAATCTTCTTCAATTTGGCCTGATAAGTGCTGGAACGCTGAATCGTGATATACTTGTCCTGGATAAGCCATGTCAAGTCATAGATTTCGCAGATGATATCCAAGGTTTCCTGCCAGGTCTTCTTGGTTATCTTCAGGCTCATCTTGCCCTTTACATCGGGAGCAAGTACAATATCCACACCCGCAGTCACGGAAAGGGAGCGGAATACGGCATCATAGTCCATATCCACAAAGGTGAAGTTATATAGCTTCTTGTTGGGTTCCGAAGGGCCCTCCGCCTGTTGGGCAAATACAGATGTCATGCCCAAGGCCAGAAGCAGGATGAGAACGATCTTGACTACTTTTTTCACTTTTTACCCCCAAACTTATCGGGAAGACCCATGGAGTAGCGACGGCTCACACCGAACTCTTGAATCAGGAAGAGCACGTCTGTTTCTGTAATTTTCAATACCTTACCGTTCAAAATCTTATCCCCTTCTCTGAGGGTATAAGAAATGGACGGGTTCTTGGATTCAACCAAGATGGCCATTGGCACATCGGATTCCCAGATGATACCCACCAGTTCCACCTGGTCAATGTTAATACCCTCTTCAACAAGGCCCTTCACATCCACAAACGGATCTCGGCGACCAAAGGAACTATAAGTGACGCGGTCTTCATACATACCATCCAGCTGGCTTGCCACAGTAACGGGATTATCAGACAACGCACCGCGTTCCTTATCCACCTGCTTCAAGCGCTCCATCTGGACAGCAGAAAGTTCATCCATATAACTCACAGAGCGACGATTCACAAAACCAACGCGGGCCCCACTCTGAACCTTATAATACAAGCCTATCAAATCCATGTTCACGAGACGATCGCCAAAGACCAGACGGTTGATAATCTGGGAATTTTCATTGGGACCGGCATACATGTCTATTTCGTCTTCAACAACAATAAGCTCACGAGCCACCGGTTTCAGATGGAACGTCTGGGCGCCAGAGACAATCTTCTTGCTATCCTTTTCCAGCTTGTTCACAAAGGAATCAAAGCTCTGATTTTCATCGGCAATTCTCATCCAATCACGCACAAAAATGCCTTCGGGCTTAGCAGACCAGAAGATAAACCCATCGCGCTTTATTGCACTTTCTGTCTTCTGCAAAATTAAAGCACCATCCTGCACCAATATCACAGGCTTCATACCCACAGGCAATTGGAGTTTTAGGCCATTGGCTCCCCATGTGACCGACTTTACAAGCGATCCGCCACCGACTTTAAACACCGGGGACTTCTGAGGACCTGCTATACCAACCGTAATGATAGAGGCGTTATCAGGGCCCGAAACATTTCTCAAATCTATAGGATCATCTGCCACTATGCGGAATTGTTCCATTCCAGATCCCATAAGCACGGTAAATTCTTTTATGTTGGGAAGCAGAGCCGAAATTGCACCGCCATCTGCCTTGATAGCCTTGTCAATATTCTTCTGTTCTTCAGCCAGCCTCTTGGCTTCTTCTTCTTCAGCCTTCTTGGCGGCCTTCTCCTCTTCGGCAAGGCGTTTCTTTTCTTCAAGGGCGGCCTTCTCAGCAGCCTTCTTTTCTTCGGCCAAGCGTTTCTTCTCTTCGGCAGCGGCTTTCTCAGCAGCCTTCTTTTCTTCAAGGGCAGCCTTTTCAGCAGCCTTCTTCTCTTCGGCCAGGCGCTTCTTTTCTTCGGCGGCAGCCTTAGCAGCGGCCTTCTTGTCTTCAGCAGCCTGCTTCTCAGCAGCCTTCTTCTCCTCGGCCAAACGCTTTTTCTCTTCAAGAGCGGCCTTCTCGGCAGCCTTCTTTTCTTCGGCAGCGGCCTTTTCAGCAGCCTTCTTCTCTTCTAGAGCCTTCTTATCGGCTTCCTTCTTTTTCTGCGCAAAGATCTTGGAAAGTGTCCAGGCCTTTCCCTTGTTCCCCTTGAGCTTCAAAAGAAACTCTGCCTTATCCAGAGAGATCTCATTCTTGTCGCTTGCCAGAGAAGGTCCCACAGACATCTCAATCTTAAGGAAATTCATACCGCGATAGTTTTCCTTAAAGACCCTCATGGACTTAATCCACTCAGAGGCTGCATCGATATCGTAGGTTCCCTCACCTAAGGCAAACTCAGTATTGGAAAAACCAACAGTAAGTTTCTTTGCAGCCGCATCGTATTTCTGGAAGAATGTAGGCAAGTCTTCTTCAGAAGCGAACTGGAAACCAATCTCGCACTTCTTTGCGTCGCAAACAAACTTCACATCCTTAATCTGGGCGGCACTGGCAGAGACCGCAAAGGCAAGGAACAAAAGGACAAATATCTTCTTCATCATTTTGCTACCTTCTTGGATGTATAGGTGGTCAGGTTGAAGGTAACCGACATGGTGATAGGAGTCCACCCATGGGTTTCCGCCTTCTGCAATTCGGAAGAAATGCCGGAATAGCGGTTAAGATGCAAATTGGAAATGGCTGTCGGATAGCTAAAGTTTGCTATTTCGGCAAACAAATAACCCAGCATATGGTAACCGGAATTCACTGCAATGGAATAACGGTTTTCTATGTAATGTTCCTTCTCGCTTCCGCCTTCGGGGTTAAACCGCTGGATTTGCACACCAGAACTGCGAAGTACGGAATAAAGGTCCTGTAAGCGCAGAGGCACCTTCTCCTCTTCGGGGAACATCTCTTTCAGCTTTTCAAAATCTTTCTCAGCCTGAACCAGTTGCATTTCCAATTCGGCTACACGTTTTTTCTGGGCATTAATCTTATCTAACTCCGCCTGAGCTGACTGCAGCTGATTTTCAAGGCTTGTACGCTCTTGAACAAAGGGATCCCACATATAGGTATATACGCAATAGGCAGCGGCCAAAATCAGCACGATAATGGAGATGGCGTATATATTCTTTTTGTCTTTCCAATCAATATTACCCA
>CAMIWK010000039.1 GCA_946402415.1 uncultured Fibrobacter sp.
AGTTCCGACCCAGTTTTGAACAGTTGCCCGCTTTCAAGTCCTTCGAGGGGACCATCCGGCTGCCGGGCTCCAAGAGCATCACGAACCGCGCCTTCTTGATTTCGGCCCTGGCAACAGGCAAGACCCGACTGCACAACCTGCTCAAGAGTGATGATACCCGTTATATGGGCGAGGCTCTCCAGAAGCTGGGCGTGAAGATTGACTTTTCAGAAGATTTTTCAGAAGCGGTAGTTTCCGGCAACGCGGGCCCCATCGATGCCCCCGTAACCCCTGACGGTGCTCCTGCAAGTCTTTTCCTCGGCAACGCCGGCACGGCTATGCGCTCCCTGACGGCGGCCCTGACATTGGGTCATGGGGAGTTTTCCCTGATAGGCGAGGAACGCATGCGTGAACGCCCCATTTTGGACTTGGTGGAAGCCCTCCAGAGTTTGGGTGCGGACATCTCGTATATGGAGACCGAAGGTTACCCGCCGGTGCATATCAAGGCCGGCGGACTCAAGGGCGGAACGGTTAGCGTGCGCGGGAACATTTCAAGCCAGTACCTGACGGCTCTTTTGATTTGTGCCCCCTATTGTAGCGTGCCCTTACATATACACGTAGAAGGTGAACTTATCTCGGTGCCCTACGTGCTGTTGACCCTAGACGTGATGAAGCGTTTCGGGATAGAGGTCAAGCACGAAGGGCTTACCGATTTCTACGTGCCCAAGGGCGTTTACCAGAGCCCGGGAGACTACACCGTCGAAGGCGACGCCAGTTCGGCCAGTTACCCTCTGGCCGCCGCCGCCATCTCGGGAGGCAGCGTCAAGGTTCTGGGTATGGGTTCCGAAAGTATCCAGGGCGACCTTGCCTTTGTGCATGTGCTGGAACGCATGGGTGTACAGATAAAGCTTGGCCCCGACTGGGTGGAATGCATAGGCCCCAAGGGCAAGCTGAAGAGCCTCGGGGAATTCAACGCTGTAGAAATTCCGGATGCCGCCATGACGCTCGCGGTGCTGGCGCTTTTTGCCGATGGCCCCATGACCATTACAGGAATCGCTAGCTGGCGTGTGAAGGAGACAGACCGCATCGCTGCTATGGCGGCGGAACTCCGCAAGGTAGGCGCCGAAGTCCGTGAATCTATGGATTCCATCACGGTGACGCCGCCACAGGCACTCCAGGGCGCATCTATCGAGACTTACAACGACCATCGTATGGCCATGTGCTTTAGCCTAGTGTCCCTGGGCGGCGTGCCCATCAAGATTCTGGACCCGTCCTGCGTGAACAAGACCTACCCGAGTTTCTTTGAGGATTTCAAGCGTTTCGCAAAATGAGCAGGTGGTTGAAAAATATATTTGTGGTGTTGGTGCTGGCCCTGGCTGGTGTTGCGTGGGCCGCGGATTCAAGCGTGTCTGGTAGCGACACCCTGTCGCTTTGGGTCATGGACAATGGTCTGGGCTCTCAGAAGGCCGTTACCCGCATCGTGAAGAAGTTCCAGCGCGAGACAAAGATTCCGGTGAACATCCGCTTTTTGAACTGGGGCGAGGCCTTCGCCGAAATTTCGACGGTGCTGGGCTCGCAAGGTGCGGCCGGTCCGGACGTTTTGCAGTTGGGTTCCACGTGGGTGCCCTACTTCGCCTCTTCGGGAAACCTTGCTCCCCTTGATCCGTACTTGGAACAGGTCGGAGCTTCCCGGTTCTTCGAGGAGAGCTTCAAGGCGGCACGTGTGGCTCACGACACTTTGGTGTATTCCTTCCCCTGGTTTGTGGACGTAAGGGCTCTATACGCCAATGAAAGACTTTGGAAAGATCTTTCCCTCAAAAAAGAAGAAGTAGATTCCTATCCGGAATTTTTGGGTGTGCTCCGGGCTTTTGCTAAAAAGGATTCTACCGTGGCGCCCTTCGCCCTGCCTGGAAAGGGAGATTGGACAGGCCCGCAGCATATGGCGCCTTTCATCTGGAGCTTTGGCGGGGATTTTCTGGTAAAGGATTCCGCCGGTTACCGCAGCGCCCTGCTGGACTCTGCCACTCTTACAGGACTTGCCTATTACCTCAGGATATTTGGCGACAGAGCCTTATCGCCCTACGGCTTGGACGAGAATTCCGTACAGAACACGGAACGCTTTATCAGGGGCGGGCAGCTGGTGCTGTACGGCACTTCTGAAATCATCCGCCAGATGGAGATGGAAAGCAAGGACGGTGGCCTGAAGGATGCTCCCATCGCCGAAGCTGGCGTTGCCATCGTAGAGCCTCTTGAAGGCGACAATGGAATCGTTTCTTTCGTAGGCGGAAGCCACCTGGTGATGCCCAAGCAGCATAAGGCCTCTGCCGAAAAGCTGCTCTGCTACTTGCTCCGGGCCGACAATATGGATGCCTATACGCGCCAGGTGGGGTTCTTGCCTGCTGACGAAAGCATTGTGAACATCTGGGACAAGGATGCTCGCTATTCCAAGATTATTGAGACTATGAAGAACGGGAAGTCTTTCCCGAACATTCCCGAGTGGGTGGCCATCGAGGGAATCTTGATTGAATTTTCTAATGCCTTGGGCGATGTGCTTAGAGAAGCATCTTCGATTTCGGCTGTCGAAGACCAGGTGGTGGAACTGTTCTGGAAAACCCACCAGAAAATCAACCAGTCTCTCGGCTATGCCGAGGCCCAGGACAAGTCCCGCTCCCATATCAAGGAATTGCTGCTGGCGCCTGTAGAAGAAGTAGTTCCCGAGTCTATGGCTGTTCCTGCCGAAGAGCAGGGAGGCTCGATTTTGGTCTTTATCCTGGTGGTTGCCATTGCGGCGATAGCCGCTGTGGGTGGTATGGCGCTGTCCATGCTTATCCGGAAGAAATAGCGTTATGAATTTTTTCCGTAGTCTTTTTTTCTGTGCCTTTGCGGTTTCGCCCCTGTTGGCCCATCTGGACTTGGTGCCTTACCAGGCCTTCGTTGATTCCGTGGTGCCGGGCTCCCGTCTGGGAATTTCTATACGTTCTGTGCAGAGTGGCAAGGAACTAGCGAACATTCGTGGCGATGAGAAGTTCACTCCGGCAAGCACCCTCAAGACATTGACTACGGCGACGGCCCTCTATTTTTTGCCGTTGGACTATGCGCCGGAAACGAAGATTTCCCTGATGGGCAGTGTCCAGCAGAAAAAGTTTCTGGGTTCGGTCCAGATTCGTGGCGAAGGGGACCCGAACTTTTCGGGCCGCTACTATGCGGACCCGTTCTACATGATCGATGCAATGGTGGATTCTATCCATGCTCTTGGTGTGGACACCATCCGCGGAACTATTGATCTGGATACGGGCTTTTATGATGGCCCATGGAAGGCGGAACATTGGCGCAAGAATTTTTACGACGCCTGGTACGGTGCCGAAATAGCTCCGCTGGACTTCAACGACAACTGCACTATGATCCGTTTCAAGCCCGGTGAAAATGAGGGCGATTCGGCTATCGTTTCTATTCTGCCCGACGTAGGCTATGTGACGGTCAAGAACGATTTGAAGACGGTACCCGGGAAGAAGAGAAAATGGACCTGGGCTCTGGACCCTGTAAAGTCCGTCATTACCCTGGGTGGAACTATCGGGCAAGATGTGGATTCGGCAAGCCTGGTGCTCCCCATTCGAAATCCAGTAGGGTACTTCCGGGCGGCATTCCTGTATATGCTCAAGGAGAATGGCATCACCTTCGTAGAAGACCCTCTTGTTCCTCAGGGCATCGAAATCAAGCGGTTCATCTTTTCGGCGGCGCCTTTCCTGAGCATTCTGGATGAAATCAATCAGCGTAGTCAGAACTACCACGCCGAAAGCCTTTTCCGTAATATGGGGGGCAAACTTCTCGGTAAGGGCAACGTAGAAAATGGCAAAAAACTGGAGGAAAAGTTCCTTTCGGAAATAGGCCTGAGCTTCGAGGATTACGAGGTGTGGGACGGCAGCGGTCTTTCGCCAAAGAACAAGTTGAAACCCTCCGTAGAGACGGAACTTTTGGCGAAGATGGCCCGACACCCGAGAAAGGATTTTTACATCAACAGTTTTGCGGGCCCGAGAATCGGTACGGGCAGCAAGCGTATGGTAGAGCTGAAGTACCCCTGGCTTACCCGTTTCAAGACGGGGTTCATCGGCGAGGCCCACGGTCTGGTAGGCTATGTTTTCCCGATGGATGGCGACACCCTGACGGTGGCCATGTACCTGAACGAGACGGGCAAGAATAAGGACGCCACCCTGAAAGATGTGCTGGACACTCTGTGGATGCGTCTGGTATATGCCACCAATGATGACTACGCCTCTCTCTTGAAGATGAAGGAGATGTGGCTTGGCGCCCAGAATATCCGCGGGCTGGACGCACGTCTGGAATACTTCTCCCGCAAGATGCAGGGAATCCCTTACCTGCTTGGGCCTATGGGCGAAGGCTACCTAGATTCCATCGAGACCAAGCCCATTGTCTATATGGACTCTGTGGATTGTGTGACTTACATCGAGCATGCCCTTGCTATGGCTCTTGCCGCCAGCGAGGATTCTCTTTTCAAGACGCTACAGAATATCCGCTACAAGGATGGCATTATCGATTATAGCCACCGCAAGCATTACCTGCTGGCCGATTGGGCAAGCGATACAAGGTTTACCCGCATGCTCCCTATGCCGGGCGATACGACCGTGGTCAAGACCATCGGCAAGAACGAGTTTTTCAAGAATAAGAAGCTGAAGTACCTGGTAGACGGCAAGGAATCTGCGGACCCGGCGGTGGAAATACGTTACCTGCCTTACGACAAGGCCGTTGAATGGGCCGGTAAGGTTTACGAGGGCCCTATGAAGGTGCTGGGCGTTGGGCTTATTGCCCCAATGGAAAACCTGGATGCCACCCACACGGGATTCATGGTGCTCACGCCTGGCGAGCAGCCTATGTTCCGCCATGCCGCCTACAAGAAGCAGGTACTGGAAATTCCTTTCAAGGAATATCTGGAAGGCCGCAGCAAGGCAAAGTTGCCGGGCGTTACTTTATTTGAATTCGTAAAGCCCTGATGTGCTTTAAGGCTTAGACCTTAGTCGCCGTAGTCAAAGGCGAGGATGGCCACCATCTCGTGGTCTGGCGTGCCCTCTGTTTCGCCAGAGGCGCTTTCGAAAAGGGTCCAGGCGTCGGGCGCCCATCCGTAGGCGTTCATGGTCAGTTCCTGCCCCATGGCGATTTCGGCGGCCTCCACGTGTTCCCAGCGTACCGGACCTGCAGGGGCCTTGTAGTACCGGAGCATTCCTAACGCATCCATACATTCGGGGTGGTTGTCCACCAGCTGGTACACACAGTCCTTGTAGCTTTCGCCCTTCAGGCGTATCACGCGGAAAAGGCGCTTGCGTCCTAGGAACTTCTGCAGGTCATCCTGGTGCACATCGATCTTTCCGCCCTCGCCGAAAAACACAGCCAACTCCCGGAACACCTCAGAATTCTCATCCAGAAAGGGCGAGAACTTCTTGATGAGGGCGTTGACTTCGTTTGTGGCCATGCCTTAATTATAGATAAAAAGAACGACGATTTGCGCTTGAAAAAAGAGAATTTGCGTTAAAATACAATTTATAACGATAATTGATTAAATTTATTAGAATTATCAATTTTTATTCATAAAAAAGAAAAGGTATATTAATGGTGTAGAACAAGGAGGTCTTTATGAAGACGGCACAAAAATTATGGATTGCTCTGGTTGCTGCAGTGTCTTTGGTGTGTGCCAGTTCTGACCCGCTAGAGGCTGCCATATCGGCGTATGTCGTCGATGAATTCGGCCCGCATTATGCGCAGTCCGATGCGACTATCCCCGTTGTAAACATACTAACGACCAAAACGACTAAGCAAGGCGAAACACTGGCCTGGGGATCGTTCTGGGTGTTCAATTACGAGCTCCGGGGCGATACGCTGTTCTGCGTTTCAGGGGGAAATTACCCTGGAGTAGCTCACCTAAAAAAGTCCGATAAAGGAGGCTATGTTGTCACGGGTATAGACGTTGTCGAAGATGGTTCCCGCTACGACAAAAGTGCCAAAAAAATCTTTGGCGTGCATTACGACGAATGGGTGAAAAACATGTCAAACAACGAAACCCTCCGCGAAAACAAACGCGCCGAGATGATTGGCGACTATGTCAAGGCGAAGGGTCTTTCGGCCAAGATGTATCAGGATTACGGCTGGGAGGCCAAACCCATTTTTCGTTAGCTACAACACGCCGTGGCAGGTGCGGCTGATAACGTCGTCTTGCTGGTCCTTAGTCAGCGACAGGAACTTGACGGCGTAGCCGGACACACGGATGGTGAAGTTGGCGTACTCGGGCTTTTCCGGGTGGGCCTGAGCGTCCAGGAGCTTTTCCACGCCGAACACGTTCACGTTCAAGTGGTGCGCACCCTGCTCAAAGTAACCGTCCATCACAGTCACCAACTTCTGGGAACGTTCCTCGTCGTTATGGCCGAGAGCGTTCGGGCTGATGGTCTGAGTGTTGCTGATGCCGTCCAGGGCGTACTCGTAGGGGAGCTTTGCCACGGAGTTCAGGGAGGCCAGTAGGCCGCTCTTTTCGGCGCCGTAGCTCGGGTTTGCACCGGGAGCGAAAGGCGCATGGGCGGGGCGACCATCGGGCAACGCACCCGTAGCCTTACCGTAGACCACGTTACTCGTAATCGTAAGGATAGAGGTGGTGGGTTCGGCGTTACGGTAGGTGTGGTGCTTTCTCACCTTGGCGATAAATTCCTTCAGGAGCCATACGGCGATATCGTCGGCACGGTCGTCGTCGTTTCCATACCGGGGGAAGTCTCCTTCGATCTGGAAGTCCTTTACCAGGCCGTTCTCGCCGCGGATGACTTTCACCTTGGCGTACTTGATGGCACAGAGGCTGTCTACCACGTGGCTAAAGCCTGCGATACCTGTGGCGAAGGTGCGGCGCACGTCGGTATCGATGAATGCCAGTTCCGCAGATTCGTAGTAGTACTTGTCGTGCATGTAGTGGATCAGGTTCAGGGCGTTCACGTAAACGCCGGTGAGCCAGTCTAGCATGATGTCGTACTTGTGCATGACCTCGTCAAAGTCTAGGTACTCGCCGGTTACGGGGGTCAGTTCCGGACCAATCTGCATACCAGGCACCAGGCCGCCCTCTTCGTCCTTGCCTCCGTTGATAGAGTAAAGCAGGGCCTTGGCCAGGTTGGCGCGGGCGCCAAAGAACTGGAGTTCCTTGCCGGTCTGGGTAGCAGACACGCAGCAGCAGATGCTGTAGTCATCACCCCAGATGGGGCGCATTACGTCGTCGTTTTCGTACTGGATAGAGCTTGTGGTAACCGAGATGTAGGCGGCATATTCCTTGAAATTCTTGGGGAGCCTCTTAGTGTAGAGCACCGTGAGGTTGGGTTCCGGAGAAGGGCCCATGTTCTCGAGGGTGTGCAAGAAGCGGAAGTCGCTCTTGGTGACCATGGAACGGCCGTCTTGGCCCATGCCGGCCACTTCGAGAGTTGCCCACACCGGGTCGCCGCTGAACAGCTGGTTGTAAGTCTCGATACGGGCGAACTTGACCATGCGGAACTTCATGACCATGTGGTCTACTAGTTCCTGGGCGTCGGTTTCGGTAAGGGTGCCGTTCTTCAGGTCACGCTCGATGTAGATATCCAGGAAGGTAGAGATGCGGCCCACGCTCATGGCGGCGCCGTTCTGGGTCTTGATGGCGGCTAGGTAACCGAAGTAGAGCCACTGGAATGCCTCGCGGGCGTTGGTGGCGGGCTTGGAAATATCGAAACCGTAGCTTGCGGCCATGGCCTTGATTCCCTTGAGGGAGCGAATCTGTTCGGCCACTTCTTCACGAAGGCGGATCACCTCATCGATCATGGTGCCGTCGCCGATGTGGGCCAAGTCCTTCTGTTTCTGCTCGATGATGTAGTTGATACCGTACAGGGCCAGGCGACGGTAGTCGCCCACGATACGTCCACGACCGTAGGTGTCGGGGAGGCCTGTAAGCAGGTGTGCCTTGCGGGCGGCACGCATTTCGGGAGTGTAGCAGTCGAACACCGCCTGGTTATGGGTTTTGTGGTATTCGGTAAAGATCTTGTGGAGTTCTGCGCTGGGTTTGTATCCGTATTGTTCGCAGGATTCTTCGGCCATCTTGATACCGCCGAAGGGCATGAAGGCCCGCTTCAGGGGCTTGTCGGTTTGGAGGCCTACGACACGCTCCAGATCCTTGAGGTTTTCGTTGATGTAGCCCGGCTTGTGGGAGTTGAGGCCCGAGACAATTTCGGTGTCCATGTCCAGCACGCCACCCTTTTTGCGTTCTTCGGCCTGGAGTTTCTGCAGTTCGCCCCAGAGTTTGTTGGTGGCCTCTGTCGGGCCGGCGAGGAAGGACTTGTCTCCCTCGTAGGCGGTATAGTTCCTTTGAATGAAATCCCTTACGTTAATTTCGCTCTGCCAAAGTCCTGTTACGAACCCCTTCCATGCGTCAGTCATTTTTCCTCTTTGCTCGCCCGGACCAAGTGTTGCTTTGTGGGCTGAGACTTCTTTTTCGTTGTTCAATTACAGAGGGCAATATAGCAATTGCGGGGGTGCGTTTGAAGGTGCTTTTGGAGTGTTGTTTTGCTTTTGTTCGAGGCTCTTTTTGACAGAAAACTCAAGGGACTTTGTAATCGTTTGATGGGCATAGAGTTAGAAATTTTCGTTGCGAGCGGTTGCTTTCGCAATGATATTTAGCGTTGCTGAAAAATGTTCCCGAGTCCTTTTCAAATTGCTATTTTTTGACACGGAAATTTTAAAAGAGGAATCTATGTCCGAAAATTCTGCTTCTTGTCCTGTTCGCGTCCGTTTTGCCCCGAGCCCCACGGGTTACCTGCATGTGGGCGGCGCCCGAACCGCTATATACAACTACTTTTTTGCCAAGCATATGGGTGGCACGTTCTACCTGCGTATCGAAGATACCGACCGCAAGCGTTACAATGAAACGGCTTTGCACGATTTGATGCGTGACCTCAAGTGGTTGGGCCTCCAATGGGATGAAGGTCCGGGTTGCGAAGGCGACTGCGGCCCGTATTTCCAGAGCGAACGCCTGGATATCTATCATCGCGAAGTAAAAAAGTTGCTCGACTCGGGCGACGCCTACTATTGCTTCTGCACCGAAGAACGCCTGCAGGAAGTCCGCGCCGAACAGGAAAAGACCCACGTGCCAGTCACGGGTTATGACCGCCATTGCCGGGGCATCAGCCGCGAAGAAGCCGAGGCTCGCATTGCCGCCGGCGAAAAGGCTGTCATCCGCTTCAAGGTGCCCGAGACGGGCGTCACCGAATTCGACGATATGATCCGCGGTCACATCAGCTACCAGAACGAACTCTTGGATGACCTGGTGCTTATCAAGCGCGATGGTTACCCGACTTACCACTTTGCAAGCGTGGTGGATGACCACCTGATGGGTACGACCCATGTGCTCCGCGGCGATGAATGGATCAGCTCTACGCCGAAGCATGAACTGTTGTACAAGGCATTTGGCTGGCAACCGCCTGTATGGTGCCACCTGCCGGTGATTCTGGACAAGAATGGCGGTAAGCTCAGCAAGCGCAAGGGTGCTGCCTCCGTAGGTGATTTCCGTGACCTGGGCTACTTGCCCGAAACGCTGGTGAACTACCTCGCTCTCCTCGGCTGGAACCCGGGCGACGACCGCGAAGTCATGACCATCAAGGAAATGGTGGATTGCTTTACGTTGGAACGTATCAACCCCAAGTCCGCAAGCTTTGATGAGAAAAAGCTACAGTGGATGAACGGCCAGCACATCCATCTGTGTGATGATGCCTTCCTCAAGGGAATCATGAAGGACGGCCTTGTCGCGAAGGGAATCGACCTTTCCAAGGAACCGGAGGTTCGCCTCGATGAAATCGTGAGGCAGCTGAAGCCCCGAGCCCATTTTGTGCAGGACCTGGCCGACATGGCTGTGTACTTCTTTGTGGCTCCTAGAACCTACGATGAAAAGGGAGCCAAGAAGCACTTTGGCGAAGGTTCCAAGGAATTGGCGACTCTTGTGCGCAATATGCTTGCTTCCATCGAGGATTTCAAGACTCCTGTGATAGAGAAGGGCTTTTACGACCTAGCCGAACGTTGTGGTCACAAGGTGGGTGAACTGGTAGGTGCCCCCCGCCTTGCTGTTTCCGGCGTTACCGCTGGCCCTGGCCTCTGGGAAATGTTCGAAATCATCGGCAAGGAAGAAGTCCTCCGCCGCATTGACGTGGCTCTCCCGCTGATGAAATAAGAATGCGCAAACAGTTCCCTTACAAACTTTTAACTCAGAAGATGTTCTGCTGTCGCTGCCAGCGGGTGACAGAGCATGGCCTGTTTGCAAGGGAACCGTATTCCACTTACGGAGGTATGGAGCCGAAGATTCCGCTCCTGTGTTCCTGTGAGGTGTGTCAGAACGTCATTATCTGCTTTTCTAACGAGTTCTGCTTTGGGACTAGTGAGGAGCACGCGGATTACACGAAAATTTACGGCTATAACCGCATACAGCCAGGGAATTGGCTTTATTTCAAGGAAGCTGTGAAGCCGGGGTTGGTCAAGAGCTGCTTTCAGACCAACGACAAAGAAATATATGTGCTTACCTACGGTGGTGCCAAGGACGAGAAGATAGAATGTCCCAAATGTACTGTGGAATCGGAGGTGTCTCCAGGTGGGTACCGCCTGTTGCCGGCCCAGAGTGCTCTGACACTCATCGGAGACCATGTCTATCACGCCATCCGGGATATGTTCGGGGTGGCGGTAGGCTACGTGAACGATGGTGAAAAGGACAAACTTGTGGTGCAGATGGATGACAAAAGCCTGCTGTTTATTACGCTGCCTCAGGCCATCCAGAATTTGCCCAATGACAAGCTTTCGGACATGACCCGCAATAAGTTGATGCAGTTCTTTCCAGAAGAATCCCGCAGGGTGTCGGTTACGGTGGGTCAGGGAATCGTGTACCTAGATGGTTTGGTGAAGAACTTGTCTGTAAAAAGGGCCCTTAGGGCTTGTGTGAATGGAATGCAAAGGGTCCGAGGTTGTGTGGATTTTATGAAAATCCGTGCGGAAGCTTACATTTCAGATGAACAGCTTGAAAAATCCATTCTTTCTCTTCTGGAAACACCGGGTTTCAGAATCTTCAATTACAAGGTCCATGTGGAAAAGGGCTGTGTAGAGGTCTCTTTGGACTGTGTCCGGGAATACTATCCTAAGGAAATAGAAAACAAAATTGCGGAGTTTCCGGGAGTGCAGGAATTGAATGTGAAGATTAATTCCATTCCTATGGATGAGATGGAGAATACCAAGGTCTGCAAGGAACTGGAATATGAACTTTCCACGAATTCTCGGTTAGGAGATTCCCTGATTCGTGTAAACTATGTGGATGAAAAGTTTTTGCTGGAAGGAAAAGTCCATTCTGTGATTCAGAAACAGCTTGCCATGTTCTGTGTGGCAAGACGTGTCTTGAGCACGTCCATTGAAAATAGGCTGAGGGTGGTTTAAAACAAAGAGGAAAATATGGCAGGAAAAGGATACGAAAAAATCAACGATGTCAAGGCCCTGTTGAAGGAATATAGGACTGTAGAAGAAATTGCGGCCCATATCGGTCGTGGTCCCCGTACTGCATTCCGCTATCTGGAATACTTGCGTGGAGAGAATTGCGGACTTCGCAAGGGCAAGAACAAGTCGGGCCAGACGGCCTTCAAGATTCAGGTGGATGAGCAGGTTTCTTTCAATCAGGAATCGGTCAAGCAGCTTGAAAAAATCAAGAAGAACATGACGGGTAATTCTCCCAATGATGTAAAGAACCGCAAGCTGGTGGATAAGTTGATTGTTGCCATGCAGACCACCAACCCCGATGAGTTCAGGCCCGAGGCCATTACTACGGACAAAGACTTGATTATGGATTATGGCCCTTGGAGCGACAACAAGATTCAGGACCTGTTTGTGAATAAGGTGTTGGACGCTATCCACAGTGGTGTGAAAATCCGTATAGCCTATCACCACGCCACTTTGAAAAAAGAAGATGAGACTATCGAGATTACGCCTGTGAAAGTGGTCATGCGCATGGATACAGTCTATATTATCGGAGCCGATGATGCCTATGCTGAAACGGGAATCCTAAAAATGTATATGCTGGAAAACGTTAGCAACATCATGGTGACCAACAAGCTTGCCCAGAGTGGAATCTTTTTTGATGAACAGCTTTATTACAAGTACGCTTACGGAAAGTATATCGACAACAGGCTTGAACCTCAGGAAATTTCACTGATGATCCGGTCCGAAAATAATGGCTGGCTCAGGACTCAGTTCGAAAAGTCCCATTTTAACCCGCCTGCCGTTGTGCGCAAGGACAAGAACAAGAACGACATTGTGGACTTGAAACTCCGCCTTACGCCGGATTGTATCGCCTGGCTTATGGGAATCTTGCCAGATGTGAAAATCCTGAAGCCGGAATCCCTGAAAAAGGATATGAAGGCCCTGCTGAAAAAGACCCTTTCCGAGATGGAAGACTAGCCTGATGGAATCGGAACACAAGCTTTCGGACTATAACTTCGAATTCCCGAAGGAACTGATTGCAAGTCGTACGGCGGGCAAGGGCAAGACCCGTATTTTGCATTGTCCTAAAGACGGTGGTGAACGTCGCATTCTGAAGGCTCCCGAAATTGTGGACTTGTTTAGGGCTGGCGACTGCCTGGTGGTGAACAACACCAAGGTGATTCCGGCCAGACTTTTCGGCCATACCTTGCACGGCGGCGAAGTGGAAACCCTCTTGGTGCAGGCGCTGATTCCTGCCGAAGACGGTTCCGCCCGCTATGAGGCCCAGGTTCGCCCGGGTAAGGCTTTTAAGATTGGTCGTGAGCTGGATATTGCCGGCGTCAAGACCGTTGTGGAAGACATCAAGGAAGATGGGGCCCGAGTGCTCCGTTTTGCGGTGACTCCTGTGGAACTTGAAGCGGTGATGAATCGCGAGGGTCACGTGCCGCTGCCACCTTACATTGACCGCCCTGATGATGAAAGCGACAAGCTTGCCTACCAGACGATTTTTGCAAAGTATTCGGGCGCCGTGGCCGCCCCCACGGCAAGCCTCCACTTTAGCGAAGAAATGCTTGATGCACTAAAGGCGAAGGGCGTCTACGTTGCCGAAGTCACGCTGCATGTGGGCCCTGGCACATTCCAGAACATCTCAGTAGAAGACTTTACCCAGCATAAGATGCATGGCGAACACTACGAACTCACCAAGGAAAATGCCGAGATTATCAACAAGGCCAAGCGCGAAGGCGGTCGCGTAGTGACCGTAGGCACTACCAGCACCCGCGTGGTGGAAACCATTGCCGATGCAAACGGAATCGTGAAGGCGCAGAAGGGGGTGACCCACGCCTTCTTCTATCCGGGTTACCGCTACAAGATTGTGGATGGCCTGCTCACCAATTTCCACTGGCCCAAAAGCTCACTCATCTTGCTAGTGTCCGCTTTCTATGGCCGGAAAAATACCCTCGAAGCCTACAAGATGGCGGTCGAGAACAAGATGAAACTGTTCAGCTACGGCGACGGGATGTTGATTCTCTAACCCGGTACTACTTTGCGGTAGAATCCGCTTCCAGGGTGGGGATCAGCTTGTTTTCTTGACAGAGGTTTTCTTCCCTGATTTTGAAGGTGAAATCCACCAGGTTGTTTTCGAACATCTTCTGGTAGGGCTTCTTTTGCTGTACGCTCTGAAGGGCGCAGGTGCAGTAATTGATGCGCTGTACCAGCTTTGCTTCATCCGATGGCGTGCCCTGGGCGAAGACGCATTCGTGCATGATGGCGTATTCCATGGGGCGGTCGTAACGGCCCTTGCACTTGTTTTTCAGGTCGGGCTGGGCGGCTACCTTTTCGATGATTCCCTGGCTGGGCACATCGTTTACGACTTTGCTGGTGACAAAACCGCCTGCGAAAAAGGCAAGGCATAGTGCCATGTTGATAAGGAAACGCTTGCCGCGGCTTATCTTGTTGTAGTTCCGCTCTACGGCTTCCAAGGTTTGGGTGGCGTGTAGCCTGACGTCATCTAAATCGTTGTTTTCCATATTGTCGCACTAGGTTTCGGGTTCTAGGGTCCAGATGTCGGGCATAGTGCGGTACTTTTCGGCATAGTCCAGCCCATAGCCAACTACAAATCCATCTTCGATAGAAAAGCCTACAAAGTCCGCCTTGTAATCTACTTCCCGGCGGGCCCGCTTTTCTAGCAAAACGCAGCTGCGCACTTCGGCTGCGCCTTTTTCCTGGAGCAGGTTCACCAGCTGCTGTAAGGTGCGGCCCGTGTCCAAGATGTCGTCGATGAGCAGGACCTTCTTGCCGTTCAGATCCAGTTTATCCAGCAGGGACACGCTCAATTTGCCGGAACTTTCGGTGGAGTTTCCGTAGCTGGATGCCCTGATGAAGGATACTTCGATGTCCTTGTTGGGGAAATGCCTGCATAGGTCCGACACGAATACGAAAGAGCCGGTGAGCACTCCCACAATTGCATCGAACTTGTAGTTCCGGGCAATCTTTTCGCCCAGAAGCTGGACCATTTCCTGGA
>CAMIWK010000040.1 GCA_946402415.1 uncultured Fibrobacter sp.
TGATACCAAAACCATCCATCACGATGGTGACGACCGGTCCCTTGATGCCGGGGAAATTGGAAAGCTTCTTGAGCATGGTTTACTCCGTATTGTGCGGGCGGGGATGCCGCCCCCTGTTAAATTACGGGCGTAAATTTAGAAAAAAAAGAGGGCCCCGAAACGGGGCCCGATTTACACAAGCGTTAAATTAGTTCGTCTTCTTATAGTAGATGAAGTATATGGTGCCTTCGGAACCTGCGGTTTGCACCCTTGTAGGACGAATGGGGAAATTACCATCAGAGGTGATAGCCATATACCACTGGGTACTTTCGCGCATTTCAACTTTAGTAGATGAATTTCCGGGTTCATCAAATGAAGCGGAATAGGTGAACTTTTCCAAGCAGACGGGTGCAGTCGGGGCGGCCCACATTCCATTGCTGTTGTCGTAGGAGGTAATTTGCTGGAAAGTAACGCCATTGCCGGCCACAAGATAACCGGTTCCGTCCCCGATGCTCAAGGTTACATGGGGATTGTCAGCGGTTCCCGTATTGAAATTGATTGCCTGCTTGGCAGTGAGTTGGTTCGAAATATTGGAGAGCTCTGTTGTCACAGAGTCCACCTGGGTGCAGACCTCCGCGACACTGGAAGAAGACACTTCTGTGATGCAGGGTAGGTCAAAGTCAGCCATTAGACGTGCTGTAAAGGCGTATTCCTTTGTTTCCTCCTTATCGCCACTCATATAGACGGTAACGTAGAGCACAAAGTCACCGCAGCCAATGGTCTTTTGATCCAAGAGGATTTGGTCAATAGCGAAAACCAGGCTGAATTGATACTTGGGGAATTGGAAGTTGCTCTTGACCGGAACGGGAAGGTTGCCCACTCTGACGGTGTCGCCACTCTTCTCTATCCGGCCTACATCAAAAGAAAGGCTGTCTACCTGATACTCTATTTGTTCCTCGCCCTCGTAGTTAGGGGTAACAAAGGCGTCACTTTCAGTGGCGATGGATCCTGTAAGACGCAGGGCGAATCCGCCCTTGCCATCGGCGATGCGTTCAGCTTCAATTTCGGAACTTTCCGCTAAAGGAGAAGTTTCCGAAACGGAAGAAAGAACCAGTTTTTCGGCAGAAGAAGAGGAGTTGCCATCATCGCCAGCGCTGGAACCATCATCGCCGCAGGCGGTGAGTCCGATGGAACCCAGGGCAAAGAGGGAGCCTAGGAGGAGGGATTTTACAAATTGGAATTTCATGTTGCTTTCCTCATATAAAGTTTCTAGCCTAGAAAATACACAAAAATGGAGGGAAATGCAAACGAAAATACGAAAAATTGCACAAAAAGCTACTTTATCCCCCGGATAATATCCCGGATTCGTGCTGCTTCCTCGAAGTCCAGACGGGCGGCCGCCTCCTTCATCTGGCGTTCCAGGTCCTCGATGTCAGGAAGCAGTCCGCGAGAATGACTCCTTGGTGTGGCGCCTATGGTTTCGCTCAGCTCGGCATTCTCCGCGCGCTTGGAGTAGCGTGAGGCCTTCTTCTTCGTCTTGCTGGAGGGCTGCAGCGGTTCCATGGGGCGAATGCCCAGTTCGAACACATTGTCCTCGGGACTGGATCCCGTCGCTTCGCTCCAGGATGACGTGTCAGAATCATCGCCGTCAATTCCCAGCGGGTCGTTGATTCTCAGGTCATCTTCCAGTTTGCGAGTCACGGACTTGGGCGTGATGCCATGTTCCTTGTTGAATTCTTCCTGGACGCTGCGGCGGCGGGCGGTTTCGGTGACGGCCTTTTCCAGGCTGTCGGTCATATTGTCTGCGAAAAGGAGTACCGTGCCGTTCACATTGCGGCTGGCACGGCCCATCGTCTGGATTAAACTGCGGTAATTGCGCAAGAAGCCTTCTTTGTCGGCATCGAGTATGGCCACCATACTTACTTCGGGCAGGTCCAGCCCCTCACGTAACAAGTTTATGCCCACCAGCACGTCGAATTCCCCGGTACGTAAGCCTCGGATGAGTTCGTGGCGTTCCAGAGTCTTGATGTCGCTGTGTAGGTAGCGCGCGCGGATGCCCGCTTCTACAAAGAAGTCGGTAAGGTCCTGGGCCATCTTCTTGGTCAGTGTGGTAACCAGCACCCGGTCGCCCTTCTTGACCACCTCTTCGATGCGGTACAGCAGTACGTCCATCTGTCCCTTGATGGGGAACATCTCGATTTTTGGGTCCAGAAGCCCGGTGGGCCTGTTAATTTGTTCGGTAACCACGCCGCCGGTCTTTTTCAGTTCGTAATCGCCTGGAGTTGCAGACACGAAAAGCACTTGTTTTGGGTACATGTACTCGAATTCGGCGAAGTTCATGGGGCGGTTATCCAAGGCGCAGGGGAGTCTGAAACCGTACTGCACCAGCGTGGTTTTACGGCTCTTATCGCCTTCGGCCATACCGCCCACTTGCGGAATGCTTACGTGGGATTCATCCACCATCAATAGCCAGTCATCGCCGAAGTAGTCGATAAGCGTGAAGGGTCGCGTACCCGGGGCGCGGTTCTCGATGATACGGGAGTAGTTCTCGATGCCGCTACATTGTCCTGTCTCGCGGATCATTTCCATATCGTAGCGGGTGCGGCTGCTGAGGCGGGCCGATTCCAGTACCTTGCCCTCCTTGTCCAGCTCTGCGAGACGCTCGGTCAGTTCCATTTGCATGCGCTGTAGAATGCCAGCACGGCCTTCTTCTTTGGTCACAAAATGCTTCGCCGGCGCGACGGTCATCTCATCCAGTTCTTGCGTGACTTCGCCGGTAATGATGTTGAATCGTACGAGCCTGTCCACCTCATCGCCGAAAAGCTCGATGCGCAGCCCTTCTTCGTCGTAGCTCGGGTGAATCTCGATCACATCGCCGTGCACGCGGAACGAACCGCGTTCCAGACTGAAATCGTTTCGCGTATATTGGATGCGCACCAGGTCGTGGAGAATCTTGTCGCGGTCGTAGATTTCTCCCTTCCTGATTCGTACCATTAGGTCAAAATATTCCGAAGGGCTTCCCAAACCGTAAATACAGCTTACGGAGGCTACAATAATCACGTCTCGGCGGGTCAATAGATTTGCAGTGGCGCGCAGGCGCAATTTGTCAATCTCATCGTTGATGCTGGCGTCTTTCTCGATGAAGGTATCCGTGTGCGGAATGTAGGCTTCGGGTTGAAAGTAGTCGTAATAGCTTACGAAGTATTCCACCGCGTTGTGGGGGAAGAAGGCCTTGAATTCTTGATAGAGCTGAGCCGCCAGCGTCTTGTTGTGCGTCAAAATCAGCGTGGGCTTGCCCACGTTTTTGATGACGTTCGCCATGGTGAACGTCTTGCCCGAACCGGTGACGCCAAGTAGTGTCTGGAACTGCTCTCCGTGCTTGAAACCTTCCGTCAATTCTTCGATGGCCTTCGGTTGGTCGCCCGCTGCACCATAAGGGCTTACGAGCTCGAAGTTTGCTCGCGCATTAGACTGGAACTGCTTCAGTTTTCCGGGCAGGCTCTGCTCTGGCGGTAGCGGTTTCGCTATCGGTTTCGCATATGGGTCCGGAGTGATTGTCTTGCGTGCGCGTGCCATTTCGAATTGTCATACCCGCGCAGGCGGGCATCTATTTTTCATAAAATAGTATTTTTTCATTATGGATCACGAGTACAGTATTTCGGGCACGCTTTGGCTGGCGGAAATTGAACCTGTCCTGGCTGGGCAGGAGCGTCGCGAATATGCCTTTGGAAATATTGTGCTATTACTTTCGACAGCAACCAACAACGAAATCAGAATTTCCCTCAAGGACAAGTCTTTGGCGCCGTCAATTTCTGACAATGAAATTGCGGAACTTTGCAGCGAGCTCTCCAAAATATTCGGCGCCCGAGTCCGTATGGAAAGGCTTCACGAGGAATACGGCCTGCTGAACGTGTTCAACGGCGGTTCCGATTATGAGGTGGTGACGGCGGAACGCTTTGCCTGCGAGTGTGAAAATGGGCGGGAAATATCCTGCTCCCGCCAAAAAATTTGACAGCACCCTGCAAAAGGGCGCAAAAAATGCCCGGACTTTGCCTGTTCATTGGTGTAAAACCCCAAAAAAGTGTATTTTTCCAAGGTAAAGGAACCATTTTGAGGTGTCAATGAACAAATTGATAGTTTTGACCTATGTGCTTCGTGCCTTGGGCTTTGTTTTGGTGATTTTGAGCCTTTTTGGCCATAGTGTCTTGCTGAACCTTTTCCCGGGGCTGGAGGGGACCTCCATCAATCCCTTCTTTTATTCGGGTCTTGCGGTCTATTTTGTAGGGGCCCTTATCTATTTCTTTGTGAACAAGAAGATTCGCGCCGATAAGCGCCGCCAAGAGATCGAGGAGAGATCAAGTCAAATTTTCGGGAAGAAGGATGACCAAGAGTAGTTTATGATCCAGATTGAACACTTGCACAAGACCTACAGGAGCGGTTTCTTGATGAAGCCGAAACTGGCGCTGAAGGATGTAAGCCTTCATGTGGAACCGGGTCAGATATATGGTTTTATTGGCCCTAACGGGGCTGGCAAGTCCACCACCATCAAGGTGCTGACCGGGCTTCTGAATTTTGATTCCGGCAAGGTCCTGGTAAACGGGATTAGCCCCCGCGACGTGAAGAGTCGCCGTTTTATCGGCTACTCTCCGGAACAGCCCTATTTCTACGATTACCTGACGGGGCGTGAACTTCTGCAGTTCTATGGCAAGCTGGTGGGCCTGGAAGGGAACCTTCTGAATGAACGCATCACTTGGGCGTTGCAGTTGCTCCATGCCGACAAGGACTGGATTGACCGCCGCCTGCGTTCGTACTCCAAGGGCATGATGCAACGTGTGGGAATTGCCCAGGCCATTCTGGGTAAACCCAAGCTTCTGATTCTGGATGAACCCATGAGCGGTCTTGACCCCATGGGCCGTCGTGATGTCCGGGAGGCCATTTTGGAGCTGAACCGAGACGGCGTGACCATCTTCTATTCCAGCCACCTTCTAAGCGATGTGGAATCCATCAGCCATCGCGTGGCCATGATTGTGGATGGCCGTATCGTTCGGGAAGGTACCGTCGACGACATTACGGATTCCTGCGGTATCGAGTACCACGTGCGGACTCGGGTGGCTATTCTTGCCAAGGACCTGCCCGAAGGTGTTGTCCATGCGGGTCACCCTCAGGAAGTGATTTGTGCCGATGATGCCGCTCGTGACCGGTTGCTCCGCTATTGCTTGGACAATGGCATTGCGGTGGAGAAGATGGACCACAAGCGCCCGAGCCTAGAAGACATTTTGACCGAGGAGATTGCCCGTGCAGACGCTTAAGCATATAGGCATTATAGCCCTCAATACGTTCCGCGAATCCATTCGCGACAAGATTCTCTATAACATAGGTCTCTTGGCTATTGGCCTGGCTTTTTTCAGCATTGTGCTAGGAGAGTGGTCGGTGTTTGACCGTGCCTATGTGATTAAGTCTACCACTCTTTCGGTGATGAGCTTGTCTGGCCTTCTGATTTCCATTTTTGTGGGCATCAGCCTGGTGCAGAAGGAAATCCAGCGTCGGACGGTGCTGACCCTGCTTTCTAAGCCCATCAGTCGCGCCACCTTCATCGTGGGCAAGTACTTTGGGCTCTTGGCGGTAGTGGCGGTCCATTTGACCTTGCTTACCCTGATTTACTATGCGATACTGTTCCTGACGAACTCGCAGCCGACGGTGAGCCTTCTGACGGCCATCTACCTGATTTTCTGGGAGATGGCGGTGGTCATCGCCATAGCGCTGTTGTTCAGCAGTTTCAGTTCCACTATCTTGAGTGCTCTGTTCACCCTTGGTGTCTACTTTGCGGGACACCTGAGCAACCAGCTTCTGGAGCAGATCCGCTTTGCAAGCCGCATGGGCGAGATGGGGGACACCTCTACCGCCTTGCTTGAAAAGGTGGCCGTGGTGATTCACGCCGTGTTCCCGGGACTTTACCGCTACAATGTGACCAGTTACGTGGTGCATGGCCTTGCCTTGCCTGATATGTACCTGTTCTGGAATACGGTCTATGCAATCGGTTATGTAGGAGTATTTTTAGCCATCGCTAGTTGGTGGTTCAGTCGGAGGGATTTCCTATGAGAAATCAGTATATGGCCCAGGTCCTTGTCCACAACAAGGTAGTGACAGAGGACCAGGTTAAGGCCCATTGGGGCGAAGTTACGGAATCTATGGATATAGGCCAGGTTCTGGTGAAAGCGGGTATTTTGCAGCAGGCGATGTACGCGAAGGTCCTTGCCTTTGTGCAGAACCTGGAGGCCAAGCATGCCGCTACCGCTGCTAACGCTGCTGCACAACCTGCTAGTGCTGCTCCAGCCGCCGCGCCTGCCGCGTCTGCTGCCCCGGCACCGAAACCGGCTCCGGCCCACGTGGAGGCCAAGCCTGCCGCCATGGCGGAGCCCGCCAACGATGAACCGGCCCTGCAGATTGAAGGCAATAACATTTACGGCGAATCTTCGGCATCCAACGTGGTGGTGGAAACCGTATCCGGCCTGGAGACGACGAGCATTTCGACCATCGGCATTGCTGAAGAGGGCGAAGAAGGTTCGGTAGAAGAGGGCGAATTGGAGCTGCCCAGACGTTTCGCCCTTTCTTCGGGAGAGGGAAAGGCGGTGGAAGCTCCCCAGACTCTTCTGCCCATTATGTCCTTGAAGAAGATGATCGCCTTCGCCCGTCAGTATGGTGCAACGGACATATATCTCTATTCCAACCGTCAGGTGGTCATGCGCCAGTCCGGTGCGCTGTTTCCGGCCACTGAGCAGGTTGTAGATAAGACCCGCATTTCGGAACTGCTGGCCGAAGCCTCGGAAGGCTTTGCCGACGGCTATATGGTGGTTGCTGGAAAGAACTTCAGCAGGACCATCGCCCTTGCAGGTGTGGGTCGCGCCCGTATTTCCGTGACATGGAACGGCGTGGTTCCAAGCGTCTCTATCCGGGTGATTCCCACAGAGGCGGCGGCACTGGATTCCTTGAATTTGCCTCCCTTCTGTACGCAGTTTGCTGGCCTGAACAGTGGGCTTGTGCTTGTGGCTGGCCCCTCTGCCAGTGGCCGCACCACTACGGTGAATGCCTTTGCCGAAGCTATTGCGGCCAATTGTCCATGCTATATCCAGACTGTGGAACGCCCTATCGAGCGCATTTTGCAGGGTGGTAGCGGAGCCTTGGTGCAAAAGGAGGTTGGGCTCCATGTCCGTACGGGAGTGGAGGGAATTTCTCTTGCTATGCGCGACGGTGCAGACGTCATCTGCTTTGACCATCTGGAGACCATAGAAGAGCTGAACCTGCTCTTGCAGGCGGCCAATTCTGGTGCTCTGGTGTTTGCGGTCACCCGCGGGAACAACATACATGCCTTGCTTTCGAGACTCCTGGTTTCTGTTCCCGAAAATGCAAGGCCCTCTTTTGCCAATTCTTTGGCCGACCAGTTGAAGGGCGTTATCGTGCAGCACCTGATTCCGGTGGTAGACAATCAGGGTCTGGTCCTTGCTGCCGAGGCAGTGCATGTGACGCCCACCATTGCGGGAATGATTCGCAAGGGAGACCTTTCTCAGCTGAACGCCGCTATTAGCAGTCAGCGCGATCAGGGAATCACTCTGGATGACTCTCTGCAGAAATGTGTTGAGGCCGGGTACATAGATGGTGTGGAGGCATGGAAACGGGCAAACGACATTAGACGCTTTGCGGCATTTAAACCTGCAGGCGGGGAGGCTTAAAGATGGCTTCGGAAATTGAATCTCTTTTGGAATATGCTGTCAATACGGGTAGCAGCGAGCTGATTATTACGGAAGGCGCAGTTCCCGCGGTACGCCTTGCGGGTCAGGTCTGTGCTGTCCCTGATGCATCTGTCGTTCCTTTTGGTTCCTTGGCCCAGTTCCTGGGTTCCCTGGAAGGGGAGTCCGGTTCTATGATTGGCGGACCCTGGCACGACATGCGTTGGCGTGTACGGTATTTCCGCGAGGCTCTGGGTAATGGGGCTGTGTTCCGCCCGCTTTTGAACGAATGCCCTGACTTTACCTCTCTCGGCATTCCTCCTGCTATGGAGAATATGTTGGGCTTCAGTTCTGGCTTGGTGATTTTTGCAGGTCCTGCCTGTTCGGGTAAGACCACCAGCGCTTCTGCTTACGTAGGGGCTCTCTGCGAATCCAAAATTTTACGGGCCTGTTTTTTGGATAAGGCCATGGAACTCCCTGTGAAGCAGGGCAGCAGTCTGATACTGGAAGACTCCGTTGGTGGCGTTGCCGAAAAGGTGGATCAGGCAGTCCGTAGTGGAATAGACCTTTTGTGGATGGGTGATTTTGATGCCAGCTTCTTGTTGCCCATGTTGGAAGCCGCCGAGGCGGGAGCCCTTGTGGTGTGCAACGTGACCGCTGGTAATTCCGCAGGAGTCCTGGATGCTCTGCTTTCTGCCGCGAAGCCCGAAGACAAGGCCCTTGTGCGGACTATGCTTTCTTCGGTACTCAAGGCCGTGGTAGTACAGCGCCTGCTTCCGGGAGCGGCCGAGGGCTCTGGTGCCGTTGCTGCCTGGGAGGTGCTTTTCAATTCCCAGAACGTGGCTATGAGTATCCGCACAGGAGACCATTTCAAGTTGCCTTCCATCATTGCGGCCTCGGCTTCTGAGGGCATGATACTTATGGATGACAGCCTTGCGCAGTTGGTACGTTCCGGTTATGTGGCACAAGAGGTTGCGGCAAAGTATGTGGCCAATCCTGCCCGGTTTGCCTAGGTGGTTTTTGCCGAAGGTAGCGGCCATCCTGTTGGTCGCTTTTTCCTTGTTGCCTGCAGAGCCTGCCGACAGTCTGCTGTCGCAGATGACGGTTGCCCAGGATTCTACGGCGCAGGCCCCTGCGGATAGTCTTGTTCCCACTACATCTGAACCCCAGACCTCTCAAGCGGATCCTCGCCTACGCGAGGATGGCATTCCTCGAACCTCGAACCCCGACAGCGGGGGCGTTGCGGGGGAGTCCCCCGCAGAGGGGGTAGCGGACGCCGCAGAAAAGGGAGAACTGATAGGGGATCCCCGCCTGCGCGGGGATGACAAGAGAAAGTCGGAGATGGTATGCGGCGGGAGCGAGGGGGAGGCTTCCCCCGACACATCGTGGAAATGCGTGACCATAGATTTGTCGACAGGCGAAACCGTTCCTTCCGATTCAGTCAATCCGAATTCCGAAATCCGAAATCCGAATTCCGCCCCCAAAAAATCCATCCTTTACCTCAGCGGTGGTGAGCGTTCCCCCTGGTTCCACCTGGGTGTGCTTTATGCCATCGAAACCTACAAGGTCCGCATAGACTCTGTGGTTGGTACCTCTTGGGGCGCGTTCGTTGGTTACCTCTGGACTCACGGCATGACGCTAGATGATATCCAGCGAGTGCTGCTGGACCCGTACCTGCAGGGCTACGTGGGCCACAATATGTTCGATGACTTATACAATAAAAAGGCCGAGCAGACCAAATGGCCCATTTCTCCCGAGGGGGTTCCGAGCCTGCGTTACCGTTTCGCTCTGGAACCGGACACGTCCAGGACTTTGCAAAAGATTCCCAAGTCCATCGAACCAGATACATCTGTGCAGAGGTACGCCCTTGCAAAGCTCCGCCTGCAAGAGACAATGAACCGTGTGCCTCAGGGAGCGGTGATTCCCTTTACGGTGCTTGGCTGTAATGGTATGGAAAGTATAACTTCGGAGGATGTGTTCAAGAGCCTCCCATTGATTGAAAACTACAACTCCGGCGAACTATGCCTGGGGCTGGCTTTGCCTTATGAAGACGTTTACGACCAGGTCCCCATTATTTCGGTAGGAATCCCACGTGTGGCGAATGCCTCTGCATCATCCTGGAATTCCCCATGGCAGCGTATCCTTTTCGAAAAGCCCCTGCAGAATTTGTCTTACCAGGAGTCGGGAGTGGTGTTACGTGCTCATTACGCTACGGATACCTCTTACACGGTTTGGATCCAGGCGGGGTTCTCTGCCCTGGAACGCCATGCGACAGAACTGATTCCCTTTAGGAACGATTCTCTGGATTACACCGCTCTCAAGAAGGTGGCCCGCCCCTGGTTCAAGTTCAAACCGTCCTTTGATAGTTTGTCTGCAGAGACCCACACCACCATTGCCTCTTACTGGAACGAAAGCGATACGGGTATGGTGGCTCCGGAGAATTTCTTGAAGGAAATTTCCAGGGAGCCTGCTTACGATTCCGTATCCTTTGATATGCTCCCAACGGGTAACGTGCTGGTTGGGGCGAAGGTTACTCCTACGTTGGATGTTTCTGTGGGCGGATTTGGCTCTAGCGCCATCGGGCCCCACGCCTACGGCAACATGACCCTTTCCTTTGTGAACCAGATGGACATCGCTCTCGGGGTCTCGGGCTTTATCGGCCCTAGGTCGTATGGGATTAGCCCGAAGCTTGAGATTTCCCGTCTGTGGAATGAGGATTGGAGTGTCGGTGTCCGTTATGACTGGATGACCCTGAAGCCTTTTGAGTCTTATTTGGAAGACAATGCATACCATTCGACTCCCCGTGGAGAGGACCGCGGCGATTTCAATATGTGGGTCAATTACCACCTGAGCCGGAACCAGCGGGTTTCGCTGGACTTTATGCTGGGAAACCGGAGCGTAGATTTTTCGCGGGTCTACAGGCTGGATGATTTGGAAACCTGGCCTGTTTCTCCTTCGTTGCAGTACAGTTACGAAGGTGGCGACGTAGACCGGTTCTTCTCTTATAGAGGTCAGTCCCTGTTTCTGGAATGGGGCCTCCAGTCGGTGCGTTACAAGATTGACATTGCAGAGCTGATTCCCATATACCACAAGCTGACGCTGGAAATGTTCGCCAGCCGCTCACCGGTTTCTTTCCTTACGCTGGGGCTGTTCCTGGGCGGCGGCCTGGATATGTTCCACGATGAAGGCCACGGCTATGTCTACCCAAAGTCTACAGGACTGATACCGCTGGACAATTTCTACCGCCGGCGCATTGCCGCCACTCCCTGGACCGGGGAATGGTTTAATCCGGAGCTGCTGAGCCACCACTATGGTCTTGCCCGCGTAAACGTGGGGCTGCACAAGGGAATCTTTGGTATGTGGGTGTTCGGCGCCTATGTGCGGGACTTCGAGGAGAATCCCACCGCCCTCCTGGAACAGGACCGCTTTGTTCTGGAACCGACACTCCGGTTTGCTTACAAGTCCATCTCGCTGACGGCGGGAATGTCCCGACTGGTAGACCGTAAAACGCTCGATGAGCTTGGCGACGTGATGGACTACACCTTCTTTGTCCGCGTCGGGAACTATCCGTTCTAGCTACTCCCCGCGGTTCTTCGCCGCCACATCCTTGTACTTGTTGTGGTCGCTAAGCGTGCTGCTGAAGAAGTGCGTGCCCGAGCCGTCGTCCTTTGCGACAAAGTAAAGGGCCTTGGTATTGGCGGGGAAAAGTGCGGCCTCTATGGCCTTGCGCCCTGGGTTCGAGATGGGGCCGGGCATTAGGCCCTTGAACTTGCGGGTGTTGTAGGGGCTGTCGCTGTTGAGTTGGCTCTTGTAAATGGGCCCGGTCAGGTTCCTGAAGATGAACCGCACCGTGGGGTCGGCCCCCAGGGGCATACCGATTTCCAGGCGGTTGTGGAAAACTCCTGCAATCAGGAAACGTTCGTCGGGCTTGCCCGTCTCTTCTTCTACCACGCTGGCCAGTGTCAAGACGCGGTGCCAGTTTCCAAGAGTTGCCCACTTGGAATCGGGTTTTTCCTTCATCTCATCGCGGAACTTCAGGTTAGCGGCCACCATCTGCTTGAGTATGGTTTCTTCGTTTGCGTCGATAGGGAAGGGGTATGTGTCGGGCAGCAGGTATCCTTCAAGCGAACTGGCCTCTACACCCAGGCTCTGGGCGAACCTGGGGTCCTGGACCAGATTGTTCCAGCGTTCCTCGTTCAGGTCCGGGAAGGCTTTTTTCAGGTAGGCGGGAATTTCCCAGCTGGCCCGGCCTTCGGGGATGGTCACCCTGCGTACGGCGTTCTTGCCGCTTTCCAGCAGGGCGAAAATCTGTTCCAGGGTCTGCTGTGGCGGAATCTCGTACCAGCCGGCCTTGAGGGAGGGCTTGTCCATCTTGTTCCGGACCTTGAACGCCAGTCCGTCCTGCCAGACGCCCTTCTCTTTTAGAATCTGTGAAACTTTTGCGGCGGAGCTGCCCTTGGGGATTTCCAGGAGTACCGTTTCGGTGTTGCTCGAGACGGCGTTCAGCCGTTTTTTACCTTGTATCCCGGCAAAAACGGCCAAAACTACCAGAAAAATCAGTAAAATGCAAAAAAAACGCTTCATATTGTAAAAATTTAAAAGAATATCTCACAAATTGCCAAAATAAAAGGTATATTCCTATTGCATTAACGAATATTTTTATCCTGTTTCGAGGAATAACATGAAAAAGGTTTTGTTTGTTGCTCTCTCTCTGATGGTTGCCGCTGCTTTCGCAGCTCCCAACAAGGTCAAGTCCAAGCTGGGCGATATTGACCTGACTAAGGAGAAGGGCGGTGGCTCCGTGGTTTGCACCGCGGGCTTTAACGATGAACTTACCATCGTCAAGGACGGCGATACCGAGGTTCTGGTCAAGGGTAACTGCGGTCAGGGCTGGGTGGCCAAGTCCAAGGTGGAATATGTGGCTCAGGCTGCTGGCGACAAGTCCATGAAGTTGGAAGGCGTGGACGTGGTCGGCTGGCTCGACAACCCCAGCGCCGTGTTCGTGTTGGAAAATGATGACATCGACTTCGACGGTGTGAACATCGACCGTGACTTCAAGGAATACCTGCAGCACACGATGGACCGCGAACAGATGGAAATGCACAACAACGAAAACTAACTCGTTGTCTGACATAGAGATACCGCTTAAAAGGCCCCTTTGAAGGGGCTTTTTGCGTCTCAGATTGCATCAAGTAAACGATATTTTACTAAACAAAAATGGCATAAAATCATATATTTTGCGGAAATAACAAAAAAAAGGGAAACATCATGAAAAAATCCTTAACATTCTTGGCGTTAGCAGCTACGGCTGTTATGGCGCAAGACGTCACCATTACACCAGCACCCGAACCGTGTATAGAACTTCAGGTTGGAGATGAAGCCATCGAAGGCCAGTGTTATAAGGGCCTTGTCAGTTGGGATGCTTGCTTTAAGAAACAAAGTAGCGCTACAGGACCGGCTCCTGCTGACCAGAGTGCTCAAGGTTTTTGGCAGTATTGGGAGCAAACGGAGTGCATCACTGCATCTAATCCCGAAAGCTCTTCCTCTGAAGAGCCGGAAAGCTCTGCTTCTGAACAGCCCGAAAGTTCCGCTTCCGAAATCGTAGAGAGCTCCGCTTCTGAAAATCCGGAATCTTCCGCTTCTGTAGAGAGCTCCGCGGCTGTTTCTACAGGTCCGACTCCGGTTTTCGACAACTTTGATGATGGCAACACCACTGCCGAGAATGTTAGCGAAGAAGCCTACTGGTATATCTATGAGGCTGGTGGCAAGGTCACGAACTCACAGGATGGCACAACCAAGTCCTGGAACATGATCTCTACCGACGGTAGCAACTCCTTTGCTTCCATGACAGGCATAAACAGCATTACTTCTGGCGACACCACCTACCCGTCTGTCGGAGTGGGCGTTGATTTCGGTATGGGTGCGCTGGCAAACTGCACCGCCATCAGCTACAAGTACAAGGGCTCGGGCCACCACCTCCGTGGCCTCGTAGATGGCGTTACTAAGGACAAGGGCTATGAACACGTTGCCACGAACCAGAATGCTTCCGACAGCTGGACCACCGTTACGGTGAGCGTGATGTCTCAGCCCGACTGGGTGGCTAGCGCCTCTCCGTCCGATGTGAAGACCTTCTCCTGGGCGACCGTCAAGGGTCTTGCCTGGGTGGTGGATGAAAAGCTGACCCAGGCCAACATCGGGACTCAGCTGGACATCGATGACGTGGAATGCGTTGGCGGTAATATTACTCCGGTCAGCTCTGTTTCCAGCTCCAGCAACGGTTCCAGCTCCAGCTCCGGCAACGGTAACGGCTCCGGCACTACCGAGACCTTTGATGACTTTGATGACGGCAACACCACCGCCGAAG
>CAMIWK010000041.1 GCA_946402415.1 uncultured Fibrobacter sp.
CCCGAAATTTTCGAGAAGTGGCAGATCTCTACGGCGGTAAAGGCCTTCAGGTTCACCTTCGGAAATTCTGCCCGGAGTTTTGCGAGCATGTCGATGTAGTAATCGAAGGGATGGTCGGGGTGGAGACCGCCTACAATGTGGAGCTCCCGCGCCCCGCTGGCGATGGCTTCGGCGGCCTTTGCCCTGATGGTGTCGTAGTTCCAGTCGTAGGCGGTGGGGCTGTCCTTCTTGATTTTGGAGAAGGCGCAAAACTTGCAATGCAGAACGCAGACATTGGTGTAGTTAATTTGTCTGTTATTGACCCAGTAGACGTTCTTTCCGTGGCGGCGCTCCTTTTCGGCGCAGGCCATGGCGCACAGCTCCTTCAGGGGTGCGTTCTTGAACAGGTCTAAAGCTTCGGCTTCTGTAATGCGGGACATTTTTGATTCTGATTAAAGGTACTTGAGGGCTTCGGGGATAAGGGCTGCCGCGTCGGCGCTGTCGCCCAGGTTCTCGTAGGCCTTGGCCACCGCCTTTTCTGCCGCCGGGTCTTTTACACCTAGGGTGTGCAGCGCAAGGACCGCTTCCATCTTGGCTCCGGTAAGCACTCCCATGCCCGTGACGCCGGAACCTTCTACGTTCCCCAAGGCCTGCAGCATGGTGGCCGCACGGTCCTTGAGGGTGAGCACCATCTGTTCGGTGGTCTTCTTGCCCAGTCCCTTGATTTTACCCAGGGCGGATTTGTTGTCGCTGGCGATCATGTTCAAGAGGTCGGCAGGGGCGACTCCGCTCAGAATACGCTGGGCCATCTTGGGTCCTACGCCGTTCACGTCCAGGAGCATCAGGAACAAATCCTTTTCGGCCTGGTCCGCAAATCCGAAGAGGGCCATGGAATCTTCCCGGACCACCAGGTTCGTGTACAGGAGTACCTCGGCGTTCTCTTCGGGAAGCATTCCGCCCGTGCGTGCGGAGACGTTGACTCCGTAGCCGATGCCTGCCACGTCCACCACCACGAAGGTGGGGCTTTTCTGTATCAGTTTCCCGCGAATCTGTTCAATCATATTTTTCCCTGCAATTCGGCCTGTTGGTCAATGAGTCTCTGTGGGTATTCGGGGTCCAGCTCCCTACGCTCTTCTAGACGGTGGAGCATTTCTTTGGTGAGGGCCGCCACCTGTGCGCCCTGGTGGCCGTCCAGGTAGGGTTCTACGGAAATGGTTTCCAGCACGTCCAGGTAGAAATGGTACTGTTCCCGAGGGTGGTAGCTTACCAGCTTGTCGTGCTTGCGCAGCCCGATAATCTCGTTTCCGCCAAAGTAGATGGGAACCACGTCCCGCTTGCAGCCGATGGCAAACCTGGCCGCCCCCTTCTTGAAGTTCCAGGGCTTGCCCGGCTCGGAGCGGGTTCCTTCGGGGAAGATGATGAGGTTGTTTCCCTGGTCTGTGGAGCGTTTTACCTCTGACATCTGCTGTTCGAAGGATTCGGAATTGAGAATGTAGATGGAATTCACGATTCCAGAGACAAAGCGGTTCTTGCCGAGTGCCCCTTTCACGATGCAGTCTGCGTTGGGGATGATGGAAAAGAGTAACACTACGTCTAGCAGGGAAGGGTGGTTGGCGATGATGATTTTGGAGTGGAGGTTTTTGAGGCGTTCACGATGTTCCACCTTGAACTTTGAACCCCTCAGTGTCACTAGCTGCCAGATGAGAATCTTGAGCCCGATGTGGATGGCATAGCGGGCTAAACGGCTGAAGCGCTTTCTTGAAAATCCGGAAAAAAGCAACAATGTCGGAAATACCACGAATGCCTGGATAAGGCTGCCTAACCCGAAGAAGAAAAAGGTCTGCAGCTTGACGTAGGTGCGCCAGATATAGGCGATGCGTTGAAAAAAAGTCATATCCAATATGATTGTAGCGTTTCTACTTGGAAAGATAAAAAAAAATGGGCAAACAAACTATATTTGGGGTATATGAAGTTGTTTTTGGCAATGTCCCTCTGTCTTGCGCTAGCATCTACGGCGTTTGCCGATGTCTTTGCAAGTCCCCTGACGGCTGAGCGTTCCAAGGAACTTGCCCAGGTTCTTTCGGCCATGCAGCAGCAGAAATACCTGCGGGGGAGTTTCAGGCAGGTGCGGACCGTCAAGAAAATCAACCGGGACTTTGTCTCTACGGGGAGTTTCGTCATCGCGGATACTCTGGGCATCTTGTGGAACATGGAAAGGCCCTTTCCGAACCTTACCGCCATTACCCGTGACAAGATGCTCCAGAAAAACGCCTCCGGAACGGTCTCCAAGATGGATATGAAGGACAACGTGGTGTTCAGCCAAGTTTCTCAGACCATCCAGGGAATTTTCTTGGGAAACAGGCAGATGCTGGAGGAACGATTCCAGATTTTCTTCGAGATGGGGAAGGGTGGTTTTTGGACCATAGGCCTTGTGCCCAAGGAAATTGTCATCAAGAAGCAGATTTCGTCGGTGGTGCTCTCGGGGCACAAGTGGCTCGAGAAGGTGACCCTTACCGATGGCGACGGGAACCCGATCCTCTACGAATTTTCAGAGGTGGAGGGCGGTATCACTCTGACGCCCGAAGAATCCGCCCTGTTGCGCTGACGGGAGCCTTACAAACTCATGGACAAGCCCGAAAAAAAGCCGATGAAAAGATGGGGGATTCTCCTCTGGGCAGTCCTGCACATCGCCATTATTACCCTAGGCTTAGGTACGGCTCCCTGGAAAATCGATTCCAACTTGTTCTCTGTGCTGCCGACCGCCCAGAGTACCCCTGACCTGGGTAACGCCGACGCTGAACTTTCCCGCAGGACCATGGGCCAGATGACAGTGCTTATCGGCCACAGCGATTTCGAAAAGGCCAAGGTGGCTGCGGACGAGTTCCACCGGGCCCTGCGGGAGCACCCCCAGCTTGAAAAGATTAGCTACCTGGTGTCGGACAGTTCCATGGACCAAGCCCGCGCCTTCGCCCACCAGTACCGCTATGCCTTGCAGAGCGAAGCATTTATGGACCGGGTCCGCAATGGGGGTGGGGCATTCCTAAAACAGAGAGCCCTTGAAAAAATCTACGGCGGGTTCTCTATGGCAAGCCTCGAAAACCTGGATGAGGACCCGTTCCTGCTTTCGGCCCAGGCCTTCGACGATGTTCTCGGGAACCTCTCCTTCATGAGCCGAAACGTGGAACTTCGGGACGAACGCCTCGTGCTGCGGGACTCCCTCAGGACTTACGTCATGTGGACCGCAAGTCTTGCGCCGGGTGCCTCTACCTTCGGAGAGAGCGGTAGCGCCCTCTGGACTATGGAGCAGAAGATCTCGGAACTGAAAGCTGCGGATTCCGGCTTGGTGATAGCCTCTACGGGAGTGCCCTTCCATAGTTACGAAAGTTCCTCCAAGGCGAAGATGGAAGTGTCCGTCATTTCGGGAGTGTCCATTGTGTTACTCCTGTTGCTGATTCTTTCGACCTACAGATCGGCGGTTCCCTTGCTTCTGACGCTTTTCTCCATCGGCCTTGCCATTGTTTCGGCTCTGTCGGCCACCTGGACCCTGTTCGGCTCTATCCATATCTTTACCTTCGTGTTCGGCACCAGCGTTATCGGTGTGAGTATCGACTACGCCATCCACTTCTTTACGGGCTGGAAGGTTCGTGAAGAACGGCTAGACGGTAGGGGAGTCCGGGGTTTGATTCTGAAGGGTCTTGCTCTGGGATTCATGACCACGGAGCTTTCGTACCTGGCGCTGACCTTTGCACCGTTCCCGCTGCTCCGCCAGATGGCGGTTTTCTCCATGGCGGGGCTTGCAAGTTCCTTCTTGACCATTACCCTCTTGTTTGCTGCTTTGCCCGCTACGAAGTCTCGGGCCAAGGCGGAATTGGCCATGGCTTCTATTTCCAAGGTTCTGGATGGCTATGAAAAGTTCTTTGCGGTGCTCCGGGCAAAGAAGTGGGCCCTGCTTGCGGTTGTCGCTATCTTGGCGGCGTTTGCTGCCGCAGGGATTTCTAGAGCTCAGTGGGGTACGGACCTTCGTTCCCTTTATACGGTGTCGCCCCAAAGGCTTGCCTCTGAAAAGCTTTCCATGGAACTCCTGGATTTCGGTTCTTCGGGCAGCTATTTCCTGATCAAGGGAGATTCGGTTCAGCAGGTGCTGGAGCGTGAGGCCGATTTCTGTAAGCGCTTGGAGCAAGAACGTGCCGATGGTGCTTTGCAGAATTACCTGGCTATCAGCCGTTTTATTCCGCCCCGTTCGACACAGCAGGAAAATTTCGAGGCCCTTTCGGCGGTCATGGATTCGTCTACGGTTGCGGAGATGTTCAAGGAACTGGGCTTGCCGTCTGATTCGGCTTTCCGGGCCTCTCTTTTGACGGGTCAGAAGATTCTCACTCCCGAAAGCAAGTTGCCCGCCAACTTCGAAAAGCTTCTGAATTCGCTCTGGATTGGTAAGGTGGGGGATTCCTACTACAGTGCGGTGATGCCTCTCCATATGCGCCAGGGGGCGGACCTTTCCCGCCTGGCAGGCGATGGCGTCTACTTTATGGACAAAATCAACCAGATTAACGAGAACCTAACAAGGCTTTCTTTAACGGCCCTTGTGCTTGTGGGAATTGCCTTTGCGCTGGTGTTTGCGGCACTGTTGTTTATTTACGGATTTTCCGGTGCGGTTTCTATCATGCGGATTCCCGTTTTCGCTTCCCTGCTGGTGGTGGCCCTGTTTGGCTTTCTGGGCATTCCCTTTAATTTCTTTGCCACGGTGGGAATCATCTTGACGCTTGGTATAGGCATTGACTATTCCCTGTTCTTTAGGGAGGGCCGCGGGAGCGCCGTGACGGTGCTGGCCATCGCCCTTTCCGCTTTGACGACTATTCTCTCTTTCGGGAGCCTTTCCTTCAGTAGTTTTGCGCCGGTATCCACTTTCGGGCTTTCCGTGTTCCTGGGAATCCTTTTCAACTTCCTTTTTTCCCCCTTTGCTGGTCAAAAAGAGAAGTAGGGTTGCCCGATTTTTTCTATATATGTGCCGTTAAATTGAGAATGCTTAGGAGTGTCCATGAGCGATAAGAAGCAGGTTCTTGTGACCGGTGCCAGTGGCGGGATTGGGTCTGCCATAGCCGAAGCCGTTGCCCGGGCGGGATATGCCGTGGTTGCCAACTACAATAGGGGTAAGGCCAAGGCCGATGAACTGGTGCAGAGGGTACAGGCTGCCGGTGGCGAAATCCGCACGCTCCAGTTCGACATTACCGACCGTGAACAGTGCAAGGAAGTCCTGACCAAGGACATTGAAGAGAACGGAACCTATTACGGTGTGGTCCTCAATGCAGGCGTCTGCGCCGATATGACTTTTGCAGGTATGAGTGGTGACTCCTGGGACAAGGTGGTCAATACGAACCTGGGTGGTTTCTACAACGTGGTACAGCCCCTGGTGATGCCTATGTGCCGCAAGCGTATGGGCCGCATTATCACCATCTCCTCAGTTTCGGGCGTTATCGGGAACCGTGGCCAGGTGAACTACAGCGCTTCCAAGTCCGGGATTATCGGGGCGACCAAGGCCTTGGCCACCGAACTTGCCAGCCGTAACATTACGGTGAACAGCATTGCGCCGGGAGTTATCGAGACCGAAATGATCAAGGATGCTCCTCTGGACATTATTCTGCAGGCAGTTCCTATGAAGCGCGTGGGCAAGCCTTCTGAAGTTGCCGCTACGGCGGTGTTCCTGCTTTCGGAAGGGGCTGCCTACATTACCCGCCAGGTGATTTCTGTAAACGGAGGTCTCGCATGACCCGTAGGGTTGTTGTTACCGGAGGTTCTTGCATTTCGGCCCTCGGTTCCGAAATGGACGAGATTTTTGAGAATCTGAAGAAGAAGGAAAACAAGGTGGTCCGCATGGACGAATGGGACAAGTACGTTCAGATGAACACCCGCTTGGCCGTTCCTGTGAACTACCAGTTTCCTGAAATGCCCCGCCGTAAGATTCGCGGTATGGGCCGTGTGGCTCTTCTGGCTACGGTAGGCGCCCAGAAGGCACTGGAATGCTCTGGTCTCTTGGAAGACCAGGAATTCTTGCATTCCGGCCGGGTTGGCGTGGCCTATGGTTCCTCTATGGGCTCCGTGATGCCCTTGGTGGATTTCTTCTCCATGATTGTCACCAACGACAGTTCGAAAATTACGGCAACGACTTATATCAAGTCCATGCCCCAGACCTGCGCCGTGAACATCGGCGTGACCTTCGGGCTTACGGGCCGTATGATTACTACCAATACGGCATGTACTTCTGGTAGCCTTGCTATCGGTAACGCCTACGAAGCTATCAAGTACGGCAAGCAAGACGCTATGGTGGCTGGTGGTGCCGACGAGCTGGACCCTACGGAATCCGCCGTCTTCGATACGCTTTTTGCAACCTCCGTCAAGAACGATACGCCTAAGCTCACTCCTGCCAGCTACGACAGGGACCGCGACGGTCTGGTCATCGGCGAAGGTAGTGGTACGCTGATTCTTGAGGAATACGAACACGCCCGCGCCCGCGGTGCGAAAATTTATGCGGAGTTGGTGGGCTTCGGTAACAATACCGACGGTGACCACCTGACCCAGCCTAAGCAAGAGACTATGCAGCGGGCGCTGGAACTGGCCCTTGAAGATGCGGGAATCAGCCCCGATGCTATCGGCTACGTGAACGGCCATGGGACCGCTACCAAGCATGGCGACCGGGCAGAGACCTGGGCCACCTACAACGCCCTGAAGGGCCGTAGCGCTCCTATCAGCAGCCTCAAGAGCTACATCGGCCACACCCTGGGTGCCTGTGGCGGCATCGAGGCCTGGACGTCTATCCACATGATGAACCGCGGATGGTTCAGTCCCAACTTGAACCTGAAAAACGTGGACCCCGAATGTGCCCCGCTGGATTACATTGTCGGTGACGGTCGGGAAATGGATGTGGAATACGTGATGAGCAACAACTTCGCCTTTGGTGGAATCAACACGTCGCTCATCTTCAAGAAGGTGTAGGCCGGAACGTTTTAGGCTCGCTTAATACAGTTCTTTTAATACTTCCGGGACAAGCTTGCTCAAGAGGGTAGCCTTGTCCCTTTTTTCTTGTAGGCTCTTGCGGTTTTTCCAGAGAGTGGCGACTAGGCTGGGGTGCGCCAGAATAAAGCGGGCGACCTTGATTCCGAGAGCCTTGGAAAGGGCGTAGGCAATGTGGGGGAGAACCTCCCTGTTCTCGCTGGGAAAGTCCATAGGCAAACCCTGCAGTTCGGCCACCAGGTATGGCACCGAAAAGCAACGCCCTCCGGCATGGAGCATCCTTAAGGCGTAGTCGAGAATCTGCGCTGGCACGGGCAGGCTTGTGTCGAAGGCCCCGGTCCGCTGGACAATCCGCCTGGAAAAGACGGCGATTTCGGGTCTCGGGCTTGCCACGTACCGCAGGGGAGTGTCCTCTTCGATAGGCTCAATGCCTTTGGACTTGTGGAGCCTGAAGCCACCGGCGAATTTTACGAATTTCTTGCCGTCACTTTCCGCGAGGGTGTATCTAAGTCTTGGCGCAAACGCGTCCACCATGGGAAATGCGGAAATGTTCTCGGCCAGGCTGTTCAGGAATTCTCTGTTGATTTTTACGGAGCGGTTTGCAAAGACAATCCATTCCGCATCGCTTTCGTTCAGTTTATCGTTGAAGTCGTTTGTGAAGAACCAACCCAGGGCGGGGTCGGTGAAAGGTGGCTGTTGATCGGCATCGCTAAACTCTTGTGGCTCACTCCAGACAAAGACGTCGAACTGCCGCATAGCTGATTCTCCCTAGAAGTTCAGCCGTAGTCCCAGCCGGTGTTCCAGCCCTAGGGCCTGGGCAAGGCAGGAGATGCTGTAGTCCAGGCCGAACAGTCCCATATTGTAGCCAAGGCCAAGGCTCAGGAACCGGGCCTCATTGGATTCATCTGGCCTGCTCCTGTCTTGGATAAGTTCTAAGACGTCGCGCTTTAGGTCGAGCCAAGTCCTGGTAAAGCCTCCCCGTATGGCAAAGTACTTGCCCAGCATGTACTCTGCGCCGATATTCAGGCGGGGTTCTGCATAGCGTGGAAAGTTTGTTTCACCGAAAACCATCAGGTGCGGGAGGCTCTTTAAGCGCATATATCCCGAGAGGGCGAACATCTGGGCCATAGGGTAGTATTCATCTTCGCCATCATCTACATAGTCTCTGACTAATCCTCCAAAATCACGGGCTACAAGTGCCAGTCCCCAGAACTTGTTGTCTGATTGCCAGGAAATTCCCCAGTCGAAGGCGACTCCGAAGGCCGTACGGTCCCCCTCTTCATCGGCAAGTCTGTCACTTGCGAATTTCAGAGTGGTGCCGAACTGGAAATGCTTCATAGGGAAAGCTACTGTGGCGGTGACCAGCTGGCTTAGGGGATTGTAGTCCTTGCCGGTCTCGTTACCGTATTCATCGTATCCTTCGATGGTTCCGTAGTCTAGCCAGTTGTATGAAATCTGGTACAGGAAACGGTTGAAATCTCGTGTGTAGTACAGTGAACCCTGATTCTCGGCAAATTCTCCGGTCTGCCAATGCATTCCGACGGTGCGTTCCTTGCCGTCGGGCATACGGAGGGCAGCCGGGTTCAGTTGTGCAATGCTGGGGTCGGTAGAGGGAGCCGCAGCTGCGGATTTTTCAAGGGCCGCGTTTCGGGGGCTGTCGAAGGTGGACATGAAAGAAAAAACTTCCTGGCCTGCATCTCCCTGCGAAAAATAAGCTTGCGCCTGGAATGCGGCGGCAAGCAGGAGTAACGGGGCTAGCTGGAAGTTGATCCTCTTGAGCATAGGGTAAATTTATAAAATTTACCTTTACAAAAAGGCAAAAGTTTCTATATTTGGGTCGCTCGGGCTACTAGCTCAGTTGGTAGAGCAACGCCCTTTTAAGGCGTGGGTCGAAGGTTCGAGCCCTTCGTAGCTCAGTGAAAAGCCGGTTTCGATATTTCGAAATCGGTTTTTTCTTTTTTATATTATTAGTGTAGAGGAGGGAGAAATGGATTGTCGTGTACTGGTTCGGTTTATAGGAGAAGAGGCGGACCTTGCTCTTTTGTGGCAGGCCTTTATGGAAAAATTTCCGGAGGCGGAGCTACCTGGTGAGGATTCGGGGGACTGGTATTCCGTAGACCCCATCGTGTCCGATGAATACGAGTGCCGGTTCGAGGAACTGCCCGAGACGGAACTTTTGGCTATGGACGGCAATATGCTGATCGAAGAGGAACCGCCCGAAGAAATCCTGGACGGCCTGCTGGAGATGTTCCCGAAGGTGTTTGCTGTATTCAAGTGGTCTACAGTGGAGGTGGGCGTGGGTTGCGGCGTCAGCGAAGGCTGGGGCGAGTTCATTCCCGACCGCGTGGATGATTACTCCGACGAGGCAAACGAGATTTCGGAAGCGGTACTTGGGTTTTAACCCAAGTTCAAGAACGCCTGCTTCAGTTCTCGAGCTGCAGTTTCTGGGTCTGCAGCCTTCATGATGGCAGAGACGGCACAAATGCCGGCAATGCCTGAGCCCTTCAGTACAAAGATGTTGTCTTTGTTGAGCCCTCCGATGGCGTTCACCGGAATGGGAACCGCCTTCACCACATCCTTCAGTGTCTCCACCGAGGTGATGACTGTCTTTACATGGGTTGTTGTGGGGTAAATCGCACCACAGCCCAAATAATCTGCTCCCTGCTCGTAGGCTTCTAGAGCCTGGGGAACGGTCTTGGCGGTAGCCCCTACAATCTTGCTGTTGCCCATGAGTGAGCGGGCGAGCCTGACCGGCATGTCGGATTGCCCTACATGAACACCTTCGGCACCGATGGCCAGGGCCACGTCTACCCGGTCGTCGATAATCAGCGGGATTCCGTAGCGGGCGGTAACTTCGTGGACGTCCTTGGCCAGTTCCATGTATTCCCGAGTGGACTTGTCCTTTTCCCGCAATTGGACGATGGTGGCTCCGCCCTTGCAGGCGGCCTCGACTACGGGTAAAAAACGCTCCGTTGGAACGGTGGTGCTATCGGTAATGAAATAGAGGGTGGTGTCAATTTTGGCCATACGAAAAAAGTAGAAAAACTGCGAAATATTGTCATATTTATGATATTTTTGCCCATAATGGTTGAAAAAAACATATATTTTGAACTAGAGAGCTTGGTATATGGAAGATAAGGTGAGACGTTGTAATCATGGCTTTACCCTTATTGAGGTGATGGTGGTTATCATCATCATGGGGTTCCTTGCGGGTATTCTGGTTCCGATTGCTCTGGGTGCAATTGAACGGTCTAGAGAGAACATTGACCGTATGAAGTTGTTTTATCTGAGAGAAGCGCTGAACAGGGCTCTGGTGGTAAGTGAAGATGCCTTGTACAACAATCCTTCTTCTATAAGTAGTACATCTCTAGATTCAGCGCTAATGAGTGTAGCTGGCGTTGACTTGTTCATTTTAGAAATGCGTCCGGATCTTCCTGGCAATGTACAAAGTAGACACAGCAATATCAACGGCAGCTCGCAGATGAGCAAGTTGGTCGGGAACGGCGGTACTTGGTATGATGCATTGAAAGAATCCGGATTCAATGGGGTTGCAGACATTCTTGTCGCAAGAGAAAGTGGAAATTCCTGGAAACAAGATGGTGCGACATTTTATTCTCAGGAGTATACGGACGCTTGGGGAAAAAAAGATTATCGAACCTACCCTAAAGAACAGTTGTTCATCAGCAGATTGTTGAATTACGGGCCAGAAAAAGGTCCGAAAAAAGGACAAACAAACTACCGAGTGAAGGTAAGTTTCCAGTGGCACGAGAAGAACAAGGATAGCCGAACTGTAGAGGTGGCTTTGATTCCCAAGGACAAAAAGATGTGGGAAAATGGGCAAGGCAGTGCGCTTCGCTCGGACCATGGGGTCTGTTTCTCGACCTATGGAGACCTAGGTTGTAAAGGCTACCAATACTAGCCTACACGTACAGATAATCGTTCAATACGGGCTGTAATCCTTCGCCCGAGATATCGCTGTACATGGCGTCGAAGCTGCGTCCGTCGTTGATTTCGAACTGCTCGTCGCCGCCTTCGCCATCGTCGTGACCGTTATACTTGCTTTCGTGGTCGCCGATGCCCGTAGAAACACCTGCTGAAACTTTTGTTGCTGCAATCTTCACGATGCCGTTGCGGAATTCCTTGCTCTCGCGGCTGGAGACCGTGATGCCCACGAATGGTAAAAAGATGCGGTAGGCGCAGAGCACCTGGCAGAGTTCTTTCTCGTGGACGTCCAGGGGGTCAATCTTGTCGTTGTTGATGATAGGGCGGAGTCTCGGGCAGCTGAGGCTCATTTCGGCGTGGGGGTACTTCTTCTGCAGGTAGTACACGTGGAGCGCGCTTGCCAAGGCATCGCGGCGGAAATCCGAAAGACCAAGCAGTGCGGAGAACGCTACGCCACGCATGCCCGCCATCAGGGCCCGTTCCTGGGAATCGAAACGGTAGGGGAACACGCGCTTGTGGCCCAGCAGGTGGAGTTTCTCGTAGCGCTCACGGTCGTAGGTCTCTTGGAATACGGTTACATAGTCTACGCCGCATTCGTGTAGGTAGCGGTATTCATCGGTATTTACCGGGTAGACTTCTACGCCTACCATACGGAAATACTTGCGGGCTAGCTTGCAGGCCTCGCCGATGTATTCCACGCTGCTTTTCGCGCGGCTTTCGCCTGTGAGCAGCAGAATCTCTTCCATACCGCTGTCGGCAATGACCTTCATCTCGTGTTCGATCTGCTCCATATTCAACTGCATGCGCTTGATATGGTTGTAGCAGTTGAACCCGCAGTAGACGCAGTAGTTTTCGCAGTAGTTGGCGATGTAAATGGGCGTAAAGAAATAGACGTTGTTGCCGAAATGCTTGCTGGTTTCGATTTTCGCCTTGGCAGCCATTTGTTCCAGGTAGGGGGCAGCGGCGGGGGAGAGCAGGGCCTTGAAATCTTCCAGGGTGCAGGTTTCGTGCTCCAGGGCGCGCTTCACATCTTTGCCGGTGTACTTGCTGTAGTCGAAGTTGTCGGCCTCGTTTAGCACCTTGTCGCGGATGTCCGACTGGATGACTTCCATACCGGGCAGGTAATCCATAATGTTCGTGCGTACAGAGGGATCGGTCTCGATGCGGTGCTTTTTCGCGAGAGCGCCTTCCGAAAGATTTCCGGAATCGAACAGGTAATTATTGTCTTTTCTTTCACTGTTCATCGTGAGCGTGAATATAAAAAATCTCAAATGCGCTCAGCTAGCAGTGCGATCTTTTCCCCGGCCTTGCGGGTATAAAACAGGATGGCGCTATTCTTGCCCTTGGGCTTTAGACGCTTGATTTCGGCGTCGGGATCCAGGTGGACTCCCCGGAGTTTCAGCGTCAACTTTCCGACGTTATGTTCCTTGAGCATGGAGCGTACGGCACCTGTAGAAATTTCGCTGTGGGCGATGGCTTGGTAGCAGGTGAATCCCGGTGCAGGGAGGGGCTCGTTGCTGGCTACGTAGGCGATACCTTCGGAAATAAGGTGTGCTTCGGGGTCTTGGGCCTGTGCGGCTGAACTGAACAGGTGACTCCGAATGAGAATAGGTGCGGGTTCCGAAAGGAATTTTGCGATGTCGCCGATGGGCAGGTCGTTTCGGCTGGTGGATGTGCGGTAGGTACGGTCTTTACCTTCTAGGGAATCGTTTCGGTCCAGCTTTTCCTGGAATTCATCATCCAGGGTTTCTTGAGAGCGATCTCGGGGGCGGCTCCATTCGGCGATGGTGTTGCCGGCCTTGTCTACCATGACCGCACGGACGGTATCGGGATGCTTTGCCAGTGTGCCGAACAGAACAAGGCATTCCCTGCAATCGGAATGTCCGCCTAGGTACAGAATTTCCGTGCCGTCAGGAATTTCAGCGGGCGGGTACCCCGGGGGTAGCTTGACCATGCCTCCCTGGTAGTGTCGGCTTATTTCGATAACCTCTTTAAGGGTGGGCGTGAGGTTTCGCAGGTCCCGCTGGTTTTCGCCATCTTGGGCACGGCGGGCCGGGTCGATAGTGAAAAAGGTGGCGAGGCTTTCGGCGGAATCGTTCCGGCCTGCCACTTCTCGCACATCGGCGCATAATGTAGAGGCGGTTTTGCCTAGAACCTCCATGTTGTGGCTGTACATGGCGAGGCGGTTTTCGTCCAGGTCGATTCCCACAATCTTGAAATTGGCGGGTATAAAGAAACTGTCGCCGCCCATGCCGCAACAGAGGTCGTGGATGATTGCGTTGCCAGCGTCGCCTTCGCTACCAGCAGGCCACAGGTTCGCTTTCCAGCGGCCAATGTCCTGGGCCGTACTCTGCTCTAGGGCAAGCTTATCGCACAGGAGCTCGCCGGAACCGAATTTATCCTTGATTTTGGGAATCAGCGCCATGTAATCCATGATGGCGGCTCGGTCTTCGTTGCTGTAGCCCGCCTTGCTTAAGGCTGTAGAAATTTGCAAAGCATCTAGCTTGCGCTTGAAGGAATCGCGTATAAATTCCTGAACTTTGGCAGATGTAAGCAGGCTTGCACAGAACATGGCTATTTCCGTTTCAGTTCCAGCACGTAGTCGGCAGCATTTACAAAATCTTGGGCGTGCTCGATGGCGATGACGGTGTGGCCCGCTTCGGTAAGTCCACGGATCAGTTCAAGCAGGTGTCGAATGTCGTTCTGGTGCAGTCCACGCGCCGGCTCGTCAAAAAGGAACAGCGTGCCCAGCGCCTTCGCACGGGCAA
>CAMIWK010000042.1 GCA_946402415.1 uncultured Fibrobacter sp.
CTTGGATGACCACCAACAAGTGTAACCTGACCTGTAAGCACTGCTATCAGGATGCGGGCGAGAACAAGGCGGCTGAACTTACCACTGCCGAAGCCTTGAAGCTAATCGACGATATTGCCAAGGCCGGATTCAAGATTATGATTTTCAGCGGTGGTGAACCCATGACCCGCCCAGACATTGTGGAATTGGTTGCCCACGCCTCGAGTAAGGGGCTACGTCCGGTATTCGGGACCAACGGCACGCTTATCACTCATGATTTGGCCTTCAAACTAAAGGCCGCCGGTGCTATGGCCATGGGAATCAGTATCGACAGCATAGACCCTGTGCGTCACAACGATTTCCGTGGACTTCCCAATGCTTTTGAACTTACGATGGCTGGCATTGAGAATTGCAAGGCGGCAGGGCTCCCTTTCCAGATCCACACCACCATTATGGATTGGAACCAGGGTGAAATTTTGGACATTATGGACTGGGTCAAGGAAATAGGTGCTGTGAATCACCAGATATTCTTTCTCATTCCTGTAGGAAGGGGCAAGGAAATCGAGGATCACGCGCTTCGCGTCGCCGAATACGAGGGGTTGCTCCGTCGTATTATGGAAAAGAGCCGCACGCTGGGCATTCCGGTAAAGCCCACCTGCGCCCCGCAGTTCTTGCGCATTGCCGACCAGCTGGACATCAAGACCCGCTATAGTCGGGGCTGTCTCGCCGGTATTGACTACTGTATCGTGAGCCCCATCGGAAAGGTTCGCCCTTGCGCCTATATGTTAGAAGAAGCGGGAGATGTCCACGACACGCCCTTCGATGAAATCTGGGCTAACGCCCAGGTGTTCAAGAAGCTCCGCACCAAGGCCTATGCCGGTGCTTGCGGCAAGTGCAAGTTCAACGACCGCTGTGGTGGCTGTCGCGCCCGTGCCGCCTACTATCACGATGGTGACTATATGCAAGAAGATTCCTACTGTGCCTATGGAAGAGGCTTAAAGTAACTCATTGCTGATGCTTCAGAATAGTCCCGAAAAAGTTTGGCTGTTTGACTATGACTTGACTCTGTATGGAACAGAGGAACGTTACGTTATCAATTCCCTGGATCACCGTATTTCACTTTTCGTACAAAAGACGGTTGGTGGAGACTTTGAATCGGCCCACAAGATCCGTACGGACTACCTGGAATGTTTCGGGACAACCCTTGCTGGGCTTATGGCCATGAACAAGGTTAATCCAGATGAATTTTTTGACTTTATTCATGAACCACAATACCTGATTTATCCCAAGAAATCGCCCGAAAAACTCGCTCTGCTTCAAAGCTTGAAGGGCTCCCGGTTTGTTTTTACCAATGGTCGACGGGATTGGAGCGAAGCAGGTATGGCTCATATGGGTATTGACTCCGCTATAGAAGACGTTTTTGATCTTAAGCAGTTGGATTGGGTAGGGAAACCTCACGATATCGCCTACTTGAAGATGGAACAATGGCTTTCGCAAAAACTTCCGTCAATGGGCCGCCCGATGCCAACAGATTCTCGAAATATCGTGCTCCTAGAAGATTCCCTCCGCAATCTGGAACCTGCCCACAGACGGGGCTGGACAACGGTCTATGTGAATCCGTCATCGGAGGCTCCCGATTGGGTTGATTTTCATATCCCGCATATCCTGGACCTGAAAATCAATTCTTAACTTTTAATTTGAATATTCCTCATATCTTTTCCCCATGAAACCTGCTATCTTATCTTTTTTTGCAATATGTCTTTTGGCCTCTATCGCCTGGTCTGCTCCTGAAGTTCGAAACGGTTTTAACAATATGACCGTGACAACGGAGTATTCCGATCTTCTTAAAGAAAAGAATGCACGTAACGATTCTCTGCTTCCGGCCTTGGATGGTGATAAGGCCTTTGCCGAAGTTCTTCGACAGAATCCGAACTTCTGGAGCTTGGGAGGTGCCTTGAACAAGGAAGAATCCCTGGTGACAAAGCTCAACGCCAAGGTTATCTTCATTGATGGCATCCGAGAAGAACCATTTTGTGAAATTGATAAAAATTCAGGTAGTAGTGCAGGAGAATGGAATGTCCGTATAGGAGTGGACTTTGTGTCTGGTGGGTCCAATACGGTACACATTCATGTGCAGCAATGTTTGGACTATGTCCGCGACCAGCTGGGATATGCCGTCAAGAAAGGGGACAAGGTGGTGTTCGTTCCTCCTAAGAAGGTGCTGGATAAAATCAAGGAAAGCGAAATCCCTGACGCCATCGATGTGGATTTGCAGCAGACCCTCCTGAAAGCTCACGAAGACGTCAATCTGACGGGGAAATGCCCTGGGAATATCGAGGCCTACATCATACTCATGAAGGTCTATGAGCAGGTGAAAAATCAAAAGATGGACTTTGTGGTCATCAACGACCAGCTGAACAAGCAACGGAATGGTGCTGGACGCGTACAAAGCTGTGCCTTTAGTAGGGAATGGAACAAGCGTTATCAGGAAAGCGCCAGTTTTGAATGCGATATCGATAACGACCGCTGTCTCTACCGGCAAGAAAATGACGGAGATTCCCAATGGAAGATTGACTATGACAATGACCGCTTTGAATACATCAACAAGAAATTCCTGTTTTTCAATCTGAACCCCAAGAGCATTCATAAGGGCGGGACAATGTTGGATTTGCGTCTGCTCCGTCTATCTACGAACCTCTACTTGGAGGCCTACTTGAACCTGAAAGGGGAACCGGTGACCCTCGGGTTGATTATTGTCCCTGGGGACAAGACGATCGAGGATTACGAGGACGAAGAAGAGGAAGATGAGGAAGAGGAAGAAGAATCCTCAAAAAGCGAAGAAACTGAGGAAATTCAACCTTTTGACTAGGTTTTGGGGGTGTTTTTCGGATTATTTTTCGTTTCCTCGTAATTTATTGTATATTTAACGAGGATAATTGCACAAGGAGAATTTCATGAACCGTTTAATCAAGATGTCTTTGGTTGCAGCCGTTTTTTCTGTACCGGCTGTGGCAGATGAACAGTTCGGTGGCGTGGGCGTTACCATTCATCAGATTCCGAATGGTGTTCATGTGGTTCAGGTCATTCCGGGAACTCCTGCTGCTGAGACCGCTCTCCAGGCTGGCGACGATATTATCGCCGTAGACGGAGTGAGCCTCAAGGGTCTGAACATTGACGAATCCAAGGCCTTGCTTCGTGGCCAGGTGAATAAGCCGGTGGAAATCACCTTTGTGAATTCAGGTGATACCCTGAAGGCAACTCTTCGCCGTACCCAGATTACCGTGAAGGATTTTGAAAGCAAGAAGGTGGAATCCTGGTACGGGGACAAGACGGAATTTGATTCCCAGGAACTGGAAGCCTACGCTAGTGCCAATAGTGATGGTAAGCAGCTTGTGGCCGTACTCAAACGGGGTTCCCTGGTTGAGGGTGATGCTTCGGTCAGCGCAACAGATGTCAACGGAATTTATGTGGAAAAGGCCGATGAATTTGCTCCCAAGGCTGCCAAGCAGAATAAGCCTGGTTCGGCAACGCTCAAGGGCCTGAGCCGCAACGCGGTGAGCTTTGTCTTGAAGTCCGCCGGAACGGCTACTATTACGATTATGAATACCGATGGTGCGGTTGTTGCAACCGTAGTTGCTGAGCAGGCCAAGCCTGGTTTCAACAGCGTTCCCTGGAACTCCGAGGATATTCCCAGTGGCCGTTATATGGTGACCATCGAACACAACGGCACGGTTAGCGGCAAGAATGCCGTGCTGAAGTAAAAAACTTATACCAAGAAAGTTAAAAAGTCCTGCCCCCGGGCAGGACTTTTCAATTCCTAATCTCTGGTTTCAATCCACATTCCACACTCATAAATAGTGCTTCACCCGCATCTCGGGGTCTACGTTCTCTTTGGGCGGCTTTGGAATGATAATCTTGACGGCATAGATGTAGTGTTCCGTCTCTGCCAGGATGTCTCCCTCCTGCAGGTCTTCGGCTACCTGAATTTCAAGCTCCACGCCGTCCCGGGCGATTCTCCGGATGGAGTGCTCCTTAAGCTCGTGTCTTTCGAAGGGAACATCGATGACTTTCTTGTAGGTGCCGTGATGTATGGTCCCGAGAATGTGGTCGCAAATCATAGGCGTGAATATAGAATTTCTGCGATATTTTCGCGGTTTTCCCATTCTTCTCAAAAGCGGTTTTTCTAAATTGACCGCAACGTGTTTTTGATGAGAACCCATAGTCTTCTGTGGGCCGTTTTGGTGTTTGCATTGACGGCCCTGATTCTTCCGGCTTTCGGCCAGGAGATGACCCGTTTTGAATTGGAAGAACGGGTCCAGGAAGAGGAGAAGGACACTACCGAAGTAGACTGGATGAACGACACGACCGGGGTGGATACCATCGAGTACCGGGCTGTTGACCTGGTTTACGATGTGGAAAAGTCCACATTCAATCTGAACAATAGTGCCCAGTTGAGATACCGCACTGCCACTCTTGATGCAGATACGATTTGGTTCGATCAGGAAAATAGTGTTTTGGCGGCTAGTGGAGACCCGGTTCTCAGGGAAACAAAGAACCCCTCCTTGTCGGGAATGCGCTTAAAGTACAATATGAATAGCCGCATTGGCGAAATATACTATGCGACCACGTATCAGGACAACCAACAGTTGAACGGTATGGAGGTCCGGCGTTTGCCGGATCAGCGTATTCAGATTGCTCGTGGCGACTTTAGCACTTGTAACGACTCTACTCACCAGCATTTCTATTTCTACGGGCGAAGGATGGTGGTTAAACCCAAGGAAACCATCACGGCGCGCCCTGTGGTCTTGAATATCGCCGATGTGCCTGTGGCGGTACTTCCTATGATTGTGGCCCCTCTCAAGAGTGGCCGTAAGTCCGGTATTTTGACTCCTAAGTTCGGTGGTGACCAGGTGCAGGGTTACTATATGAGCAATATCGGTTTCTATTATGCGCCTAATGATTACTGGGATGCTACTGTCAAGGGAGACATCATTGAAGGGGAGGAGGCCCGGTTTGAGCGTTCTACCTTGACAGGGGAGGCTCGCTATAAGCTTCGCTATGTGCTCGATGGAAATATTTCGTATACGAGCTATCTCGAAGAATTTGATTTGGCCAATAGCGGTTATGACATCACCTTCTCTCATAACCAGAACCTGACTCCCGACGGAAAACATACCTTGAGCGGTACGGGTTCCTTTGTGTCCAGCCAGAGCGTACGTAAGGATAACGCTCTGGATGCAGAAACCATCTTGAACCAGCAGGCAAACGCCCACATGACCTACTCGGGTAAAATAGGCACGAACAAGAGCCTTACGGTAAAGGTCCGTCAGGACCACAACCTGGTGACGGATATGATGCAAAGGGAAATTCCCGATGTGCAGTATCGTATGAGTGGTCCCCTGTTTAATTTCGAAGTGGATGAAGATGAGGAAGCTTACGATGACCACTCTATCGCGACCTATCTGGAAAAGTTCAACTACAGTTTTAACAACAGGTTTAATCTTTACACCGTCAGGGCGCAAGATACCGTCAACGAGGTGGATACGACGGCCAAGTACGTAGGTTATACAGGAACTTATTCTCTTGACTATGCAATGACGCTTCTTCGTGTAATTAACCTTACGCCAAGGGCTACCTTTACGGGCTTTTGGACGGGAACTTCTTGGCGTAATCCCGAGGACTCCCTGATATATCGTAAACGCTACACTAGTTTGGATCCGGAACACGACAGTTACGGTGATGTGGCCTATAACCATGACTACAGCATTACGGCGGATACGAAGCTGTATGGAATCTGGGTTCCGGAGATAGGACGTTTTACAGGGATAAGGCATGTGCTTTCTCCCAGTGTCTCTTATACCTACGCTCCGGAAATCGATACCGTCAAGACTTTTGCTTCCCATCCACTTTTGGGACAGACCCCGTACCAGACAGAACAGAAAACGGTGGGCTTTGGCCTGAGCAACGACTTTGACATTAAGTATCTGAAGGTATTAGGGCGTATGGCGGACACCACCGGGGAAGAGGGCTCTGCGGCCGTAGATGACCAGTATGGCAACCGTCGTGTTCTTACTACTCGCCATAATATGTCCTATAACTTTGCTGCCGATTCCCTGAATTTTTCGGATCTGACCTCTAGTTTCGGTTTGCAGATTTTACCGGATTATATGTTTACGGTGAATACGCGGCATAGCGTCTATCACAAGTTTTCCGATGATCCTAACAAGGTGCGGACGCCGGAGTTGATTTACTGGGGTTATGAACTATCCCGCGTGTTCCGTTGGAGCGGCGATTTTAACGGTGGTTTACCCTCGCAGATGGGCAAGTACGAGATGCTCAAATGGTCCTTCGGGTTTGATTATCGCTATACATTCTCCAGTACGCGAGTGGCAAAGGACTTGTTCCAAGACAATATCTCCCACTCTACGGGCATTACGGCTACGTTCCAGCCTACAGTGAACTGGGAAATGAGCTACAGTACCCGTTATGACTACAACGAGGGAAAGTTTGTCACCCACAGTTTCACGTTCAATAGGACGCTCCACTGCTGGCAGTTGGACTTTACCTGGACGCCTACAGGGCCTGCAGCGGGGTGGAGCTTCTCCATCTACGTGCGTGATCTGCCTGATATCAAGCTGAACGCCGGCAGTACGGACACCAAGCAAGATGGCTCCAGTAACTAGGAATTTCTCCCTGGAAATAGAAAAAGACCCGCGTTGAAGCAGGTCTTTTGAGTGGAGCTAAGGAGAGTCGAACTCCTGACCTCCTGCATGCCATGCAGGCGCTCTACCAACTGAGCTATAACCCCAAAGGGTGAGCCAAATAGAGAAATTTATTTGGCCCTTGTCAAGGGGGATAATGAATTTTTTTTGTTTAAACCTTCTCGATGGTCACGGACTCGATGATTACGTCATCGTAGGGGGCATCGCGGCGGTCGGTCTTGACGCTTGCGATTTCATCCAGAACCTCGAATCCCTCGTAGAGCTGACCGAATACGGAGTAGCCGTCGGCAGGGCCGGGGCCTACCTGGTCGTGGTCCAAGAAATGCACGTTGTCGCCATGGACAATGAAGAATTGGCTGCCGATGGAATTGGGCATGGCCGTCTTTGCCCAGCTAAGGGCGCCTCGCATATGGGAGAGGCACGGGTCGTACTTGTCGCCGATGGTGGTGCCTGGGCCCTTGGCGGAGTGGCCGCCGGTACCGTTCCTGTTGGTAAAGTCGCCGCCCTGGATCATGAAATCCTTGATGACACGGTGGAAGGGGGCTCCGTCATACTTGCCCTGCTTGGCCAGCTCGATAAAGTTCGTGGCGCATTCGCCTACACGTTCCTCGAAGAGGCGGAGCTTCATCGTTCCGTGGTTGGTCTTCATGATGGCGATGGTTTCGCCGGCCTGGGGTTTGTCGAGCTGGTTGAACATAGGGTCTCCAATAGTTGATTGGTTCAAAGTTGTTTTACACTTTGGGTATATATACAAATATCGCCGGTGATTAAGAATGCAATTTGGCGTAAAATCGCAAAAAATGCTAGATTCTCCCTAGATTCTAACACCTATCCTCTAGTCTCTAAAATGAAAGACAACTGCAAAAGACTTCAAGAGCTCCTCTCGGCCCAGGCTATGGAATTCGCCTTGGATGAGATGGCCGCAAAGATTGCGAAAATGCACCCTTCCGCCGACAATATGATTGTCCTCGGTATGGCAAGTCGTGGAATTCCCCTGGCTCAGAAACTGAGCAAACGATTGAGCGAAAAGTTTGGAAAGCCCATCGAGACTGGTAGTTTGGATGCTACGTTCTATCGGGATGATTTCCACTACCGCAAAAAGCTGGGCTCCACTGAAATGCGGTTTACCGAGATGCCCGCCTCGGTAGAGGGGAAGGTGGTGATTCTTGTAGATGACGTCCTCTATACGGGACGCTCCGTGCGGGCTGCCCTGCAGGCCATATTGGACTTCGGCCGCCCGTCGGTGGTTAGACTTTGTGTGCTGGTGGATCGGGGCCATAGGGAGTTGCCCATTGCGCCGGACTGTGTGGGACTTACCGTGGAGACCGCCCAGAATCAAGAAGTCCGCGTGAATATTGAACCTATCGACAATGAAAATTCAGTCTATCTCGTAGAAGTGGAGGCTTAACTTGAGCGCACTTGAAATTAAGCACCTGTTCGGACTGCGTGGCGTATCAAAGCACGATATTCGCCTGATTCTCGATCACGCAAAGCAGTTCCGCGAAGTTCTGGAAAGGCCTGTGAAGAAGGTCCCGAGTCTCCGGGGCATGACGGTGGTAAACTTGTTCTTTGAGAACAGCACTCGTACCCGTACCAGTTTCGAACTGGCGGAGAAAAGGCTTTCTGCGGATACAGTGAACTTTACCAGCAGCAACTCCAGCGTCAAGAAAGGAGAGACCCTGGTTGATACCCTCCGCAATATTGAGGCCATGAAAATTGACATCGTAGTGGTCCGCCATAAGGGAACCGGGGTCCCGAAGTTCCTTGCGGATAATAGCAAAGCCATTATCGTGAATGCAGGTGACGGCGCTCATGAGCATCCGACCCAGGCTCTGCTCGACATGCTTACGGTAGAAGAAAAACTGGGAACTCTTGAAGGCAAGAACGTGACCATTGTCGGCGACATCCGTCATAGCCGGGTGGCCCGCAGTAACCTCTGGGGCATGACCACCATGGGGGCACACGTCACCCTGTGCGGACCTAGCACCTTGGTTCCCCGCAATACGGAGCTGATGTCCAATGTCACTTGGGAAAGCGATGTGAAGAAAGCTGTGAAAAACGCAGACGCCATCATCGCGCTGCGCTTGCAGAAGGAACGTATGGATGATGCTCTGCTCCCTAGCATGCGTGAATATCGCAATACCTTCGGCATTACCCATGAACTTCTGGAGTGTGCCAAAGACAAGGTGTTGATTATGCATCCGGGCCCAATTAACCGCGGTGTGGAGCTGGACAGCGAAATCGCCGACGGCGACAATTCTGTCATTCTTAACCAGGTAACAAATGGCGTGGCCGTCCGCATGGCGGTGCTTTACCTTCTGGCAGGAGGTCGTGGAAATGAATAAGGTTGTTCTTAAAAATGTTCGTCCTTTTATCAACGGAAAGTTTGATGCTCCTACGACCATGAACCTTGCCGATGGCAAGTGGGTCAAGGAAAGTTTGACCGATGCCACAGAAATTGATTGTGGCGGATCCCTTGCCATGCCGGCCTTGTTTGGCTTGGGGCTTGATTTCAAGGAACCTCTCCGCGATGATATCTACGATTTTAAGGACGGTGTGGAGGCTATGCGCCGTGGGGGCTTCTATGGTGGTCTCTATGAAAGTTCCGACAACGCTATCGATGATTCCCGCAAGCTTTCGGCAATCAAGCAGATTAGTAGCTTTGCCGGTTTCTCCTTCTCCTTCTTGGGAGCTTTCAGTGTAGGTTACAAATGCAAAGAACTGACCGAAATGATCGAGCTTGCCGAAGAAGGGGCCGTTGGTTTTGGTGACGGCAACCAGGATGCAACTCGGACAAGGTTCCTCCGGCTTGCTATGGAATACGGTTCCATGACGGGTAAGCGCTTCTTCTTTATGCCCCTGGATGAATCTCTCCGCCATCATGGGCTTGTTCACGAAGGCCACTATGCCGATACTCTCGGTATGAAGGGTATTCCTCGGGTGGCAGAAACCATTGCAACCTTCCGTATTCTTGAAATGGCGCGATTCCTGAAGGTTCCGGTACACTTCAAGCAGGTAAGTTGCGGTGAAACGTTGAAACTGATTGAAATGGCTCGTGAACAGGGCGTGGATGTCACCTGCGATGTGGACATTTATCATCTCTTGTTAGATGATAGTTGCCTCTTCGATCTGGATTCCCATTGTAATGTGGTGATGCCATTCCGTTCGGCAAGTGATAAGGATGCCTTGTGGCAAGGGCTTAAGTCTGGAACGGTGAATGCGATTAGCATGAACCACGACCCTGTGCTTCGTCAAGACAAGGAAGTGAACTTTGAAGATGCTGTACCTGGCGCCATTTCGCTGGAAATAGCCTTGCCCGCTTTGTGGAAGCCTCTGGTGGAAAAGCTGGGCGCGTCACGTGCCGTAGAACTTTTGTCCTTTGCTCCGGCAATGATTGCCCAGGCCGAAATGTCGGCCTTGTCTCTTGGGTCGAAGGCGAATCTGGTGCTGTTCGATGATAAGGGCGAGACTGTTGTAGCTCCGTCCTTGTTCGCTGGTCAGGTCCGTAATTCGCCCCTTCTGGGTAACAAACTTTCTGGGAAAATAAAGGGCTCCTATTTGGGCGGTCTGTGGACCGAGGTCTAGGCTAGATGATAGAACCCCTACAGCTGTTTTGGATTTTTGGTATTGCAGTCATGGTGCTTGCGCTATTGGCTCTTATAGAAATTCAGCGCAGTTATTTTCGTAGGGAACACGAAGTCATGTTCGGGACCCCCCTGTTCGATGAACAGGTCAAGGAACAGGGACTCCTTCCCGAAGAAATCAAGGTCCTTGAAAAGCTGGTTCGCTCGTCTCGGTACGAGAACAAGGATGCCATATTGAATACGGCTACGCTCTTTGAATCGGCGGTATCCAACTACTACGAATTCAAGGGGGAGGAGAATGTCAAGGATGATGTTCTTGCGATTATCGCAGAACTTCGGAGAAAGCTGAATTTTACGGCATCAAATCCTCTTGCCACGGTCAGTTCCACAAGGCAATACAACGAGACGAATAGGGTTGACTTGTTGCTGGACAATGGTGGCAGGATATTCCATTCGACAATTTCTGGTAAGGACGAGCGTAACCTGATGGTGGAGTACGATGAATCCATGGGCTCGGGCCGTTCCCTTGTCGGTAAGGTTATAGGTCTACGCTGGACTCGGCCGGAAGATGCGGTCTATACGGCCAAGGTCTTGGTTAAATCATTTGCAAATGGTGAAATGGCCCTTTCCCACGCGACCGTTTTGGAGAAGAAGCAGCTACGTCGCTGGGTACGTGAACCGGTGGATTTCCCGGTTAAGGCGACCCTAGGGGACGGTACCAGCTGTAACGGCGTCCTTCTGGATCTTTCTGCGGGCGGTATCCTTCTGGGGCTCCCTATGGACTGCTCTTCGGGGCAGCACCTGAAGATCGAGTTCGAGCTGCCCAGCTTTGGCGTAGAAAACGTAGAAATTGAGATTTTGCGCAATTTAGGCCATAAAAATCCCCAATATGCGGATTATTTCTTCTTGACGGCGTCCTTTGTGGGGGCCTTCGGATGGACCCAGGAAAGGGTCCTGCAGTACATTTTTGAGGTACACAAGCAAAAAAAGGGGCCTGAAGGGGCCTAAAATGTCCTAAGTAGTTCATTTTCAAGGACTTAGATGAATTTTTCTCTTGACATTCGCCTTTTATAAAAGTAGAATTAGGGTAGTATAGTTTCCGATTGGAGTTTATTTTGGCTTTAAGTCTGATAGCTAGAATTCGCGGTGAACGCGTGACTGTGGGCATTGATGTTGGTCACTACAGCATCAAGTACGTAAAAGTCTATCATAACAGCCGCGGAGGCAAGGTTGTGGTCGATGCCGACCTCGAACCGGTACCCGAGGGTGCCATTGTCAATGGCGAAATCCAGCGGCGTGAAGGCGGAGATGAATCCCAGGATTCCAATGCCAAGAAGGAGAAGGACGGTTACGACCTTTTAAGCGAAGCCATGACGAAGTTGATGCTTCGGCACCCGGTTGATGAAACGACGGACCTGGTGGCTTCTGTTAATTGCGGCGCTGGCGCCGGCGGTGTGCTGGTGGACCGGTTGAATGTCAAGCTCCCCAAAAACGGCGATGAAGCCGCCATTATTCTCCAGACCGCCCAGTCTCGTCCGCCCTTTGATGACCAGGATAACGTGATTGACTACGAAGTGGCAGCCCGCGAAAATGATGAAGTGAAAGTGAACGTGGTCGCTGCAAAGAACGCCCTGCTAGACTCCTGGGCCCAGTTCTTTACGATAAAGGGCCTCAAGCTCTCCGCCATAGATGTGGATATCTTTGGGCTTCTCAACGCCTATATGGCGACGGCCAGCGAAGAGGACTTGAACACGACGTGTGCCATCGTGAATATCGGCGAGAAGAAGATGAGTATTGCCTTCGTGCAAGACGGCACCTTCCATTCTATGCGTGCTATGACGGGCGGATCCTTGGATTTGGTGATTGCTAAGCTTGGAACCCATTTGGGAATTGATGCCGCCAAGTGTCACGAGATTTTTGAGAAGGGCGATCTAGGAGTGGTGGATGGATTTTCTGAAGCGGAAGTGGAAGAGGCCATGAAGCTTGCTTTCGAAGACTTGATGGCCCAGATTGAATTTGGTATCCGATACTTTGAGTCTTCTGAAGACGCTAAATCTCTCGGGAAGATCTTCTTGGGTGGCGGCGGCGCCTCCATTCCAGGAATGAGGGCCTATATTGCTGAAAGGACTGGCCTGGAAACCGATACGGTGAACCCCTTCCGCTATGTGGAGTGTGATGCCAAGGTGTTTGGTGCGAATGGCATTTCATTGGGCCTTTCTAATATCTATGCCCCTGCGTTGGGCCTTGCGATGAGGAAATTCTAATGGCTACGAAAAAGAAAAAGGAAGAAGCGAAATCCGCCGTGGCTACAAGGAAATCTCTTTGCATTTCCATTAACCTGCTTCCCAGGGAATACCGCAAGCCGGTCAAGGATTTCTCCTGGATCACTGACCGGCGTGTGGTGTGGCCCACTATAGCGCTTATCGCCTCTATTGTCTGTGCAGTGATGCTTTTCTCTTTTATTGAGGAAACGACTTCTGAGCTGAATCAGGAACTGGACCGCGTTAAGGCCGAGGTGGAACGCGAGCGTCCGCTCCTTACCAAGATCAGCGATTTGGAGCAGAAACAGGGTGTCATCAATACCAAGATTAACGCACTTAAATCAATTCAGGTCAGTAAGAAACGTTGGGTTATTTTGTTCGAAAACGTTTCATCGGTATTGCCTCCCAATATGTGGCTTACCAGCTTGAACCAGCTTAGCGATAATGATTTGGAAATGAGGGGAACCACCTTTGATTTCTCTGAAGTTGCTGAGTATATGGTAAAGCTTGAAAAGCAGGTGAGTGTGGATAAAGTTTCCTTGGTGAACATCTCTACGACAAAGGTGGAAGGCGAAGAGGCTTATATTTTCACCATTAAGGTCCTCCTGAAACAAGACTTGGGACTGGAGGGGTAGTATGGGTAATATTGATTGGAAAGACAAAAAGAATATATACGCCATCTCCATTATCGT
>CAMIWK010000043.1 GCA_946402415.1 uncultured Fibrobacter sp.
GCACCTTGCAGGCCTGCACGCCGGAGTAGTCGAATTCGCAGCCCTGGCCAATCACGATCGGGCCGGAGCCAATGAGCATAATCTTCTTGATGTCGGTACGCTTAGGCATAATAAGCCTCCATAATGGAATTGCAACTACGTGTCATTCTGAGCGGAGTGCGCAGCACGGAGTCGAAGAATCTATAAAAAGAAAGGCAAAAGCCAAAAGCTTTTGCCAAACGAATAAAAACAGAAATAAAAATCAGGTGACCAGGAAGGGTTGCTTGGTTCCGTTGCGATATTGCCGCAACGGCCGCGCTCATATGTGCTTCGATGGTTTCCGATATCCTCATCGGGGCCATAATTTAGCAATTCAGGCCCCTATTGGTAAGATGCAAAATTTGAAAAAATTCGGGCTTTTTAGCTCAAAAACGGCAAATCTTTTACATTTTCTTTCCGATTCTTGAATATATTTTACAGGAAATGTAAAATCTCGCCGCGCATTAGCGTTTCCCTGGCTTGAATTTGACAATCGTTTGCAAATTGACTATATTTGAATTTGCGAATGAAATGCAAATTGCGGGCTGAATGTGGAATATAAGACGCAAACACGACAGATGATTATGAATTTCATGGCCGAAAATCCAGACCGGATTTTCAAGGCTTCCGAAATAGCCAAGTGCCTGTCCGAGGTCTCGTTGAGTACCATCTACCGGAACCTTTCCAGATTGGAAAAAGCTGGGACAATTCAGATTGTCGGAGCCTCCGAGAATAACGAATTGCAGTACCGCTACACTGGCCCGGGGCGTTGCGAGGCGAAAATGCACCTTGTGTGTAAGGGTTGCGGCAAGTTCTTCCATCTGGAAGGTCCTGCCCTTAGGGTGCTACAGCTTTCGGTGCAGCGCAGTGGGTTTGAGTTGGATCAGCAACAGTCCGTATTACTTGGCCGTTGTGCCGGTTGTTCACGACGGGCAAAGGATTTTAAATGAAAAAGATTGGATTTGTCACAATTATTTTTGCGTTGCTTATGATGTTTGTCGCGTGCGGATCAGATTCTGAAAAGAAGACCACCGCGGATAAAAAGATTTCCATCATTGCGGCTATTTATCCGCAGTACGATTGGCTGCAGAATGTTCTTGGTAAACGTGCAGACGCGGTTGATCTGAAGTTACTTGTTAAGGGTGGTATGGACTTGCACAGCTACAAGCCTTCGGCGCAAGACATTGCTACCATTGCGGGGGCCGATATGGTCGTATACGTGGGTGGAGAATCTGATAAGTGGATCGAGGATGCTCTAGCTGCCACGCCTAAGTCAGGTCGCGTAGAGGTGAAGATGATGCAGGCCTTGGGGGACCGTGTCAAGGAAGAGGAAGTGGTGGAGGGAATGCAGGCTGACCCTGCTGAACCCGCCGATGCCGAGGATGCTGAGAACGACGAACACGTCTGGCTTTCGCTGAAAAATGCTGAGATGCTGGTGAAGAACCTCGCAGAGGCTCTCTCGAAGTTGGATACAGCATATTCTGCGGAGTACCATATGAATGCCGCCCTTTATATTGCCAAGATTAGTGGGCTGGATGCCCAGTATCGTGCAATGGTGGAGAGTGCTACCCACAAGGTGATTCTGGTAGGGGACCGTTTCCCGTTCCGTTACTTGGTTGATGATTACAACATTAACTATTATGCTGCGTTTGTTGGCTGTTCTGCCGAAAGCGAGGCGAGTTTTGAGACAGTAGCTTTTCTCGCCGGCAAGATGGATTCGCTTGCACTCCCCGCGATTTTTACCATTGACGGGAGCAATGGCAAGATAGCCCGTGCAATTCTCGATGCGAGCAAGAAGTCTAAGGAAACTCCGGTGTTGACGCTGAATTCCATGCAGTCGGTGACGGATGAACAGGTGAAGGCCGGAGTCGATTACCTTTCCATAATGCGCGAAAATTTGGAAGTTTTGAAGAAGGCGATTAAGTAGAATGGACGACATTATCCCATTGATCAAATGCCGACAGCTGACGCTTGGTTACGGGAGCAAGGATCTTGTTCGCGATCTGGACTACGACGTGAATGCAGGTGACTACCTCTGCATTGTGGGTCGCAACGGTTCTGGCAAGACTACATTCTTGCGTGGGATAGCGGGCCTGCTCAAGCCCAGGTCGGGAAGTATCGAGCTCTGTGAAGGCTTGAAGCGCAGCGAGATAGGTCTGTTGCCGCAGATGACGGTGGTCCAGAAGGATTTTCCTGCATCCGTAGAAGAAATCGTGCTTTCCGCATTCCAGGGTAAGCGCCGCCTGCTCCCGTTTTATGGACGGGCCCAGCGGGACCGCGCCATGGAATGTATGGCGCTGACCCGCACCGAAAGCTTGCGTAAGTCGTGCTTCCGCGAGCTTTCGGGGGGCCAAAAGCAACGCGTGCTCTTGGCCCGGGCCCTCTGTGCTGCCGAACGATTGTTGCTTCTTGACGAGCCAGTGACGGGACTTGATCCTGAATCTGCTGAGACCATGTACCGCATTGTTGAGGACTTGCATCAGAAGGGAATGACTGTTGTAATGGTGACCCATGACGTTGATGTCGCTAAGGATAGCGCCACCCGCGTAATGGACTTCGACTCGATTTCGGTGAAGGGAAACTAGTTATGCCAGAACTTGTTGAAAAACTTTCGTTCTATCTGGAGTTCCCCTTTGTGCGCTACGCAATTGTCGTAGGCGTGCTGGTTTCCCTATGCTCGTCGCTCTTGGGCGTGACCCTTGTGCTTAAACGTTATTCTTATATTGGCGATGGACTTTCCCATGTGGCCTTTGGGGCGCTCGCCATAGCTGCGGTCCTAAAGGTGACAAATAATATGCTTGTCATCTTGCCGGTAACAATCGCTGTAGCGGTACTTTTGCTTTGTACGGGCCGGCACGCACGCATTAAGGGCGACGCGGCAATTGCGATGGTGTCTGTGGGCGCACTTGCCATCGGTTATCTGCTGATGAATATATTTTCTACATCGGCGAATATTTCCGGCGACGTATGTACAACACTTTTCGGTTCTACGTCAATTCTCACTCTTCGCCTAGAAGAGGTCATCCTTTGCGTAGTGCTCTCGTGCATAGTGCTTTTTGTCTTTGTCTTGTTTTACCACAAGATTTTTGCCATCACATTTGATGAGAATTTTGCTCAGGCGACTGGAATCAATACAACTTTTTTCAACTTGCTGATTGCCGTCATTGTAGCAGTCATCATCGTGCTCGCCATGAATCTAGTTGGCGCTCTACTGGTGTCTGCTTTGGTGGTGTTCCCGGCCCTTTCGGCTATGCGCGTGTTCAAGAGTTTCCGTGCGGTGACGGTGGCTGCGGCAATCATCTCAGTCATGTGTTCGCTTATCGGCATCATTGTGGCTATCCTAGCGGGGTCGCCTGTAGGTTCTACCATCGTGGCGGCGGATATTGTTATCTTTCTCCTGTTTTATTCGATTAGCTTGATTCAGGGCAGAGATGCCTAAGTATCCGTAGAATATTTTTATATATTAAGAGAGACGGCTTCGATTGAGCCTGTGTTCTATGAAAAAATCCATTGTATTTTTACTTGTTCTTTTGATTGCGGTGGCTGCTTCGGCGGCTGTCAAGAAAAAGCGCTTTGATATTGGCGGGGGAGATTCGCCTGCCGCGACGGAAGTAGTTGCGCCATCGAACGACTTGGATTCTGCTGTTGCGGAGACGGTAGCAAAACCTGCAGTTGCGAAATCAGTGGCAGCGTCTAAAAAGTCTTCCGAAAAAAAACATTCTTTCTATACGCTGATTGCCCAAGAACAAAAGGTTCTCCGCGAAAAGCTCACCGCCGTCATCTCGGCGATGAAGGCGGGTGACTGGGGCGTCATTTGGAAGTTCCTCGCCATCTGCCTCGTGTACGGCATGCTGCATGCCCTTGGCCCTGGACACGGGAAGTCCATCGTGGTTGGTTATTTTATCGCACGTAGAGGTCGTTGGCGGCAAGGCGTAGCCTTGGGAGCAGGCATCACCGTAACCCACACCATGAGCGCCGTGCTGCTACTGCTGATTCTGTATGCGATTTTCAAGGCGACGGTTTTCAACGCCTTTGAAACGGGCCGCATCGGCATTGAAAATGCAAGCTATGTTCTTGTGATGCTGACCGGCGTGTTGCTGGTGGTGCTTGGCATCAAGGATTTTATCACGCAACGCAAGAGCCGCGGGAATGCCGGAGGGTGTGCCGATGGGGAAGAACATGCGCCGCTTCCGCCTACCGCGCGTTGGCGTGAAATTATCGGCGTCGCCGCCGTCACGGGAATTGTTCCTTGTCCCGCGGTAGCGCTGATTGTACTTTTCTGCCTGCTGAACTCCATGGTAGCTCTTTCGCTTCTAGGAGCGTTTGTCATCTGTGTTGGCATGACTATTACGAACGTGGCCTTCGGTGTTGCCGCCGTAGCCTTCCGCAAGGGAATCGACAAGGGTAGCGCCCACTCCCGTATGGCCACGAAAATCTACACCGTCGCTACTCTTGCTGGCGGTGTCATAATATTTGTTTCGGGATTGCTGCTGTTTACGAACCAGTTTGCCGGAAGGGTATAAAAAAATGAAAAAAATCGGAAATTAGCCTTGACTAATTAGCCGAATTAAACTATATTAGCCTCGTCTAATAAATGTTAGATTAATCTAACAAGCGTTTCGGAGGCTACGAATGGAACATACGAAACTGAGTCAGAGTCTCGAGGATTACCTGGAAATGGTGCATATGTTGCGCCTTGCCAACGGGATAGCCCGCGTCAAGGACATCGCGGCCGCCCTTACCGTTAAGATGCCCTCCGTGGCAAAGGCGATGATAGAACTCAAGAAGCTCGGGCTCGTGACCCAGGAACCATATAGTGGCATTGAACTCACCGAAGAAGGTGAACGAGTTGCCGCCATGATCCTGAATCGCCATATACTATTAAAGAGTTTTTTAATCAAACTCGGCGTTTCCGAGGCCATTGCCGACAAGGACGCCTGTTGCATGGAACATATTCTCTCGGCGGAAACTCTCGGAAAAATAGAAGACTTTATGAAGCCGGCAGAAATGGTTCCGTTGGCAAGAAAATCGAAGGTTTTAAAAACAAAAAAGAAATAGGATTAATAAAATGAGCTGTAGTTGTGGTTGCGGCGGCAAGTCGCAAGCAAAAGAATGGTCTACGACGCCGATGTTCTCGGAACTGAAGCGTGGTGACAAGGTTAAAATAGTCGGTTACCGTACAGGCGATTCGCAGTACAAATCCAAGCTTCTTTCGATGGGGCTTGTGCGCGGTGTGGAACTGCGCGTGTTGCAGATTGCTCCCCTCGGTGACCCGGTAGAAGTGGCTGTGCTTTCTTACAGGCTTTCGCTCCGGAAAGAAGAAGCTAACGTGCTGATGCTGGAGAGGGTGTAAGATGGCTATCGACAAGGAAGTATTTACCATTGCTATCGCAGGCAACCCGAACTGCGGAAAGACTGCACTTTTTAACGCATTGACCGGTTCGAACCAGATTGTGGGCAACTGGCCTGGCGTAACCGTAGAAAAGAAGGAAGGTTCATTCAAGCTCGACAACCATACCATCCGCGTGGTGGACTTGCCGGGCATTTACGCATTGTTCGCAAACTCCGAAGACGAACGCGCCGCCCTTGATTACCTGCTCAAGGGCGAAGCCGACTTGGTCGTGAACATTCTGGATGCGACGAACCTGGAACGCAACCTATTCTTGACGAGCCAGCTCATGGAAAAGGGCGTGCCCATGGTGCTTGCCGTGAACATGATGGACATTGCCGCCCAGCGTGGCGTGCATATCGACCTCAAGAAACTCGAAGAAATCCTGGGCGTGACCGCCGTTGGGCTGACCGCCGTCTCGCCGAAGAGCTGCGAAGGTTTCGTGAACGACTTGCACAAGCTGCTCCACTCCAGTAACGAACTTCCGCTCCCGAAGTCGGTCAAACATTCCGAAGTTCTCGAGAAGCTGATTGCAGACATTTCCGGGACGCTGGAGCCCGTGGCAAAGGAACTCGGAGCCACTCCCCGTTGGACTGCGGTGCAGTACCTGGAACACAGCGCTCGCGTGCTTGAAGTCGCCGACCGCCTGGGCGTTACGATTCCCCACGATAAGATTGAAGAAGATCTCGGCGAAGAAGTGGAATTCGCGCTCGCGGATTCGCGCTACTCCTATGCGCGCAATATCGTGATGCAGGTAATTCATGATAACACGAATAAGAGAACGCGCACCGACAAGCTTGACAAGATTTTCCTGAACCGTATTCTTGGCATTCCGCTGTTCCTGGTGGCGATGTATCTCGTTTTCTGGTTCGCCGTGACGGTGGGCTCCGCGTTCATCGACTTCTTCGACATTCTGGTGGGAGGCATCTTCGTGGATGGCCTCACGGAACTCCTGGAATCGATCCATGCTCCGGGATTTGTCGTGGCGCTCCTCGCGAACGGCCTCGGCGCCGGTATCCAGACGGTATCGACGTTCATCCCGGTCATCTTCTTTATGTTCCTGTGTCTCTCTTTCCTGGAAGATTCGGGCTACATGTCCCGCGCGGCCTTTGTCGCGGATAGGTTCATGCGGTTCCTCGGTCTTCCGGGAAAGGCTTTTGTCCCGATGATCGTGGGTTTCGGCTGCTCCGTTCCTGCGCTTATGGGAACGCGTACTCTCGAAAATAAGCGCGAGCGCTTCTTGACCTTGTTCCTGGTGCCGTTCATGAGCTGCGGCGCAAGACTCCCGGTATACGCGCTGTTCGGCGCGGCTTTCTTCGGCAAGTCCGCCGGCAACCTGGTGTTCGCCATCTATGTAGTGGGCATCGTGATTGCACTCCTTTACGGTTTGCTTTTGAGAAAGACTCTATTCGTGGGCAAGGAATCCACCTTCATCATGGAACTCCCGCCGTATCACCTGCCTAAGTTCCGCAACCTCTTCAGGCACGCCTGGCTCCGCCTTCGCGAATTCATTTTCCGTGCGGGCAAGATCGTGCTCATCATGGTGACGGTTCTCGGCTTCATGGGTTCTATCGGTACTGACGGCAGTTTCGGTAACAGCGACAACGAAAAGTCCGTGCTGAGCGTCGTCGGTTCCACGATTACGCCGGTATTCGAACCGTTCGGCGTCGAGGAAGATAACTGGCCCGCCTCCGTGGCGCTCTTTACCGGCCTCTTCGCAAAAGAAGCGATTGTCGGTACGCTGAACTCGCTTTACAGCATTGAGGACCAGGCCGGTTCCGATGAAGCGGAAGGCGATGAGGAAGAAGGCTTCAGCCTGAAGGCGACCGCGAAGGAAGCGCTCGTCTCCATTCCCGAAAACCTCGCTGGAATCTTCGGCAAGCTCGCGAACCCGCTCGGCGTGGAGGACGCAATTGAAGAAAGCGAGGATGCCGAAAACGAAGAAATCGCCTCGGCATTGACCGGAATGCGCGCACACTTCAGACTCGGCAAGTTCCAGGTGTTCGCCTACCTGTTGTTCATCTTGCTCTACGTGCCCTGCCTTGCGGCTCTCGGAACGGCATTCCGCGAACTCGGCAAGTTCTACGGAACGCTCATGACCGTGTTCCAGACAGCTATTGGCTGGAGCCTCTCGGTGCTGTTCTTCCAGCTGACCGTGGGCGGTTCCGCCCTGTGGATTAGCGTTGCGGCTACATTGCTTGTCGGCGTAGTCATAGCACTCATCCTCATCGGTCGCGACCAGAAGAAAAAACACGTGTTCGGGTAGAAGAGCTTCCGAAATTTTTAGGGCCGATGGTCCAGTTGCCATCGGCCCTTTCTTGAAAACTTAAAGTTAGACAAGTCTAACAAATCAAACTTAACAAAAAATTGGCACGCATTTTGCACTACCACGCGCGAAGGTGCGATTGCCTACCGTTTTTGTGACATGAACTGTAAAACAGTGGACGGAGTGTTACAAAAACGACAAATAATCCGTCAAAGGAGTGAAAAATGAAGAACCGTTTAATGTCCCACCTCTTGTCCGGCCTTGCTGCCGCAGCATTCTTTGCGATGCCGGCACTTGCACAGGACGCAGCACCCGCGACAACAGAAGCCGTTCCTGCTACTGAGCAGCCCGCTACAGAAGAAGCGAAGCCCGCAGTAGAAGAAGCTCAGCCTGCAGGCGAACAGCCGAAGGCCGATGCTTCGACAGGCTCAGCAACCGAAACCGTCGCTGCCGATGGTTCGACGAGCTCACCAATCGCGGAAGCACCGGCTGCCGCTCAGGAACAGCCTGCTGGGCAGACCGCAGCGGCACAGCCCGCCGATGGTTCGACAAGCTCACCAACCGATAAGGTCACTGAGCCTGCTCCTGCCGAGAACACCAACCCGGGTGAAGTGGCCGATGCTGCCGGTAACGCCCTCGACATGCTCAAGGCCAGCATGAACGAAGGTACTTCTGAAGCCAAGATGGAAGTCAAGTATAGCGGCGAAGTGGAATTTGATGTCTACACGGGTAACGTCTGGGTGGAAGATGACCTGAACCACAGCTACGCTTCTACCTTTGACCTGAACTTTGAAATTCAGTTCAATGAGAAGTGGTCTGCTTTCGTAGGCCTCGAGGCTGATGATGAAACCACAGATCCTGCCGCCGCGTACAATGGAGCCTACATCCAGTACCAGCCCGCAGAATTCTTTGCCGTCAAGGCCGGTGACCTGACCTTCTCCGAAGGCGCATTCGTTGCCTACTACGACTACAATGATCCTGCCGACAATGCCGCCGGTATGAAGGAACACGACATTCGCGGTCTAGAAATTGACCTGGCCGGATTTGTGCTCGGCTTCGGCTTTGGCCGCGGTGACAATGACTGGGCCGACAACGATGGAGCCAAGGTCTATGATGTCCATGCCGCCTACGAATTCGACTACGCCGGTCAGCACCTGCGTCCGTATGTGGACTACAAGAGCTTCCAGGAAACGCAGCATAACGAACTCCACGCCGGTATCGAAGCGGGTCTCTCTCTCGGCGGATTCGGTTTCCGCGCCGTCTACGGTTTCCACGGCGACTACTTGAAGGATGACGGTGACGTGGTCAAGGGACAGGACTGGACCTCTACGGCCCACACCTTCTTGGCCGAACCTTCCTTCGAGCTGGGAATGTTTGAAATCCAAACTACGGCCTTCTACGCCCTCATCGACAGGGGTGATGCTCCAGCTGACGCTAGCGATCTTGACAACGGAGAAATTCCCGAGTACTTCTTTGCCTATGCCGAGCCCGCCCTCAAGCTTGCCGAGTTCATCAAGCTGGGCATTCCTGTAGAGTACCACACCCACACGCTGGATGATGATGATGAGACTGCTGCCACATTCGACGTAGGTGGTCGCATCTACATCACGCCGGTGGAGAACCTGGAAATCACAGCCTTTGGAATGGTGGATATGCCTATCCAGGACAACAAGGATGATGATGTGCTCCGCTTTGGTGTGGAAACCGTGTTCAGCTTCTAAGATTTAATTCTTAGTACAAAAAGTCCCGGCATTCAGCCGGGACTTTTCTGTTACGTAGTTTCGTTTTTATTTTTTCTTAGTCTGAGAGGCCCTGGCCAGAGCCGCCTTTACAAGGCCGCTAAACAATGGGTGAGGTGCTGTAGGCCTGCTCTTGAATTCCGGGTGGAACTGACAGGCTTCAAAGTACGGGTGGTTCTTGATTTCCACCATCTCAACCAGCTTCCCGTCGGGAGAAGTACCGGCAATCTTGAGGCCTGCCTTTTCCAGCTCCTTGCGGAATTCGCTGTTGTAGTTGAATTCGTAGCGGTGACGGTGACGTTCGCTGATCTTTTCGCTCTTGTAGAGCTTGGCGGCGTTGGAATCCTTCATGAGCTTGCAGGGGTAAGCGCCGAGGCGCATGGTGCCGCCCTTTTCGGTGACGTTCTTCTGTTCATCCATCAGGTCGATGACCGGGTGGGTCGTCTTTTCGTCGAATTCCGTGGAGTTGGCGTCTTTCCAGCCGAGAACGTTGCGTGCAAATTCAATCACGCAGCACTGCATACCGAGGCAGATGCCCAGCAGAGGGACCTTGTGTTCTCGGGCATACTTGATGGCCACACATTTGCCGTTCACACCGCGGCTACCGAATCCGCCCGGAATCAGGATGCCGTCGGCTTTCTTGATCATGTTTGGATTCTTCTCCAGTTCTTCGGCCTCAATGCATTCCACTTTCACCTTGGTGTTGTGTTCCATGCCGGCATGCTGTAATGCCTCGTGCACGGATTTATAGGCGTCGCGGATGGCGATGTACTTGCCCACCAGTGCGATGGTACATTCATACTTGGGCTGGGTTGCCTTCTTTACGAGCTTGTCCCATTCGGAGTGGACAATCGGGTGAACGCTCAGGCGGAGTTGTTCCAGTACGCGGAGGTCCAGTTCCTGCTTGGAAAGTTCGCGGGGCACGGCGTAGACGGATTCCGTCACGTCCTTTTCTTCAATCACGCATTCGGGCTTCACGTTGCAGAAGAGTGCCAGTTTGTCGAGGTGATCCTGCGGGATTGTCATTTCGGTGCGGCACACCAGAATGTCGGGGAAGATACCGATGTTGCGGAGTTCGGCAACCGAGTGCTGCGAGGGCTTTGTCTTGAGTTCGCCAGCGGCCTTCAGGTAAGGCACCAAAACCAGGTGAATAAAGCAAGTGTTTTCCACGCCGACTTCGAAGCGGAACTGCCTTGCAGCTTCGAGGAACGGGAGAGATTCGATGTCGCCTGCCACACCGCCGATTTCGCAGAGCACGATGTCGGCGCCGCTTTCGGCTGCAGAGCGGAAAGCGTCCTTGATTTCGTTGGTGATGTGGGGGATGACCTGCACCGTGCCACCCAAGTACTTGCCCGCGCGTTCCTTGGAAAGCACGGAAGAGTAAATGCGGCCGGATGTGTAGCTCGATGCCTTGGAGCAGTGTACGCCCGCGAAGCGTTCGTAGTGGCCCAAGTCAAGGTCGGTTTCGTAGCCGTCGTCGGTCACGAAGACTTCGCCGTGCTGGTAGGGGCTCATGGTACCCGGGTCCACGTTCAGGTACGGGTCCAGCTTCTGCATGAACACGTTGTAGCCGCGGCTCTTGAGGAGCAGTGCCAGCGATGCCGAGGTGATGCCCTTACCGAGGGAGCTGACCACGCCGCCGGTGATGAAGATATACTTGGTCTGCTTTTTTGTAGTTGCCTTAGCCATTTATGCCTCCCCGGCGCCGGTCTTGCCGGCCTTAAAGTTTTCAATCATCTGTCTGAATTCGCCGAACAGGTAGTAAGAATCGTTGGGGCCCGGAGCGGATTCCGGATGGTACTGCACGCTGAACGCGGGAAGTTCCTTGTGGCGGATGCCTTCCACCGTGTTGTCGTTCAGGTTGATGTGCGTGACTTCTACGTTGGCGGGGAGCGAGGCTTCTTCGATAGCGTAGTTGTGGTTCTGGCTCGTGATTTCCACGGCGCCGGTTTTAAGATTCTTGACCGGATGGTTGCAACCGTGATGGCCGAACTTGAGCTTGGAAACCTTCGCGCCGAGCGCAAGGCCCAGGAGCTGGTTACCGAGGCAGATACCCATCAGCGGAACCTTGCCCAAAAGCTGCTTGATGACAGCCGCCACTTGCGGGAGCGAGTTCGGGTCGGCAGGACCATTGGAGAGGAACACTCCGTCCGGATTCTTCGCCATCACCTGTTCGAATGTGGCGTTAATCGGGAGGACCGTCACCTTCATGTTCTGTGCGGCGAGGTTCCTCAAAATGTTGGTCTTGATACCGAAATCTAGCGCGACTACGTTCAGGTCGCCTTCGGTGCTGAATTCGTAACCGTTGGGGTCGCTCACCTTGCTCGCATAGTCCTGGCCGTCGAGGCCTTCCCATTCCTGCGCCTTCTTGATAGCGTCGGCTTCGCTCATTTCGGTGCCGTCTACGTGGAGGTAGGCTTTCTGGGCGCCATTGTCACGCAGGTGTATTGTGAGGGCGCGGGTGTCCACGCCTGCAATGCCCGGCTTCTTGTGGGCCAGCATATAGTCGTGCAGGCTCTCTTCGCCAATCTCCTTGCTCACGTCATCCAGCGAGTTTACGACGATGCCGTTCAAAAAGACGTCGCGGGATTCGGACTTCTCGAGGTTCGCAGCGTATGCGCCCACTTCGGCGGTGGTAAATACCACGAACTGGCCCGCGTAGGAGGGGTCCGTCAAAATCTGCTTGTAACCCGCCATTCCGGTGTTGAACACCGCTTCGCCGACAGTATCGTTTGCCTGCCCGAAGGCATAGCCCCTAAAGACGGTTCCATCCGCCAACGCCAGAAACGCTTTCTTCTCGCGCTTCGCTTTCCAGTTGAATTGATCAGTCATATATCGCTCGCTATTAATTAAAAATCCGAATAAAAATAAAGGCAAAAGCCAGAAGCTTTTGCCAAACGATTGAAAAATTTAAAGACAGGAATAAAGGTCAGATGCCCGGGGAGAGTCGCCTGGTTCCGTTGCGAGAAATCTGCAACGGCGGTACTCTTGTATGCCACGATGGGTTCCGATATGTAATACATCGGAACCTTAAACTAGCAATAAAAAAATCAGTTGTGAAGAGGTAAAAAGAGAAAAATTTTTGCGAAATTAGCCTAAAAACGGCAAATCTTTTACATTTTATGTATTTTTAGCCTTTGATTTTACAAAATTTGTAAAATACGGTATAGCAGAGTAAAGCAATCTTGTCGGTAAATCTCCCGTAATCTCCGTTTTTAGCCCAAAAACGTAAAAAATGGCACATTTTTTGCAGGCCAGTGGCGTCCGTTTCCCTGCTTGCACCCGAACGGGTGGGCTACGACCCTTGAGGTAGGGGAGACAATCATTCCGAAGAGGCGTTATGCTCGAAGAATTACATGAAGAATGCGGTGTTATCGGCATTTACAATGGTGAAAATGTCGTCCGCAACGTGGCCATGGGGCTCTATGCCCTGCAACACCGTGGTCAGGAAAGCGCAGGCTTTGCCGTGACCGACGGAGACAAGGTTCGTGTCCGCAAGTCCATGGG
>CAMIWK010000044.1 GCA_946402415.1 uncultured Fibrobacter sp.
ACCTGGAAATCTTCATCAACTTCGAAGGTGACCTGGTGACCGAAGGTGCTGACGGCCAGGATGAAGAACACCAGCGCATTGCGGAACTGCTCCGTACTCGCGTTGATGAACTGGAACTCTCTGTTCGCTCCAGCAACTGCCTGCGTATGGCCAATATTCATACGGTCGGTGAACTTGTGCGCAACAAGGAAAACGATATGCTCAAATACAAGAACTTCGGTCGGAAGTCCTTGGTGGAACTTAACGAGGTGTTGACCTCCATGGGCCTTTCTTTTGGCATGGATGTCGATGAATACTTGAAGGATTAAAAATGAGACACGGTGTAAAGAACAAGAAACTCGGCGTTAACGCCCAGCACAAGCGTGCCATCCTCCGCGCCCTTGCCACTTCTATCATCGGAAAGGGCATGGAAGCTGAACAGAGCAACCGCTATGTGCGTACAACCTTGCACAAGGCCAAGATGGTCCGCAGCGTGGTAGACCGTATGGTTACCTATGCCAAGAAGGGTGACCTTTCTGCCCGTCGTGAAGCTGCCCGCTTCATTATGGACCCCAAGGTTTTGCAGGACCTGTTTGCAACAATCGGCCCCCGCTATGCAAATCGCAACGGCGGTTATACCCGCGTGCTGAAGCTCGGTCCGAACCGCGCTGGTGACGCTTCCGAAATGGCCCTCGTGGGTCTTGTGGAAGACGAAATTGTTGCCAAGTCCAAGAAGGCTGCTGAACCTGCCAAGTCCGAAGCTGTAAGCATGGTGGAAGGCGAAAGCAAGTCCGCATAACAAAAAAATGGCATAATTAAAAAAAGTCCGGTTTCGCTGGACTTTTTTTTGTATTTTTATACGACATATCGCTTATTCGAGATGTTTATGAGGATGAAACTCTGCTTATTGTTTGTGTGGGTTTATGCTGCGTTGTCCTTTGCGCAGTCATCTTTGATGAGGTATCCGCCAGAGTACGCTACCCCCCGTGGAAATATTTCATTGATGCCTATGGTGGTGGAATCACAGGTGGATTCTAACTATGTTGTCGGCCCGGGTGATTTTTTTGACTTGTTCTTGGAAAACAACTATTTCTCAGTCCAGGTCAATGCCGATGGGACCATCGCTGTTAGCGAATGCGGTGTTATTAATGTGGGGGGCAAATCCTTAAGTGATGCAAAACGAGAAATAATGCGCGCGATTTCAGGGAAATACAACCCTCAGTATTCTTCAGTTCAATTGTCAAGGTTAAAGTCTTTTATGGTTTCTATGATGGGAGCCGTTCCTCAGTCAGGTCAAATTCCTGTAGAAGCCCAGACAAAGTTGACTACGCTGATTCGTAACACAGGGGGGCTGCTTCCGACGGCAGACAAGGAGCGGGTTGTAGTTATTCGAGGGCAGGATTCCATAAAGGTGGATTACAATAGTATTGTCCGTTTGGGAGATTTTTCTAAGGATTTGATATTGATGCAAGGGGATCAGATTTATGTTCCCTTCGTGGATATGAGTGAGGCCGTAACCCTTGTTTTCCCTGATAGGCGTGTTCCTGTTCCATATAAGGAAAATCGCACTGTGGCGGACTATTATTTGATGGTTTCTGGGAATAGCATTGAAAATAGTGGGCTTAGCTTTATAAAGATTGTGGGCAAGGATGGGTCTGAAAAGAAAATTTCGATTTCGGAAGCGGGGAAGACCGTTGCTTCCGCTAGTTCTGAAGTTTATTGTGACAATCGCGGCTCTAACAACCAATTCGTTTATGTAGGTGGTGCGGTCGCCGCAATGGGACGCGTTCCTTATAACCCGGAATACCACGCGTTGGATTATATCGCTGCGGCGGGAGTTACCCCATTTACGGGAACGTGGAACCAGGTTCGGGTTGTTCGTGGCAACAGGGAAACATTGGATGTAAATGCAACGGAAGATGAAATTCTTCCGGGGGACTACATCGAAATCCCCAAGAGCCGCTATGAGAACTTCAAAGATATCACGTTGTTCTTGGCCTCGTTGCTGACCGTTGTATCTTCGACCTTTATTATCTACATGTCTTACCGGTAGTATGGAAAAACAAAGAGACATATCTTTTTTAGAGATTATTTTAGCGGCTGCGAGTAGTTGCCTGTCTCACAAGAGGCTTTTTTCTCTAATTGTTTTGATACCCACTGCGGTGATGTTCGTGATGGTGATGTGGGGCTTTACGCCCGAATATAGGGCTGAGGCCGTATTTACATCTCCTGTAGAAAACAGCGCCATGGTGCCCGGTATGGGTGTAGGGAAAAAATTAGGCGAAAAAGGGAACTCCCTGTCGGATTTGTTCAGTGACACAGATGAGGGTGCCGATGTCACTATGACCTTTGCAAAATCCTGGGAGCTGCATGAACGTATTATAGAGAAGTTTGATCTGGCGCGAGATTATAAATTCAAGGGAAAGTTCTATGCGGACCTTTTGAAAAAATTCAGAAAGAATTTGAAAATTGAAATGAATGATGAGGATATGTTCCATGTGACTTTTGATCACAAGGATTACAAGAAGGCCGCCGCTGTCGTACAGTATTTTTTGACGCAAGTGGATTCCATGTATAATTACTACAAGACGAATCAGGCTCGTCAGATGCGGGAATATATGGATGCCCGTATTAAAGAAGTGGAAAAGGAAATGGAGTCCATGAAGAAGGATTTCATTAAGTTCCAGCGCAAGAATAACTATTATGACCCTGATAGGCAGCTTGAATCGACCATAAGGTATATGGCGAATATGCAGACGGAACGTGAAGCAATCAAGCAGGAAATATCTTACGAATTGGCAAAGCAGGGTACTCGGACAAAGCGTGTAGAGGATCTAGAACGTCGCTTGAAGAATCTGGAAAGCGCCATTAGTCAGGTGACCGATGGAAAACAAAGTGATATGGGTGTTGTGGCCCTCAACAAGACTCCAGAGCTTTCTAACCAATATCTGAAATTGAAAAGTGAATTGCAGATGCAACAGGCTATATATGTAATGCTTCGTGAACAGCGTGAACAACTGGATATGGAGGCCAACAATAAGCAAGTTAACTTGATAGTCCTCCAGCCCCCTTGGGAGAATGACAAAAGGGTCTTCCCTAAGCGTGGACTGATGATGATGTTTACGTTCTTTATTTCGTTCCTTGTTGCGACATTGTTGTGTAGCTTTATTGAATATATGCGCTCAGAGACAAAGAAGGGTTCCGAAATCTCTTACGAGTGGGAATCGATTGTGCGCGAGATTTGTTTCTGGCGTAAGTAGATCTGTAACAAGGCGGTAGTAAGCCGATGGAAGCAGTCTTAGCAGCATATCCAGAAACCTGCGTGCTGTTTGCGCTTGCAGCTGTAGTGCTGGCGGCTGTTTCACTGTTAAAAGTGGACTACTTTTTTCCGCCGGTTTTGTATTTTCTAGTGCAGACGCTAATGCTTGGGGTTGCCTACCTCAAGTTGGATCCGGCTATGACGGATTTTCGCCTCAACACGTGGCTTGTGTGGGGCGGGGGGATGGTGGCCTTCATCGGAGGTTCCGTCTTAACCCAAATTGTTTGGGCCGCCAAGGGCGGTTACGAAATGCCTGATCAGATTAAATTGACCCGGGAATATAGTTGGCCAACGCACTTTTGTGCCAGCTTTTTGGCCTTCGCTTATTTTTTCATAGGTGTCATAGGGGTTATTTCTGTTGCGGGAAATTTTGTTCTGTTTACCGAACACCCCGCTTACTGGGTTTCGGGGAGAAGCAGTCCCGTCTTGAAATATTCAGACTTCTTTACATCGGGAGCCATGGTGGTCGGTCTTTTCGGGGTTGCGTCCTTCAAGTCGATTAATCCTGTGCGTTGGGTACGGAATGCCTCAAGATTTATGGTGGTTTTCACTATGATTCTAAGCTTCTTGACATTCCCTAGCCGCGGCATCAATATGCTGTGCATAGGATTCCTTCTGATGCTTTTCAATTATTTGCACGGTCGCTTTACGTGGAAAACCAGTGGAGTCATTTTGGCTTTTGCACTGGCTTTCTTTATAGGCGTCGCCTTTTTAAAGGGGCAGTATAACGACTGGAACAGTTTTATGGCCGTCAACAAGAAGACCAAGGATTTTACGGAAAAAGTGGCCCGGAAACTGACCCAGTTGCCCTACTTGTATATCTCAAATAACTATTGGAATCTGGATTATGCATTTAACCAGCCCAGTGACGCTTATGAACATGAATGGACATATGGCATAGATGCTTTTTATGGCATAACCCATTTGCTACGGATGGGTGATGGACTTCAGGACAGTTTTGGCTGGGATACCCCTTTTAACCAGAGCGTCTCCAAGCGGCCGAACCTTAATACAATCCCATTCTTGTGGGATGCCTATAAGGATTTCGGGATTATCGGTTTGTTTTTCGAGCCATTCCTTTTCGGAATTCTCATCACGTGGTGTTATCGCCGGATGGCATCTTCCAAGACGCCGCTATTTCTTTTGTTTGAGTGTATGTTCGTATTGTGGATATTCCTGTGGAGCTTCACGACAGGCTACAAGCAGAGTATGTATTGGGCATGGATGACGTTCTTTGTGATTGTCTGTACCATGAGCAGCGGCAAGGGTGTATTACCATTTAAGCGCCTTTCGGTGAATGTAATACCCAAGAAGAATAACTGTGATGAGAATATCTCCGGTCAGGGCGAAGACCGGAATATAGTTGTTGGGTAAATTTATTCCGGCAACCAGGCATGCAATAATGTTGGCCGCACCAGCGACGCTTACGATGAAGGCGTAAGTATAGGTTTCCTTGTTCTTTAGCAAGGTGGAAATCATAGATAGTCTTGCTGCCTGGAATAAAAGAGACATAGATAAAATTCGGAGTATTTGACTGCTACAGTCAAGTGATTCCCCAGTCCATTGGACTGCAAAGAAGAGGATTTGTAAAAGTTGCCTGGGGAATAACCAGAGGGGAGTTGTGCATATGCCAATAAAAATCACGAAGGTTAGCATTTCTTTTAGGTGAACATATTTGTCTTGCGATAGGTGCTGGGTGACAAGATTTGAAGAAATAAAATGGACCATAATACCCGAACAGAGGATGAGAATCTTGTGGCCATAATTGTAGGAGCTCAGGAACTCGGCGGACGCAAATCTGTCGGCTATATAAAGCCCCACGGGTAGATAGGCGTAGGAGGCAAAGCCTGATATGGCGTAAGGGATGCCGGCCTTGAACATAAGGCGGGAAAAAAGCAGGGTGCGTTTAGTTAATTTGAATATTTTTCGGTTCAGTGATTGTGTTATTCCGAAGAAAAAGGCTGGGAGGGCGGCAAGAACCATGGCCAGGGCAATAATTTCTATTCTTTCGGTTCTGAAATAGAGGAGGGCGATGCCCATAATAGCTGTGTACGATATGGAATGCAAAATTTTAGAAAGAAGTAGCTTTTTCCAGAATCTGCCGCAGATGAAGAACCAGTCAAAGAACGCGTGTTGAAAAATGAGGCCGAGGGAGAGAATGAGTTCTCCCCAAAAAATGGCATGGTCGCGTCTAATGATCAGCGCGAAAAGGACCATAATGAAGGCTGTTAAGACAGAACTGGCTATGCGCAGCTGAAATACGCTTCTAAAAAGTTGCCCTGTTGTGGCCCTTTTGCCGAAGAAGGCCAGAATGAGGGTTCCCATGCCAAAGTCGGCGATAGCGGAGAAGATGGAAAAGTCTGTTTGGAGGACTCCAAAAAAACCGTATGTCGAGGCGCCAAGGTTTCGGGCTATGAAATTTTGTACAAGAAAAGAAATTCCTTGTATGATAAAATTGGCGCAGGCAATGAAAGCGCCTATTTTTATGCTTTTTACAACGGCAGGCACGTCATAAAGATACAAAAAGAACAAAGAGCGATTATGGGCTTTATGCAATAACTTTTGTATATTTTAAATATGGGGAAACTGCAGGGACAGAGTTCTTTTTTTAAGCCTGGGCCACCGGCGAATCCGGGGGATGCCTACAAGCCCATTGTCGATTTCTTGCTTCGTGAGATTAGGGGGAAATCGGTTCTGGATGTTGGCGGCGGGGAAGGTGCTTATTCCTTAGAATTGTCCCGGGCCGGTTATGACACTGTTGTTGCCGACATCAATCCTGAATCTTTAAAGGCCGCTGCGGCAAATGGTCTGAAGACCCGTTTTTTGCAGCAGGATGAACTTCTGGGTGATGGCGTTGCCGATACGGTTCTGTTGATAGAGGTTCTCGAGCATGTCCAGGACCCCAAGGCTTTTTTGCAGGCAGCTGTGGCGGCTGCTCGTAAACGTGTGGTTTTTACATTGCCATGCACCGAAGATTTTGAGTCTTTGTTCCGGCTTGGGGTTTCCTTCGCCCATATTGCTGTATCAGACCATTTGTGGCATTTTTCTCTACAGGAAATGAAGCAACTTTTGGACTCCATAGGTAAACCGTATAGCCTCCAGACGGGTGATTTTCTGTTCCCTCATGTGCCTATGGCTTTGATGCGGGAGCATTTTAGGGGCCCTTTGGGCTTCTTGGCGACTCTGCCCGTTCGGATTGCGAATCGGTTGGGGCTTATTTCCAAACGGATTCCGTCCCGTTTTTATGGATTTATTGATGTTTCCTGAGTTCTGGCGATGCCTTTTTTTCTAAATTAGCGACACAAAACGCGAGAGTGGCGGAATTGGCAGACGCGCCAGACTTAGGATCTGGTACTTCGGTGTGTGGGTTCGACTCCCACCCCTCGCAGAATTTTTAATCTACTAACGTATACCGGAGTCTATATGTCCGTTGAAATCAAAGAAACTAGCGCTACACTGCGTACCCTCGAAGTCACCATCCCCCAGGAGGACCTGAAGGCTCCTTTCGAAAAGAAACTGTCCCAGTACAAGAAGCAGGTGACGTTGAAGGGTTTCCGCCAGGGTCAGGTTCCCAAGGCTATGATTCTGAAGCAGTTTGGTGATTCTATCCATCACGAAGTGGTAAACGAGATGGTGGATAAGGTTCTGAATGAAGAACTCAAGAAGGCGAACATCATCCCCGTGGGCCAGTTGAAGATTACCAAGTTCAACGATGACAAGGAATCTGCCGTTAGCCTGACGGTGGAAGTGGAAATGGACCCGGAAATTGACATTAAGGGCTATGCCGACACCGGCATTACCGTTCCTCAGACGGCCGTTCACGAAGAAGAGGTCCAGGCTGAGTTTGATCACCTGATGAAGATGTGGAGTAAGGATGAACATGTAGACCGCGCAGCCCAGAAGGGTGATGTGGTAGTTGGTAACTACTTGGAAGTGGTGATTGACGGCGAAAAGCAGGAACTGCCTGAGAATAGGGAATTCCGCTCCCTGTTGGGCGAATCTGCTAGCCCCGGCTTTGATGAAGGCTTGGCCGGTTCCAATGCAGGTGAAACCAAGGAAATCAACTTCAAGTATCCCGATGACCACAAGGATGAACGCTACCGTGGCAAGACTGCCCAGTTCAAGGTAGAGGTGACCGATGTCCGTAAGATTGTTCCTCCGACCCTGGATGAGGAATTTTGCCAGAAGGTTGGCGTGAAGGATGAGGCTGAGCTCAAGAGCAATATCGCTGAAAGCCTTGCCAACCAGAAACAGGATGCTGCCAAGACTAAGGCCATTAACGAGGCCATTGACAAGCTGATTGAACAGAATCCCTTCGAAGTCCCGAATGCCCGCGTGGTGGACCTCATCAAGTGGTCCATTAACCGTAACGTGCAGGACCCGAAGGATTCCGTGGAACCTACGGAAGAGCAGATGAAGGTTATGGGTCCCGAGGCTGTCCGCGAAATCAAGAAGCACCGTATTCTGGAATTCGTGGCTAACAAGGAAAAGATTCGCCCTGCACAGGCCCAAGTAGACGCTCGCCTGCAAGAAATGGCCAAGGCTTACCATGTTGAATTTGAAGACTTGAAGTCTCATTTCCGTCAGTCCGGTCGTATCAACCAGCTTCGCGAAGAGCTTCGCTTCCAGATGGCAGCCGATTTTATTGTCGGTATCCGTCCGGCTGCTGAAGAAAACAAGTAAGAGGTAAACTGAATGATTATCCCTACCGTCATAGAGAATACGGGGCGTGGTGAACGCGCTTACGATATCTATTCCCGACTCCTCAAGGAACGGATCATCTTCTTGGGCACGCCTATCAACGATGAGGTGGCGAACAACGTTATGGCCCAGTTGATTTTCCTTGAATACGAGAATCCGGAAAAGGATATCACGCTGTACATCAACAGTCCGGGTGGCTACGTGTCGGCAGGGCTCGCCATTTACGACACCATGCAGCATGTTCGCCCCAATATTGCCACCATTTGCATTGGTAGTTGTGCCTCTATGGCGGCTGTTCTTTTGGCTGCAGGGACCAAGGGCAAGCGTTACGCGCTCCCCCATTCCCGTATCATGTTGCACCAACCTTCTGGCGCCGCTACGGGACAGTCTACCGATATCCAGATTACCGCAAAAGAAATTATCCGCACTAAGGATACTCTTGCCGAAATTGTGGCGAAGCATACCGGCAAGTCCATTGATGAAGTTCGCCAAAAGACGGATCGCGATTTCTATATGGGTCCAGAAGAAGCGAAGGCCTTTGGCGTTATCGATGAGGTCTTTGTCCCGCGTAAAGAGGGAGTCTAAAATTCATGTATAGAAACGGGAAAAATCGTCCTACGGTAACATGTAGTTTCTGCGGCAAGTCTGCCGAACAGGTAGACAAGATGATTGCTGGCGCTGGCGTACACATATGCAGCGACTGCGTTTCTATGTGCTACCGGATTATCGAAGAGGATAAGTCCCGTTCTCTGCAAGAAAAGCAGGCGACAGAAACGGCGTCTCAGAAGCCCCTTCCGCTCCCCTCCGAAATCAAGGCCCATCTGGATGATTTTGTTATCGGACAGGAACAGGCGAAGATAGCCCTTTCTGTGGCGGTCTATAACCATTATAAGCGTTTGCGTCACAAGCAGGCTCACCCCAATGGCGATACCGTAGAAGTGGAAAAGTCCAACTTGCTTCTGGTAGGGCCTACGGGATCTGGTAAGACACTTCTGGCCCAGACCATGGCCCGTTTTTTGGATGTGCCCTTTACTATCGCCGACGCCACGGTGCTTACCGAGGCCGGTTATGTTGGTGAAGACGTCGATAGCATTATTGTGCGCTTGCTGCAGGCTGCCGATTACGATGTATCTCGTGCCGAACGAGGAATCATCTTTATTGATGAAATCGACAAGATTGCCCGCAAGACTGCGAATCCTTCTATCACTCGTGATGTGAGTGGGGAGGGTGTTCAGCAGGGGCTTTTAAAGCTTCTGGAAGGGACCGTTGCCGCCGTGCCCCCCAAGGGTGGCCGTAAGCACCCAGAACAGCCTCTGGTGCAGGTGAATACCCGGAACATCCTGTTCATTTGCGGTGGCGCCTTCGAGACCCTGGACAAGATTATTTCCCAGCGTGTGAACAAGGGCGGTATGGGATTTGGCGCCGACATCCGCAGCGAATCCGATAATTCCTTGAGCGAACTTTTCAAGCAACTGGAGCCCGATGACCTTATCAAGTTTGGTCTCATTCCTGAAATTGTAGGACGCCTGCCTATAGCGGTCGCTCTCGAAGAATTAGATGAGAAGGCCTTGCTGAACATTCTTACCCAGCCGAAAAACGCCTTGGTCAAGCAGTTCAAGAGTCTGTTTGCTATGGACGGCATTGAACTAGAATTTACCGATGAAGCCCTGAGGGAAATTGTCCGCGAGACTATGAGCCGAAAGACTGGTGCCCGCGGGCTTCGCTCCGTGATGGAAAAGTCTTTGCAGCAGGCTATGTTCGAAATGCCCGGTACGGGAGCCAAGAAGCTGGTGCTTACGGATGAAATAATCCGCAGGGGCCTGAATCCCTTGGCCGTTTCTGCAAAGAAATCCTCGAAAAAAGCTGGCAAGAACGTGGCCTAGCGCCCGCTTTTGTCTGCTTTACTATTATTGAAATATGGCTTTTGATTTTTCTAAGGTTTTCCCCCTCCTTCCGCTGAGGGATGCGATTGTTTTTCCCTATACGACTCGCCGTATTTTGGTGGGTCGAGATATTTCGTTGAAAGCTCTTGAATATGCCGAGGCCCATGACGGCGAAATCATTTTGGTGACCCAGAAGGATGTGGAACAGGAAGAAATCACCAATCCGCTTCTGGATTTGTATTCTGTTGGTGTCGCGGCCCGTGTTTCCAATGTGACCCCTTTCCCTAATGGCTGCGTGAAGGTGGTGTTGGAAGGGGAGCAGATTGTGGATTTACGGTCTGTTGTCTTTAAGAATGGTTTTTTGCATGTGACCGTTTCCGCGCGGAAGGTTCCTGTCGGCAACAAGGACAAGACCGAAAGTTTCGGAGAGGTGCTTTCTAGTTTCAGGGACTATGCCGCTAAGAGGAACATTGCCGAAGGTATGGTCGACGCCTTCTTTGGCATGGACAGCCAGCTGAACGCCTTCTACGGAATCATCCCCTTCTTGCAGATTTCCTTGGCAGAAAAGCAGAATTTCCTTGAAGCGGAATCTCTGGATGACATGGCTGCCAAACTTTTGGCCCTTATGTCCATCACCGATGACAACGACAATGTGATGGTCAAGATTCAGCAGAGTGTCCGCCAGAAAATGGCCCAGCAGCAGAAGGAATGGTTTATCAGCGAACAGATCCGCCAGTTGCAAGATGAACTGAACGATGGGGAGAACTCTTCCTCGGAGCCGGACCAGCTTTTAAAGAAACTAAGGGCGAAAAAATTCTCCCCGGCCATCATGGAAAAGATGGAAGAAGAAATCAGCCGTATGCGCCTGATGCACCCCACTACGCCGGAATACGCTGTGGTCCGCAATTACATCGACTGGTTCCTTTCTATGCCTTATGGCGTTTACAGCGATACGGTATTGAACCTGAAGAAGGTAAAGACGGACTTGGACTCCAAGCATTTCGGCTTGGACAAGGTGAAGGACCGCATTCTGGAATACATTGCCGTGCTGAAACTTACGGGTACGGAACGCCGGGCGCCTATCCTTTGCCTGGTAGGTCCTCCAGGTGTAGGTAAGACCACCCTTGTGGAATCTATCGCCGCATCTATGCAGCGGAATTTTGTGCGTATCACTTTGGGTGGTGTTCGGGATGAAGCCGAAATTCGCGGTCATCGCCGTACTTACATCGGAGCTATGCCTGGTCGTTTTATTCAGGCGCTCCGTCGCGCAAAGTGCATGAACCCCGTGCTGCTCCTGGATGAAATTGACAAGATGGCGGCCGACTTTAGGGGCGACCCGGCCAGCGCCTTGCTGGAGGTCTTGGATCCGGAACAGAATCACGACTTTACAGACCATTTTATGGAAGTGGGGTTAGATCTCAGTCGTGTGCTGTTCATTGCTACCGCCAACTCCGAAGCGGAAATTCCCGATGCCTTGCGGGACCGTCTGGAAGTGGTTCGGCTCCCCGGCTATTATGCTCACGAGAAAAAGCAGATCGCCTCTAAGTTTCTGATTCCGAAAATTTGTGAGCGTTGCGGCGTGGCTTTGGACAAGGACATTTCCATTCCGGATACTCTCATTGAAAAGATTATCAGGGAATGGACCCGAGAGGCAGGTGTCCGCGAACTGGAACGCTCCCTGGAAAGCATTGTTCGCCATCGTGCCAAAGAAATTGTCATGGGCAAGAAGCTCAAGAGGGAGCTCACTGAAAAGCAGCTCCAGGAATACCTGGGCGTTCCCCGTTTTACGGAAAACCGCTTGCCTGCACCTGGTCATCACGGTGTCATTACAGGACTTGCATGGACAAGTGTAGGCGGCGAAATCCTGACGTTGGAGTGCATGCTCCTTTCTGGCAAGGGTCACCTGATGCTCACTGGAAAGCTTGGTGACGTGATGAAGGAGTCTGCCCAGATTGCGCTGAGCCTTGTACGCGAGAGGCTACATCGTTTCGGGATAGACCCTGCCATCGTGAAGAAGACGGATATTCATATTCATGTGCCCGAAGGCGCCGTTCCTAAAGATGGTCCGTCGGCAGGCATTGCCATGACGCTGGCTTTGCTTTCTGCTTTTACCCGTAGGCCTGTAGCTCCAGACATCGCCTTTACAGGGGAGGTGAGCCTTACGGGCGACTTGCTCCCTATCGGTGGTCTGAACGAAAAAGCCTTAGCCGCCCAGGAAGCAGGCGTCAAGACGCTTTACCTGCCCGAAGGCAACAAGAAGGATGTGGTGGAGCTTCCGGCTCCCGCAAAGAAGGGGCTGAAAATCCACCCTAAAAAGCATATTGATGAGATTATCAAGGAACTGTTCCCGAAGCCTAAGAAGTGAGGTTTTAGGACCTGCCGCCCTTGTCATGCCCGCGCAGGCGGGCATCTCCTTTTTGAACTTTACTATATTCCCAAAAAGGAATCAATACACAAGGAGTTCTTATGAAGACTGGAGCCTTTTTAGTTGGTGCGATTGCTGGCGCTGCTGCCGCTGTCGCTTTTTCCAAGAAGTTCATGGGTGGCAAGTGCGCTTGTTCTGAGACTGCTAGCGCCGATGAAAATCCGGCTTTGAAAGAAGCCGAAGATGCAGTGGATACCCTCCGCGGCTCCGTAGACTGCCTGCGCAAGGAACTGAACAACCGCATCGAATCGGAACAGACCTACGCCGCAAAGTGCGAAGAACTCAAGGACCAGGTGGCCAAGCAGGGTGTGGAAATCGAGAACCTGAAGAACATCATTGATGCCACCAATGCCCAGACCAAGAAGCTCGAAGATGAACTGGAGCAGAACAAGGCCGGAAAGTAATTGCTTTTGGAAGGCACTGGAAATAAGCGAGACTCCCGATACCCTCGGGAGTTTTTCTAATTTTGGGACTGCTTGTTAAAGTTTTTGTGAATAGGAAAAGGAACGCTATGCCAGCTTTTGATCCGAATGCGAAAAAGATGCTGATTTCG
>CAMIWK010000045.1 GCA_946402415.1 uncultured Fibrobacter sp.
CGCGGAAATTCTTGACGCCAGGCAGAATGCTATACCAGAGCTTGAACAGCGGGGAATGGGCTCCCATACCATAACTTAGGGCAAGGACTGCTCCCAATCCCCAGAACATAGCCCAGCGGCGCTTGCCCGGCAAAAACAGACACAGGAACCCGAGCAGGGTCAGGAGGGCGCCTGCGTTGTTGTGGTCCAGCTTGAAACTGTTGTGGCCCCAGTAGAAGGGCGAACCGCCGGATGTCTGGTATTCCTGAATAGTCGCATTTACGAAGGAACTGCCTTCCAGAAGGCCGGTCTTCTCGTTGTGTTCAAAGACATCCACCCCGATAAATCCAGGAAGTAGCATCTGTGCCATTTCTTCTTGGTGGAGTGACCAGCTGACGGCGTGGCCATAGTTGGTGTGGTCTCCTTCGCCGCGGACGGACTGGGTGGTGGTGTACATGTAGGGCGGAACCACCTGGAAACAGCTGATGGCAAGGCCGAAGGCAAGTCCAGCTGCAGCAAGGCCTATACGCTTGCCCTTGGTCTTGAAGGAATCGCAATGGAAGAAGGCTTCGTAGAGCGTGTAAAGGCCTGCGCCCCACAGGAACAGGTAGGTGAGCTGCAGGTGAGACCCGAGAATCATCCAGGTGATGGAAAGGGCCAGAACAATCAGGTAGGGGAGGCTTCCGTCTCGGACGATCTTGCGGATGGCAAGAAGCGCCAGTGGAGCGATGGCGAATACCATCATCTTTCCATCGTGTCCACCGTAGATGTAGGTGAAATACTCCGGCGAGAAGGCGTAGAGCAAGCCTAGTAGCGCGCCCCACCAGCGGTTTCCTGTCAGGTTCCAGGCCAGCAGCATTGCGCTCATGAATGCTACCCAGATGGTCAAGATGAACTTGAATCCTACGGCGCGAGCAGGCTCGGTCAGGAACTGCACCCATACCAGCGGGTGGTAGGCATCGGCGAAGAGGGCGTCGATGGTGGGAACACCGCCCAGGCGGGAATCGTCCCATTCCGTAAGAACGGCATTCTGTGCGCGAAGCATACGGCAGCCGATGGAGTTCAGCTGGTCGCTGTTCAACATCAGTGTGTCGGGATTAAAGGCGAATTCCCGGAAAACAATCAGCAGGATGCCCAGGAATATGGCGGCGGAGACCGCAAAGAAAAGGGGTTTCTTGTTTAAAAAGTTCATATGGACAATATAGAAAAGCACCCGATGGACAGGTGCACAAAAGGCCGGGCTCAAGTCCCGGCATATATCAAATAGACGTGTAGGTTAATCCGCCGTATTTTCGTCGAGGCGGGCGGTTCTCACGATACCGTAGATTCCGAGAGCAGAAATCAGGCAAACGGCCACAATAACCAAGATTTTAAGGACCTTTCCCATAGAATCTCCTTTCTTTTCTCTAAATCTACCTGTTTTTATATGAAAAAGCAATAGGTTGAGAGAATTTTTTTGAACTTGGCTTATGGGAAACCGGAGGTCTTGTCACCCGAAATATCGAACGAGCGGTCGGCCGCATTGTGAACGAAAAAGGCTCGTATAAACGAGCCTTTGCAGCGAGAGTGAGCGCCATCCGGAGACGTTGCTCACGAATTTAGCGCGAACGGTCGTTAAACTCAATCCCCGGTGAAGATGATGACCAGGACCGATGCGATGAAGGCAGCGGACACAATCAGGAATTCCCAGGGGTTCTCCATGATAGAGGACTTGGCGGAAGCAGTGGCTTCGGCAGGAGCGGAGGCTTCGGCCTTGGCAGCTTCTTCAGCGGCCTTCTTGTCGGCTTCGGACTGGGCGAGAGCGGCGCTATCCACAGGGGCTTCTTCGGTCTTGGCTTCCAGGACTTCAGCGGAGTCGGCCTTGGCAGTGTCGGCGGCTACGGCTTCAGCAGGAGCCGCGGCAGAGTCGGCCGGGGCGGCTGTGGAATCGGCAGCGGCAACTTCAGCGGGAGCAGCGGTAGAATCAGCAGGGGTAGCAGCGGCTTCGGCGGCAGGAGCAGCAGAATCAGCAGGAGCGGCAGCAGGGGCGGCGGCTTCGGCGGGAGCGGCTTCGGCAGCAGGAGCCGGTGCGGCAGCTTCAGCGGCAGGGGCAGCGGCCGGTGCAGTTTCAGCAGGAGCGGCAGCGGCGGGAGCAGCAGCCGGTTCAGCGGCTGCGGGAGCGGCGGCCTCAGTCTTTGCGGGGGCTGCTGCGGGAGCAGCGGCAGGAGCCTTGGCGGCATCGGCTGCGAAGGCAACGGCAGAAGCCAGCATGGTTGCCAGCAACAGATTCTTAATCTTCATAGTAATCCTCTCTGTGTTTAAACTTTAACGCTCTAAAAATAGCACTTCTTTGTCCGATTTGCTCACTTTTTTTCAAAAAAAATCATTTTGTCCGCTTTTTTTACCCTTTTGTCGTTTTTTTGCGAATTATTGCGGATTAAAACAGGCCCCAAAACTCCATTTGGGCATGGAAATTTTATCTTGTAATACATGAACTGTAAGCCAGGCGTTGCGGGCTGGCGACTGAAGCCCGCTAGAAGGGGTAGCGAAATAATAGACGGCTCAAGTCGGCTATTATGGAGCGAGGGGAAGGCTTTCCCCGTAACCCCTAACCCCTAGATCCTAACCCCTAACCCCTAAACTACTATGGCATTCAAATACGAAGCGACCGTGCAGCACGGCGAAGACAAGACTGAATACGTAAATCTCGGCAAGGATGGTGTTTCCGTCGCCGAATTCGAAGGAAAGAAAATTCTGAAAGTTGCCCCCGAGGCCCTCACCAGACTCTCCCAGGCGGCATTCGAGGAAGTGAGCTTCAGGCTCCGTCCGGCCCACACCCAGAAGGTGGCCAAGATTCTCCAGGATCCGGAAGCCTCTGACAACGACAAGTTTGTCGCTCTCACGCTCCTTAAGAACGCCTGCGTGGCCGCCAAGGGAATTCTCCCGTTCTGCCAGGACACCGGTACCGCCATCTGTATTTGCCACAAGGGCCAGCAGGTTTGGACCGGCGCCGACGATGCGAAGGCCATTTCCGAAGGTATCTACAATGCCTACACCGGCAAGAATCTGCGTTATAGCCAGATTGCGCCGCTTACCATGTACGAAGAGAAGAATACGGCCTGCAACCTGCCCGCCCAGATTGATATTCATGCTGAAGAAGGTGCCGACCTCAAGTTCTTGTTCGTGGCCAAGGGCGGTGGCTCTGCCAATAAGACTTATTACTGGCCCATGACCAAGGCGCTCCTCAACCCCAAGTCCCTTGAAAAGTTTATTTCGGATAAGGTAAAGACCCTCGGTACCGCGGCATGCCCTCCGTACCACCTGGCCATCGTGATTGGCGGAACCTCCGCCGAAATGAACACCCACACCGTAAAGCTCGCCAGCTGTGGCTACCTGGATGACCTTCCGACCACAGGTTCTGAGGGTGGCCGTATGTTCCGCGACGTGGAAATGGAAGAAAAGGTGCTCCACATTTGCCAGAAGACGGGCATTGGTGCCCAGTTTGGCGGCAAGTACTTTGTGCACGACGTGCGAGTAATCCGCTGCCCGCGTCACGCCGCTAGCTGCCCGGTCTCCATTGGCGTCAGCTGCTCTGCTGACCGCAACATCAAGGCAAAGATTGATGAGAATGGCCTCTGGCTCGAGAAGATGGAACACCATCCGGAACAGTATCTGCCGAAGGGCGATGCTGTGAACATGGCTCCGGCTGTGGAAATTGATCTTGACCGCCCCATGAAGGACGTGCTCGCTGAACTCACCAAGTACCCGGTGAAGACCCGTCTGAACCTCAAGGGCACCATGATTGTGGCCCGAGACATGGCCCATGCAAAAATCGCCGAAATCTTCGACAAGCAGGAAAAGGGCGAAGCCCTCACCGATATCGAGAAGACCGTTCTCGAAGTTGTCTCCAACCATCCGATTTACTACGCGGGCCCTGCCAAGACTCCGGAAGGCATGCCCACCGGAAGCTTCGGCCCCACGACCGCCGGCCGTATGGACCCGTACGTGATGCGCTTCCAGAGCAAGGGCGCATCCATGATCATGGTGGCTAAGGGCAACCGCAGCCAGGACGTGACCGACGCCTGCCACAAGTACGGCGGTTTCTACCTGGGCTCCATCGGTGGCCCGGCCGCCATCCTTGCCGAGCAGAACATTTTGAGCAACGACATCGTCGCCTTCCCGGAGCTGGGCATGGAGGCCATCCGCAAGATTACCATCAAGGACTTCCCGGCCTTCATCCTCGTGGACGACAAGGGCAACGACTTCTTCAAGGACTTGCTTTAATATCGGAAACACTAATCAACTATATTCCTTATTATGGACAAATCTTCTACACGTAGCAAACTTCGGGATGAAGTATATACCCAGATGATGTGCGCCCAGGCGCGCCTCTCTAAGGATCAGAATACCCAGATGGGGGCGGTGCTTGTCTCTGCTGAGGGTCGCGTTATCAGTACCGGATACAACGGGGCCCCGGCGGGCTTTGATGATGAGACGGTGCCATACACCCGCGAAAAGCAGAAATTGGCCTACGACATTCTGGATGCAGATTCTGGTGAACTGCTGAGCCATCACGAGTTCGAGGCAAACAAGTACCCCTTTATGGTCCATGCGGAAATCAACGCCCTGCATTATGCTCGCGGGAAGGTTCCTCCTGGCTCTAAGCTGTACGTGATAGGTTTCCCCTGCGAGCGCTGCGCCCTGGACGTGAGCCTTTCGGGTGTGGCCGAGGTGTTTGTGACCAAGGATGATTACGACCCGAAGTCTACGCTGAACAACAGCCGCGATACGGCCTACTACATGTTCGCTCAGGCGGGCATTGTGGTTACCCTCTGCGGTAAGCGGCTGCGTCCCGTAGTTTCTAAGCCTAAGGAATAGAGCTGCACATCGGCAACGGCACTGTTAGGCGTCTGACGCCTATTTGCGGTCCATAACCCACTTGACGGCATCGGCGATGGTGTTAACCCTCACAATTTCTACTCCCTGAATGCTTTCGGGGAGTTTTCCGTTTCCAGGAATTAGTGCCTGGGTAATCCCGAGACGCCTGGCTTCCTTGAGCCGCTGTTCCAGCAGGTGAACGGAGCGTACCTCTCCGGAGAGCCCCAATTCCCCCATGGCGATGGTTTCCCGCGGTATGGGAATGCCTAGGTGATTACTGGCGATGGCTAGGGCCAGCGCCAAGTCAGAAGATGTGTCGTTCACCTTCATGCCGCCCGCGATGCTGGCGAATACATCGGAAGCACCGATGGAAATACCGCCAAATTTCTCTAGCAGGGCGAGGATGATGGTAAGCCGCTTGGGGTCGATGCCTGCCGCTACCCGCTGGGGAACGGCGAAGCTAGTCTGGCTTACTAAGGCCTGGGTTTCGAAAAGCATAGCCCGGGTACCTTCCATAGTGCAGCATACCACGTTTCCGGGAGTGGGGGGAGTTCCCTGTTGCAGGAACACGAGGCTCGGATTTAACACGGGAGTAAGTCCGTGCCCCGTCATTTCAAGTACGCCGATTTCGTCGGTAGCGCCGAAGCGGTTCTTGATGGAACGGATAATGCGGTACTGGTGATTCCGGTCGCCCTCGAAGTAGATGACAGTATCCACCATGTGTTCCAAGATGCGCGGACCTGCAATTTGGCCGTCCTTGGTGACATGCCCGATGAGCACGGTAATGCAGCCCGTGTTCTTGGCGAACACCATCAGGTCTAGGGTGCATTCCCGAAGCTGGGACATGGAGCCCGGCGTTCCCGAAAGGTCTTGCTTGTAGACGGTCTGGATGGAGTCGATGACCAGAATCTGGGGCTTTTGCTTGTTGGCTTCTTCTATAATCTTTTCCAGGCTGGTCTCGCAGAGTAGCAGCATGTCGCTTCCGGCCACGTTCAGACGCTCGCTGCGAAGTTTGACCTGGACAGCGCTCTCTTCGCCACTTACGTAAAGGCTCTTGACTCCGGCGGCGTTCATCACTGCCAGGGTGGAAAGTACCAGGGTGGACTTGCCGATGCCCGGGTCGCCGCCGATAAGCACTAGGGAACCTGGCGCGAAGCCGCCACCTAGAACCCTGTCCAGTTCGCTATTGGCGGTGCTGAGCCGCCGGGTGTCTTCGGCGGCCACGTCTTTCAGGGCCACCACCTGGTGTATGGGACCGCCCAACCCGCGGGAAGACCGGACGCCCTCCGGCGTGATTTCGACGGAATGTTCTTTCAGGGTGCTCCAGGCTCCGCAGAACGGGCACTTGCCTGCCCACTTGGGGGTGGTGTTTCCGCATTCGGTGCAAAGATACACCAGCTCTTTTTTAGACTTGTTTTTGACTACTGCTACCATGTGCACTAATATAACTAAAATGCCATGACAAAACATGTCATTTCAAGAAATAGTGTACAAAAATGCAGTATTTCCGTAAAAACTGGCGAAATAAACACATGAGATAACGTGATGGTGTCACTTTCCTGCAAATATGAGGGTATATTTACAGCCATGAAAACACTATACAAATACATCCCTATTTTTGCGATTCTTTCTCTCGTCGCTTGTGGCGACGATTCATCCAGCAACAGCGGAAATGACGGTGAGCCCGAATCTTCCGCATCTTCCGGGACAAAGGCCCCCTCCGAAATATTCAATGTCCGGAAGCCCGACCAGCAGGCGTACTTCTGCCATCTTGAGGCGATGGATATCCACGATACGCTCTCTGCACACGATATGATCTGCACGTTCAAGTATGAAAAAATGGACGGTTTCATCTATATGCAGGGAACGCCGACCTCTTGCGAAGGGTTTATGCAGGCGCTCCCGGTCATTGAGAGCCCCAAGATTGAACTTTATGTGAATGGAGAAATGGTCAAGGTGTCCAAGCCTGCCTACGATTGGGGCGGCAACCACCACGTGGATGAGATTTCCTTCGAATATGATGGCAAGAAGTTTGCCTACAATCATTCCTCCACGGGCTTCGGATGGCGTCCCTGCCAGGAAATGGACTGTATGAAGGTATACTCAGAAAAGGGCGACCTGATAAAGGACGGCTGTGGCGAAGACCGCACTCTTCCCATCGTATGCAACGTGGTAGATGAGGATGGAAAATTCGGTACATTCGAGGACCACTTCAAGGTCTGTGAGGGTGATGAGCGCTTTTTCAAGGATGAAGCCGATTCCGATGAATAATTTCTCCTGAGGTAAAGACATGAAAAAAAAGCTTTTCTTGCTTGCTTCCCTGGCCATAATCCTGGGAGCGTGTTCCAATGTCAGTTCTTCATCTTTATCTGATGAAGATGATGTCTCCTTTGTCCAAAATGGAGATGAATGGACCGGATTCTATAAGGATGACGGCTATGAGGCTTTCCGCAAGATGGCGTACAAGTCTGATGCGGAAATCGGAACCAGCTACCTGGTAAAGTTCATCATAACGGATTTTGACAAGGACCGTCCCGAAGTCCATTTTATGAATACCGCGAAGCACCAGCTCCATTACGAATTCGCCAGGGACATCCTGAAGGATTCCCGGACCCGTAGCGAGTATGAAAAGGAAACTTACCTGAGCGAGAAGAAGAATACGGCGGCAGGAACCTTGGTTTATTATCCTGCTGTAGATTCCATGATCGCCCTTACGTTCTTCGCGACAGATTTAATTACTCCTGAACAGGTTGCCAAGGTCTACGCCCTTATTCAAGACAATATGCGGTTCCTGGACAAGGATTCGGATAAGAACCGCCTGTTCTATATGCCTGCAGGTAGCGATGCCGAAAAGGCTGCTGCGGAATACGCCAAATCCTTTGAGTCTCAGGGAGTCCTTGTCTTTACCCATGCGGAATTGTTCGGGAACATCCCGTTCCAAATCATGAACAAGGGTACGGCTTACGGAACGATCCGCAAGTTGACCGCCAAGGAGCTGGATACGGCTATCGTTTCTATGCACGACATCCTGGTCCTGGAGACACTCCCGGCCGAAATCCCGCTGGTGGCGGCTTCCATCAGTAAGGATGCCCAGACATCTCTTTCCCACGTGAACCTGGCGGCAAAGGCGCGCAAGACCCCGAATATCGCGTTTAACGGGCACGATTTCCCGGATTCCCTGCTTGCCTTGAATGGAAAGCTGGTGAAATTGGTGGCAACTTCGGACACCTACACGATTGAAGAGACCTCTATCGAAGAGGCTAAGAAATACTGGGAGAAGAACGCCCGTAAGCCGATGACGCTGACTTATGACCTGTCGGACTCTGGACTGGTTGAGTTCAAGGACCTGAATTTCAACTCGGCGAAGTCGGTGGGCGTCAAGGTGGCAAACCTGGCTGAACTTCACAAGGTGATTCCCGACAACTCTCCTGATGGCTTTGGCGTACCGTTCTACCATTACAGCAACTTCTTGAATTACAGCACTATTGTGGCGGATATGTGTGAGAAATCTTACGAGGATTGCGTAAAGGAAGGTCGTTCCGAAAAAATCTGCAAACAGGTCCTCGACATCTGTGCCGAGACTAGCAAGAATGGCACGAGTCTTCGCAATTACATTTCTACCATCATTAAGAGGGATGACTTTACTGTTGATGCCCGTCTACGCGAAGCGACCCTTGACAATATTATCTATATGTTCAAGCACTCTCCTGTAGAAAAGGGGTTCGGTGAGGCCCTGGATTCCAAGGTCTACAAGATGTTTGGTGAGGCAAGTGTACGTCTGCGTTCCAGCACCAACTCCGAGGACCTGGCGGATTTCAATGGTGCTGGCCTTTATGAGTCCTACAAGGCGACCCGCAAAGTTGGTGATCTGCCTTCCGATGAAATTCCCAAGGTCTGGGCTTCGGTGTGGACCTACAAGGCTTTCGAGGAACGGACTCTGTGGAATATCGACCATATGTCTGTTCAGATGGCTGTCGCCGTCCATAAGGGTTTCCCCGATGAACTTGCCAACGGCGTTATCATCACCCAGAATATTGCCGATCCGTCGGTGGCCGGAATCTACGTGAATGCTCAGGTGGGCGAGCTGTCCATCACCAACCCTGAAGGTGGCGAACGCCCTGAAAAGTTCTCCATTATTCCTTCGGCAAACGGTGTGCAGAGTGTAGTTACGCAGTATTCTACGCTATCGCCGAAATCCTCGATTCTTACGGAAAAGGAGACCCTGGAACTTTATCGTTTGGTTATGAAGGCTCAGTACTACTTCTCTGAGTTGTACAAGAAGAATCCGGACAGCTTTGCCTTGGACCTTGAATTCAAGCTGATGAAGGATGGTTCGGGCCGTAAGTTGTTCCTGAAGCAGATTCGCCCTTACATCATGTAGGCACTTTGGAGTTGAGAATGGATACGCGGGCTCGATGGGCCCGCGTTTCTGTATTTATCTTTAGCCTATGAACATTCTCAAGAAGTCTATAATAGCCATAGCCTTGTGCGGAGCTACCCTGTGTAGCTTTGCCGCCGATGTCAAGCCCTATGTGGATGCAGATGTGCTCCCGAATGCGTTGATCTATTATCCGGCTCCACCTGATTCCACATCACCGCAGTTCAAGTATGACATTTCGCAGTACGAGTGGGGCAAGAAAATGCGGCAGGATTCTGCCCGGGCAACCCTTGCGATAATCCATTCGTTGGAGGATATTGATGAGATGGCGGCGTTGTTCAGCGAGCCCTTCGGTATGGAGATTTCTGAGCAGAAAACCCCTGCCATCATGAACCTGCTCAGACGCGGAGTCCTGACACTCAGAAAAGCGGGAAGCAAGGCCAAAAGGCATTATATGAGACAACGTCCCTATGACCGCTTTAACGAGCCGACGCTTGTCCCTGCCGATGAAGAAAGGCTGAAAACGAATGGCTCTTTCCCGTCGGGACATACCTTACGCGCATGGTCGATGGCCTTGTTGCTGATCGAGGTGAATCCCGCTGCCCAAGATGCCCTGCTGAAATACGCCTACGAATGGGGACAGAGCCGCGTAATTGCGGGGTACCACTGGCAAAGCGACGTGGATGCCTCAAAGGTGATTGCCTCTAGCGCCTATCCGAGCCTGCATACAAACGAAGCCTTTATGGCCGACATGCGCAAGGCCCAGGCGGAATTCAAGAAACTGAAGGCCGCAGAAAGCAAAGCCGCAGCATCGAAACCCGCTGTTGGGAATCCCGCTGCACCGAAGGCCGGGAAGAAGTAAGCTGCTGCGAGATTGACAAGAATTTGCGAAATGAAAAAACACAGGCTCGGGTTGAGTCTGCGATTTCTAAAATGTCATCCCGGACTTGTTCCGGGATCGCCGTTTACTACCGCACAACCTTGCGGTCGTCTTCCGTCATCTTGAGGAAGTCGACAACCTTCGCATATTGGTCTTTTGGGCGTTCCCGCACATATATGTGCGGTCGGGCTATATTTTAGGGGCCGACGCCATCGCTTCGCTTGTCACCAGCCTCATAAAACGGCGCCGCAGCGCCGCCCCAAGGGGTCACTATCCCTAATGCGAATGGGCTTTTTATTCACCAGACTTTTCTGCGCCTTCTCTTACGCAACGAACTTTCGCTACGGTCATTCCGTCTAAGAAAAAGAAGTCGTCTTTAGACGCTCTATAAAAAGATCTTAAGGATGGTTGCCCGGATAGTGGGGAATAGAATATAACGTGATAGATGTTTGTTTTTCCTTGTCCCCAACTATTTAAGGGAAAATTTTTTGAATCAAGAAAAGCTCCAAAGGCTTTTTTTGCATCTGGCAACGCATGACGTTTTTGTTTTTCTGTCATCTGTTCAAAATTAGTTGGTAGAAATTGATTTTCTAGTTCGTTCAAATCGTTTACAGTCGGCAATCGCCAACCAACAGGACACATATTCTCGTCATTTATAGCTCTACCATAGACCCTTATACAGTCATCTGGATTTTGATTTGCTCCGTAACACTCTGAGCCTGCTGCTTCAAACCTAGAGTCTTCCGCCATCCATTCCAGTTTTCCCATTTTTACGGTTTTGTATTTATTGCCGTCCTTATCAGTAACTGTTCCCGCAAAGGAGCAAGAACAGCTTAGAAATACGGCTATTGCGATTAGAATGATTTTTTTCATAGGGAATCTCCTTTGGTCGAAGTGACCATTGTTAAATGAAATTTTGAGAATGGCCCTTGCTATGCAAGCTACTGCGTCGATTTTTGTAAGGAAACAAAAAAAAGGCGCAGATCGTTGCATTTATCCATGTGAGGCTGTGCATGCCTAATAACCGATAAACACAAACGACCCACGCCCCAAACGGGCTGTTGCCCTTGGTCTATACGACCAAAGACCGACAAAAAGTCGGCATCACAAACTGAAGCATACCGCAAAAACGGCATACCTGCGTGAGCGTTCGCCTTGCTCTCGGTTATTTGAAATTTGCACATTTCACATGGAGGGCAAGAGCAAAAACTCTTTTACTCTTATAAAATAACATAAAAATGGACGAAAAATTCAAAAAGTTTACAAAAAGGAGCGGTTTTGTGGCGGAAAACGGCATTTTTGAGGCAAATTGTAAAGTCAATGACGTATTCCAGCTTGGAAAGGGGTGGCTGTTCAAGCCTGAATAATGTATATTATGAAGGAGGTTTATATGGAAGATCTTGTTCTGACAATACCGACCCAGGACTTGGGCATCATGGAAACGCTGGCAACTCGCATGGGATGGACCGTGCGGTCTAAGCGTAGCATTGTCCAGAAATTCGTCGATTCATGTCCCAAGACCCCGATGATGACCGACGAAGAAATCGCCGCTGAAGTCAACGCTGTTCGATACGGGAAATGAAGGTCCTATTCGACACAAATCTGTGGATATCCTTTATGATTGGCAAGCGTCTCGCCACGCTTGCTGATGTTTTATGCCGTAACGATGTCCATGTGTATATGAGCGAGCAGTTATTGGAAGAAATTCAGACCGTCATCGCTCGACCGAAATTCAATGCCATCATTTCTGCGGAATCCCGGCTAGCATTCCAAGACATGGTTGACAACGTTTGTTATTGGACGCCGATTACCATTCAAGCAAAGTCACCCATCAGGGACATCAAGGACCTCTTTATTCTTTCTATGGCAGAAAGTGTTCCCGTAGATTTCATCGTAAGCGGAGACAAGGATTTGACGGAACTAGGAAGCCATGCCAGAATACCGATTCTTTCGTATTCGGAATTTCTGAATAAATTAGGTTTATAGCAAAAACGCAGGCTCATTTGAGTCTGCGTTTTAAGTTTCCTATAGATTGACTAACGGACGACTTTTCTGTCATCTGCGGTCATTTCGAGGAACTGGGCAACGGTCATCTGACCCTTATCGCCTTCCTTTCTCTTGTTGACAGCGATGAGACCTTCAGCCTGTTCCTTTTCGCCTACAATAATCTTGTACGGCACCTTCTGGAGTTCGCACTGGCGGATCTTGTAGCCGAGCTTTTCGTTGGATTCGTCGACTTCCACGCGGACGCCGGCGTTCACGAGTTCGCGTTCCACGGACTTAGCGTAGTCAACGAACTTCTCGGAAATCGGGAGCACGCGGGCCTGCACCGGAGCGAGCCACAGCGGGAAATCGCCCATGAATTCTTCAATCAAAATGCCGAGGAAGCGTTCGATGGAACCCACGGCCGCACGGTGCAGCATCACCGGAATGTGCTTCTGGTTGTCCTTGCCGACATACTCGGCACCGAGACGCTGCGGGAGGTTGAAGTCAACCTGAATCGTACCGCACTGCCAGTCACGTCCGAGGCTGTCCTTCAGCGTGAATTCGAGCTTCGGACCGTAGAAGGCACCTTCACCCGGGTTCAGAATGTAGTCGAGGCCTGCGAGCTTCGTTGCTTCGGCGAGGGCGGCTTCAGCCTTGTCCCAGATTTCGTCAGAACCCACGCGCT
>CAMIWK010000046.1 GCA_946402415.1 uncultured Fibrobacter sp.
ACAACAAAAAACTTGTGTGTAAAGGACGGAATGTAAAATTTTTCCGTTCTTTACAGATAAACTAACATCAAGCTAGCGGGGCCCAAATGCCCTAAAATTGATGATTTTGGTCGAAAATCGCCAATTTTGACCCCAAACTAGTCCTTTTTTAACCCAAGAGGGGGAAGCCTCCCCCTCGGTTGGGCCGCGCCCAACCTACCCCCTCTCCTAGGGGACACCCCTAAAACCCCGTTTTTTTCAGCGTTACCCGCCACCTTCGTAGAAAAGATATAGATTTTAGGCCATGGACGGAACCCAATCTTTCTCTGAAATGGCCATGGCTCTCTCCCTGGATTACGAGAGCGTGTACTTTGTAGATATCGAGACGGACCGTTATGCGGAGTATTCCTCCCGTGGCGGTTACCGCCAACTGCAGCTGGACTACTCCGGTAACGAGTTCTGGGGAGATGTGCAGAAAAACTTGAAGAACGTGGTCTTCGAGGCGGACCAGGGCATGCTTTCCAGGGCCTTGACCAAGGAAAACGTACTGGTCGAAACGTCGGATGGCAGTCCCTTTACCTTGAACTACCGCCTGCTGATTGACGGGGAGCCTGTCTGGTACACCCTGAAATCGGTCCACATCCAGTTCGGCGACAAGAACTACCTGGTGGTGGGCGTCTGCAACGTGGATTCCCAGGTTAAGCAGCAGAAAAAGCTGGAGCAGGAAACTTCCAAGAGCGCTACCTATGGTCAAATCGCCCTGGCCCTTGCAAACCAGTACGTCACCATCTACCGCGTGAACCGCAAGACCGACCACTACGCGGAATACAAGGCCAAGGAATTTTACAAGGAACTGGCTATCGAAGAAAGCGGGGATGATTTTTGGGGCGATTGCCAGAAAAACTTGCAGAGGGTCATTTACGAAGAAGACCGGGAACTGCTTTCGGCGGTTCTCGTGAAGGATACCCTACTGAAGGAATTGGACAACAGCGGCAGTTTCTCTTACACCTATCGCCTGCTGGTCCACGGCGTTCCCACGTACATGAACATGAAGGCGGTGGCATCTGGCGATGAACATATTGTTATTGCGGTGAGCAACATCGACGCCCAGGTCCGCAGGGAGCACGAGTTCTCCGAAGCCCTGAGCCTTGCCCTCGAAAAATCCCACAAGGACAGCCTTACGGGAGTCAAGAACAAGAACGCCTTCGTGGAATTCGAGACCAGGCTGGACCATGAAATACAGTCCGGCGCCTGTCAGGAATTTGCCCTTGCCGTCTGCGACGTGAACGGCCTCAAGGAGGTGAATGACACCAAGGGGCACAAGGCCGGAGACGAATATATTTGCGGGGCGGCCAAGCTGGTCTGCGAAATCTTCAAGCACAGCCCGGTGTTCCGCATAGGCGGCGACGAGTTTGCGGTCATCCTTCGGGATTTTGACTACAGAAGGCGCGAAGACCTCCAGGAACAGATTGACGGAATCGTTCAGGAGAACCAGAAAAAGGGTGGCGTGGTGGTGGCCTGCGGCATGGCCTGCTTTGAGCCCGCCAAGGACAGGAATGTGGCCCAGGTGTTCGAACGCGCCGATACCCAGATGTATTCCCGCAAGAAGGCCTTGAAGGGATAGTTTACCTCTCTCAAGCCCTTACATTTTCTATATTTGATGCCGAAATTTAAGGATTTGACCTGGAGAACTGGGTGAAAAAGTTTTTATTTGTCTTTTTGGCGTTGCTTGCGTTTGCCTTGTCCGCGTGTATTCTTGATTCCGATGAAACGGTTATGGCGAACTGGCTTTCGGACCAGGGAATACCCGATGGCTATAAGGTGCAGACCCTGAGTATTGGGGACCTGACTCCCGTATCTTCGGAAGTCTTCCTGGATTCTACCCCGAAACTCGCTAATGACAGGGCCGTTCTCGGAAAAACCGCCAATATTTCCCACGACATTGTCTTTGACGCGGCTTTCTTTGACTCCGTCTTCTTTGCCGACCTCAAAAAATCTGATTCCGCAGAGGCCCATCTGGCCCTGCATGTATTGAAGCCTTTCTATTTGTCCAAGTCCTTCCCGGCAGATTCCCTGCCGCTGAAAGAGGATGTGTCCTTGACTATCAGCTGGAAACTGGAAAAGGGCTACTCCAAGTCCTTTGTGGATAGCGTGGCCAGCATTCCCGACTCCCTGTGGCTTTCTAGCCTGAGTAAGTGGAAACCCGACGCCTCTGCCGACACCACGGTGTCTGTTACCATTTCGGCCAAGGATTCCATTGTCCGGATAAAGATTCCGTCGAGCTTTGTATCCGCCATGAAGAAGGTTTCCAAGGCCTGCCGCCTGCAGCTTAGGCTGTCCGCTCCGGAGGCATCTAGGGCCTACCGCTTTTACGGGGCCTTTTCCGCCTATTACCCGAAACTCTGGATGACCCTTCCCGAAGACAAGAGCTATAGCGAATTCAATCCGTTCCGTATGGCGCACATAGTTTCCAACAAGGAAACCTGCACTGATTGCGCCGTACTGCATGGAGGTGTTTATGATTCCCTGGTGGTTGAATACGAAAGCGCCCCTATTATGAAGGCCCTGTCCGATTTCTATGGCGATGAGTTTCCCTATACGGTGGGAAGTGGAGATGATGTACGCCAGACAGTGGTGCTTGCCCAGATGACGTTTGCGAGGGATGATAGTCAGGGGTCCGGCGAACTGGGACTGCCAATCCAGGTTGTGGTCGGTTCGTATGTAGATAGCGTGGGCAAGAGCATCCGCCAGATGGAGGCTTACAAGCTGAACAAGGACCTGATTGCCTCCAAGGGGCACCCCAACATGGTTTTCTACGACGGGGATTCACTTACCCTGCAGGTGACCTACGGCCTTCGGGATTTTATCAACCGGGCCCGTGACGGTCGCACTTTCAAGATGATGATGCGTCTGGGGTATCCCGTGCTGCAGCCTAAGGATTCTTCTTATTCCGACCATGTGACATCTTCGAAGGACACGTCCTATGTGTTCTTCTCCCACTTCGATCACGCTCGCTACGATTTTAGCTCTGCGATGAAGCAACCCTCCACTTTGAAACTTTGGCTTGCCAACAAGAGGGGAGATGAATAATGAAAAAGCTTCTTCTCGTTCTTCTGGGTTTGGCCGTTTGTGGGTACGCCTCTGTCATAGGTCTGGACGCCCTTGGCGAAGAACAGGTCGCTGGCGGTATGGCTTCCACTGCCGGACGTGGCTACGCCGGTGGTGCGAAGACGGGGGATGCCGAAGGTCTTTCGGTATTGAACCCTGCCCGCAACGCCTTTGACACCAAGGTGGTCTTCAACGTCAATTTCCTGATGGATATGGTCGCCCTGGAAAAAAAGAGCGACAACTTCGTGGTGAACAACATCTCGATGCCCTCCTTCAACCTTTCGTTCCCCATGGGGAGCTTCGGCGCCTTTGGCGTATCCCTGTGGCAAAGCTACTCCTCCAATGTGGATGAGGAGGTCAGCGGTGAAAAGAACTCCATAGAGACTTCTGTCCAGTACCAGAGCAGCATCTACGAGATTGTCCCGAACTATACTTTCCGTCTGCCTATCATACGTAATTTTGCCCTGGGTGCGTCTGCCCACTTCGTGATGGGTAATTCCACCCGCAAGATTTCCATGGGACCTGATACGGATCCGCTGGACAAGAGTGACAGGTGGGCCGTGAGTAGGACGGAAATTTCGGATTATGTGGATGGAACCTGGGAAATCAAGAACCATCCGGCATACTATACGGCGGCATTGCAGTATCGCGGTCATCAGTCTTCGTTCTATTTCTCCTACACCACGCCCCATACGCTTTTGAACAAGCTGGATTACAACTTCCGCATGAGCGAGCTGGACACCCTGGCTCCCACCAAGTACTCTAGGGAGGTGGAAGTTCCCGCTATGCTCGCTACAGGTATGAACTTCCGCTTTATGAAGCGGAACAACGTGATGCTTGATATGGCGGCCCGCGGTTGGGATAAGGACATTGAAAACATTGCGGGAAGCTTCAACCTGGACGGCGTTACCAAGACCCAGAAGGACATGCTGGTGGCTCTGGGATTCCAGCGTGATGGAAGCCCCCTGTTTTACGACCCCTTCCTGGATAGGGTAACTTACCGCCTGGGTGCCTGGTACAAGACCTGGTATGTCAAGGATGTTTATGAGTTGGGTGGTTCCTTGGGAGCAGGGTTCCCTCTGGGCCGCAAGGGAACCACATTGGATTTGTCTTTCCAGGGTGGAAAGCGTTTTGCCGATTCGGGCCATGCATGGGATGAACTCTTCTTTGGGTTCCGCATAGGCCTGATGGGTGTAGGTAACTGGGGTCAGACCCACTAGGTTTTTTGATAAAGGAGGCTGAAAATGGCTGTCAAGAAAACAACTGCTGTAGCAAAGAAGGCTGCCCCGAAGGCATCTGCCAAGACTGCGGCAAAGGCTGTAGAGAAAAAGGTTGAAAAAACCGTAAAGACTGCGGCGACAAAGGCTAAGACCGCCGTAGAGACGGCGACCAAGCGGTCCAGTTCCATCAAGAAGGTGGCCGATGCCGTGAAGGCCACCGCGAAGGCCCTTGCCAAGGTGGCCAAGTCCGCTCCCAAGGCCTCTGAACAGACCGACGTGTCCAGGAACATTACCGCAAAGAAATCCGCAAAGCCTGTGGCAAAGGCAAGCGAGAAGGTCTCTACCGTAAAGGCCTCTGCAAAGCCGGTGACCAAGACCGCTTCTTTGGCCCAGTCTTTCGACGCCGAATACCTGGTGCTCATGCAGAAGGACCCCAACTGGATGCAGGCCTTCTGGGATGTTTCCGAAGACCGCATCAAGCGCGCCCGCAAGGGGAAGGGCAAGCTGGTGCTTCGCCTGTTCAACATCTCCGGCGACCTGACGGTCAAACGCAACAAGAAGCGCAAGTTCCATGATGTCGAGGTTCCGGCCAATGCCCGCAGCTGGTATGTAGAGAACAAGGCCTCTGAAAAGACGGTGGCTGTGCTTGGCTTTGCCGCCGGCAAGAACTTTATGCCCCTGGTGGAGTCCGCTCCGGTCCAGGCATACTCTACGGATGGTTCCGAAGTGAACCTGAACGATGCCTTTGTCCGCGCCTCCCTGGGTGGTGCCGGCCTTGGCGGTTTCGGCAGCTCCGGACTTTCCAGCATGTCCGCCAAGAACTGGCTTGAAAGCCTCTCCAGTTCTTCGGGCTCCATGTTCTCGGGCGCCCTTTCCAGCGCTGCCCTCAAGAGCAACAAGCTTGAACTGCCCAAGGATTCCGTGAACTACGGCAAGGACTTTTTCCTGTGGGTCAAGACCCGCCTTATCGTGTACGGCGGAACCCGCCCCGACGCTCACCTCCAGGTGCGTGGCGAACCGTTCCCGCTGAACCCGGATGGTACCTTCAGCTTCGAAGAGGACCTGCCCGATTCCACGAAGATTATCCCGGTGTTCGCCACCGACAAGGATGGCGATTTCCCGACGACGATTGTTCCCATCGTGGTGAAGCGCACCGAGTAGGCGCTGGCCCCTAGCCCCCGAGGACAACTTGTCCGCTCCCGGCAAGATACACCTGCTGCTCCACGCGCACCTGCCTTTTGTGCGTGAGCCCGAGTTCGACCGGTTCTTGGAAGAGAACTGGTTCTTTGAGGCTATGGCAGAAACCTATTTGCCTTTGATCCAGATGCTTTGGCGACTGCAGGAGAAGGGAGTGCCCGGCACCTTGAATCTGAGTGTGTCCTCGTCCCTTATCGCCATGATGACCGACAGGCTTTTGCTTGACCGGTTCACGGAACATTTGCACCGCCAGCTGAAGCTCCTGGAAAAGGAGCGCGCTCGTGCCCGTGGTGATGAGGCCTTGTCCGAGGTGGTGGACTTCTATTACCGCCGTCAGCTGGCCCTGATCAGCACCTGGGAAGGCCCTTGCGATATGGAAATTGTCCCTGTGCTCAAAGAGCTGGAGGAACGGGGCAAGCTGACCCTTATTACCTGCGTGGGGACCCATCCCTTCTTACCGGCCTACCAATCGGATGAGGCGGCCATACGCCTGCAGTTGGGGGTAACCGTCCGAGCCTTTGAAGAGGCCTTTGGCCGCAAACCTCGGGGGCTCTGGCTTCCGGAATGCGGCTATTTCCAGGGTTTGGACTCTATCTTAGCGAAATTCGGGTTCAAGTATTTCTTCTTGGAGACCCATGGCGTGCTTTTGGCAAAGCCCGCACCCAAATACGGCGTATTTGCGCCAATAAAGACCCCTGCGGGGCTTTATTGCATGGGCCGCGAGCAGAGCAGCTCCATGGAAGTCTGGAGTCGTAAGACGGGTTACCCGGGCCATCCGGAATACCGCGAGTTCTTCAAGGACATTTCACAGGAAAGGAATCCTGAATATCTGGGGCCATACTTTATGGCGGGCAAGACCCCTATTGAGACGGGCCTCAAGTATTACCGCATTACCGGTAGCGAGGACAAGCAGATTTACCGCCCCTGGAATGCGCTCCGCCTGGTGGAAGATCATGCCCGCTTGTTCGTGGCAAACCGCGAGGCTACTGTCACCGAGCTTTTGCCCCAGATGGACGGGAACAAGGTCTCTATCCTTTGCCCCTACGATGCCGAACTCTTTGGACACTGGTGGTTCGAAGGTCCCCTGTTCATCGAGAAGATGTTTGAGCGGGCGGCCAGTTCCAACGTGGTGGAGATGGCCTCTTTAGAAGACACCATGTACAGTTCGCCCGATGCCGATGTCCACGATCCCATTTTCTCTTCTTGGGGCGAGGGCGGCTTTGGCGAAGTCTGGATGAACGACGAGGTCAGCTGGGCCTACCCGCTGTTCTTCAAGATGCGTGGTATGTTGGACGACCTGAAGAAGCGGGAGCGGAATGCTCCCAAGGCTCTTGCTGGGTTCCTGAAGCGCTGTCTGGAACAGTCCGCCCGGGAGCTTGTGCTTTTCCAGGCTTCGGACTGGGCGTTTATGATCCACAACAACTCCGCCGCCGATTACGCCAAGTTCCGCCAGAACACCCATTACAAGAATGCGTGTTCCCTCTATGCGGCGGCGACTTCGGCTTTAATGACGGGGCGCAAGGGTTCCGGCGAAGCCGTTCTTGAAAAGCTGGAAAAACAGGATAACCTATTCCCCTGGATTGGCGAACTCCTCTAACGCCTTCTCCGGAATCCAGAACCAGTCCGGCCTGAATTCCAATTCATAGCAAGCTTCGTAGATGGCCTTTGCGACTATGTAGGGTTTCAGCTCTTGCTGTAGGGCGTCTTCGGGAATGTTCGCCGTTTGGGCATAGCCTTGGATAAACGCCTGCCTGGCGTTGTCCATATTTTTTTTGCTGACGGCCTCGGCGTATGCAAAGCTCCTAATCATTCCGGCGATGTCTACAGCCGGGCTGCGAAGCCCACGCCTAAATTCAAGAGTTCTTGTCGGTTCCCCCTCGAAGTCGATAATCTTGAAATGCCTGTCGTGGGTCATCAGCACCTGTCCCAGATGAAAATCCCCATGAATCCGCTGGGGCTTAAAAAGTTCGGATTGGCTGGGGAGCGATACTTTTATCTTACTGATGTCATGCCCGACAACGTTCGGGCATCTCCCTTCCGCTAAGAGTATCTTCAACTTCTTGATAGGAGGCTCTTCTGATGGCGAAGCGCAGCCCTCCATTTCGCAAAGGGCCCTGTGCATGCGGGCCGTCTCACAGCCCAGCTCAAAGGCAGCTTCGGCGGAAGGCTCCCTGTTAAAGACTTCCCAGGCGTTTTCGGTGTTCGGGATAAGGCCTTCGAGTATTCCCAGAACGTAGGTGTTTCCGTCGTTACTTGTATAGCGGCAAGACCCCAGTAGAAGGGGCGTGCCCTGGTAACCCTGGTCGCTTAGGTAGCGGAGTGTTTCTTCTTCGGGGTGCGCCCCTGCCTGGAGTCGCCTGAAAACCTTGAAGAAGAGTTTTCCGGGAGCCACAAAGGAAGAATTGCTCTGCTCTGCAGAAATAGGCTTTAACGACTCTAGATCTTCACGTAAAAATTCGCTGTGGGCGACAAAGGAAAAAATCCCGTTCCGGCTTTTGAAACTCTTGGAACCTACGGTCTTCCCGAAGGTACGGTATAATAGGGGCCCAAAACCAATTTCATTTTCGATGAGCAGGTAAAGGTCAAAGTCCTCTTCCGGGAACTGTAGCGACACGATAGATATGGTGGCATCGCCGATGGAGAGTTCATCGATTTGCTCGATGCGGGAGGGCGTTCGGCCCTTGCCCATATACCATCGCTTGTTGGTGATGTCCCGAAGGTCAGTCATTTGCTTGCCAGCTTTGGAAAGAAGCCTTGCTTGCGCAGGGTAGAAAGAATTTTTAGCTGGTTTTCTAAAGGTTCGTTGCCAAATCCTTCCAGTACAAATTCGGGGAGCCTTTTTTGTGGACGGAAGGCGGCGGGAACATCTTCCATGTCGCCTAGTTGCCAGGCTAAAAGTAGTTTGGGAAGAAATTGGTCCCAGGGGAATTTGTCTGCCGGAGTGAGGGAAAGGTGGGCGGGCTTGAGGCCATCCCTGGATTCAACGACAAGGGTGCCGTCCCTATAGCAGGAGGTCAGTATCCCCTGCCTTGCCACGCCGAGGGTGGCCGGCTGCGCCTCGATTTCCAATACCAGCTGCACGCTAGGCTGCCAGCAGTTCCCGCTGGATTTGGGCGTACTGGTAATTGGAAATGGATGTGATCTTGATAATCAAGTCCCTGGTGATGCCAGCCCTAATAAGGGCCTTTGCATAATTCAATCGGTTCATGTCCGGCTGAGTCATTTTCACCTCCATGGTTCACATGCTCTATGACACAAATTAGATTATTTTCATGACAAAAGTGTGACAGTTCGGCAAGTTATTTTTTACTTATCGCCAGAGGAAAAACCTTTTATTACGGAGTGAAAAGCGTAATTGCTTGAATGTTATGGAGATATATTTTCACTGTTTCCAAAACGGAATAATCCACTTTGGAATATCCTTGTGATTTGAATCACTTGCAAAAAATGCAAGTCCTAGAAAACGGGAAATTCCTTACGGATTTTTTCAACAAGTTCAGCCGAAATTTCTGCGGAAATGACTTGCTCCTTTCCTTCGACAGCCCTGACAATATAGGTGCCATCGGGGGCGATGACATGGGAATTGCCGATGTATGTCTTGTCTGCCGAGACGTTGTTCACTGCAAGTACGTAGGCTTGGTTTTCGATGGCCCGTGCACGCAGCAATGTTTCCCAGTGCTCGTTACGTGCGGCTGGCCAGGATGCCTGAACCGTAAAGGCCTGGGCCCCTTTGGTGCGGGCCTCACGGAACATCTCGGGAAACCGAAGGTCGTAGCAGATGCTGGTAGCGACAGTGATATCCTGGATTTTGAACAAAGTAATTTCCTTGCCAGCGACAAAAGTCTTTTGTTCCGGGAAGAAGGGGTGGATCTTGTCGTAGTGAGGCTGTTCACTGCCAATCTTTGAAGGTGTGTAAAGACAGGTGCGGTTGGCAAAGCCGTTGCTTATGCGATGCATACCTCCGCCCAGGATAAAGCAGTTTGTCTCTTGCGTAAGCTGCTTCAACATCTGTGCGGTGGGGTCACCCATCTCGAAATTTTCGGCAAGTTCTTCTGCTCGTTCAGGAATGTATCCTGTGGCAAACATCTCGGGAAACAGCACGAGGCTTTGGGGTGCCGGATTTGCGTCTAGCACCATCTGCCTGGCCTTTTTCAGGTTCTGTTCCTTTTTTCCGGGAACGGATTCCATTTGTACGAGATAAACTTGCATACGGGTGAAATGTAGTAAATAGGGGCTAGGATCTAGGGGCTAGGGGTTAGTGGTGTGGAGTGTGTGATGTTTTTTTTGAACTTCGTTTTTTCTAAATTATGCCCTATGAAGTTTAGATGGCTTTGGATTCTCGCCCTGCTTGCGGCATATGCTTTTGCCGCGACGCCTACGCCTATCGTGGGCGTAGTGGTGGATTCTGAATCTGAACTGCCTCTTTCCGATGTAGAAGTGACTTACCGTTCCGGCAAGAAGGTGGGCACGACGGATTCTGATGGCCGTTTCGAGTATACGGTGGATTCCCGCAATGCAGCCCTGGTGTTCAAGAAGCCGGGTTATGACAGTGTCTTTGTGGAACTGCAGGACTATGCCGATGTGTTGGACATGGTGGTGACCCTTTCCTCCAACCTGCGGGACCTGGGTGCAAGTACCGTCGTAGGGGGCGGCGAGCCTGAAAAGTGGGAACCGGTCCGTACCATCACGGTAGACAAGCTGGAAGATGCGGCGGGTATGCGTTTTGATGTGACGGAACACCTGAGCCAGATGCCGGGAATTTCGGGCCAGAAGGATTTTAGCAGCGCCCTTTACTACGACGGCTCCCGCGCCGGGGACGTGGCCTACCACTTGGGTAGGCTCCGCATACCCAACATGCGCCACCTGGACGTAGGATTCCCGGGAAACCTTTCGGTAATCAACCCCCACATCTTAAGTGGAATCGAAGTTCATGACCATTATGGTTCGGGCCCCATCGGTCAGGGGCTGGCTACCTCTATCCAGTACCTGCCGGAACAGACCAAGGGAGATTGGGGCCTCAAGGGTGCCGTGGGCCTAACAGTGCAAGAGGTTGTTGTGGATGCGCCTTGGCTGTTCTGGGACAGCTTTCGCTTTGCCTTCCGTAGGTTGGACGGCGAGATGCTCAAGAATCTGGGCGAGAAGTTCTTTACGGAATTCCGCAAGCGTGACGGCGACTGCGTAAGTGATTGCCGGGTCAAGTCTTCGGATCCCTTTGACCTGACGGCCTTCGATATCTACGCTCAGCTGAACGGCTCCGATTCCATGGGTAACACATGGGCCATTCGTACCTTGTACAGTTCCGATGAATACAAAATTCGCCAGGATACCTCTACAGCCTATGATGAGGTAAACTCCATCAATATCATCTCGGGTGAGCAGAACTACCTGGTGTTGGGCGCCGAATACGCCTCACGCTTTGGAACCAGCGCCCACGCTGGCTTTGTGCGGGAATACCTGAGCGATACCTTGCGAGATACGACAGGTTTCAAGACTCCGGCCAAAGGCGTGAACATGGACCAGTCGCAACGTTCCTTTATTGACGGCTATGATTACACTCATACTACCATTTCGGGGGGCCTAGACAAGAATTTCAAGGGAAACATTTTGGGCTCCAGGCTGAGCGGCGCTTTGCTTTATGAACAGCATATTGTAGAGCGTGATTACGTGAATTATGGCGAACAGTCCGATGATTATCAGACGGGTGTTGTTTCGGGAACAGGTCGTTTAGACTGGAAGCGAGACTATTACCAGCACATCTTGTCTGCAGGAGCTGTGGCCGATGCTATGGACCACAAGGCGGCCCCTACGGCGTCGTTGGATATGGAACGGAACCTGTCGGGAGCGGATTCCGCCTACTGGAGGATTTTCGGAAACGCCGCCTATCGTAGCGACTGGAAACCCTATTACGAAAAGGGCGACCTGACTGGGCGTTTGGAATCCGGAACGTCGGCCAAGTTGGGGCTTGGCTATCGCTCCAAGTATCTGGATGTACAGGCCTCCGGTTTTGGGCGCTATTATCCGGACCCGCTTCTGCCAATGCCTAAGGCCTACGCCCAGTACGAAGATGTGACGGACGTGGATTTTGCCTGGGTGATGGGTGGCGGTGCCAAGATGGAATGGAAGACGTCCCACCATTTCTCCATGTCCACCAACATAAGCTCCGTCTATGGCGAATACGAGTTGGAAGGCTCCGATGGTTCCTTGCCTTGGGAGGCGAATTCCCGCTTGGACGTGGTTTCCCATTTCCGTTATTATCCCCGCAAGGATTCCCTGATTTCGGTCATCTTGACCCACCATGCCTTGTGGCACAGACCCTTGTACTATTACCAGATTGAGCCGTCCTTAGCTGACGGCACTAACGGCAAGCGCAGGCTTAAGGATATGAACGAATATACGGACTTGTTCCGCACGGATTTGCGCCTGAATTTGGATCTGATGACTTCGAAGTACTTCTTCAGGAGTGCGCGGTTCTACCTGGAAGTGGATAATGTCTTTGCCAAGCTGGATGTGCCCGCCCTCAAGTTCCTGGGAGGCGAGAATGCCCGTGAACGTTCCTGGGTCACCCGGGATGCCGACGGCGGTTCCAACGATGGCTATGACTTGGTGCCCTTCATGGCGAAAGGTATGGGACTTTACGTGCAGTTTGGCGTAGAAGTGCAGCTGGGAATTTAGTTAGACGCAAAACGTCATCCTGGAGGGGCGAAGCCCCGACGGGATCCATGACTTTAAGATCGCTTATGAGAATTGGATTTGTGATGTTTCTTCTATTGTTTGTCTCGTTCGCCTTTGCCCATGAGACGGACAGCGTGTTCGTGCCGCCCAAGCCCGAGAAGCCCCTGCGTTATTGTTCTTCGGTAAAGAAGTGGATTGAATTTGCCACGACGGATTCCAATATGGTGGAAATCACGCACCTGAAGGGGCTCCGTA
>CAMIWK010000047.1 GCA_946402415.1 uncultured Fibrobacter sp.
CCATACTGATGCGGGGCATAATCTCGTGGCCTTTCCCAATGAGGGTCGCTCCACGTACAGGCTCACAAATCTTTCCGTTACGGACGACATAGCCTTCATCTACTGCGAAGTTGAATTCACCTGTAGCCGGGTTCACCGAACCGCCTGCCATGCGGGCAGCATAAAGACCGTAATCCATACTGGCTATCATGGAATCGAAGCTGTCCTTGCCAGGGGCGATGAAGGTGTTGCGCATACGGCTCACGGGAGCATACTTGTAGCTTTCACGCCTAGCCGACCCCGTGCGGGCCACGCCTACTTCAGCGGCCCCCACGCGGTCACTCATGTAACTTTTCAGAATTCCATTTTCAATCAAGACAGTCCGTTCGGTGGGCAAGCCCTCGTCATCGTATTTGAGACTCCCCCACACGCCATCCATCGTTCCGTCATCAATGGCCGTAAGGCAGGGCTGACCAATGGCCTGCCCAAGCTTACCGCAGAAGGGGCTTGCGTTACGGCGCACCGCCTCTGTTTCTAGTGGATGGCCACAAGCCTCGTGGAAAATCACGCCACCAAAGCCGTTGCCCATTACCACAGGCATCTGTCCGCCCTTGATGTAACCGGCATCCAGCATTCGCACCACACGTTCCGCCGATTCCATCGCCAGGGCTTCAGGAGAATAGTTTTCCAGAAGTTCGTAACCGCCCAAAGCGCCTGGTGATTCGTGAGTGGTTAGGCGTTCCGTACCATCGCTAGCCGTAACCGTCACATTTACGCGGAAACGGGCCCGATCCATTACCAGGTTCAGGCCTTCGCTATTCATGATAGTGATTGTGGTGCAGAAATCTGTGACGGAGGCACCAACCTGCACCACCTTGCTTGACACCTTGCGTGCAGCCTCGTCAGCGCGGAACAAAAAATCCTGCTTTACCGCCTGGCCCAGGATTCTCGGATCCTTGAAGGCAGAGACGTTGTAGTCTGCCACGCGCTTTTCCGGCGCAAACTCAAAACTTTTCGCTTCGCCCACCAAACCTGCGTTTAGTGCAGAACTTGCAGCCGCAATGCGGCCAAAGGCCAGCGTGTGCACCAACTTTATAAGAGCCTCTTCACTATCATCGCTGGTAAAGCCATAGAGCACCTCGGTACCGTACAGCAGGCGAATGCCTATACCGTAGTCCGTGCCTGCCGTGGCCGTCTCGATTTTCCGATCCTTGAGCCCCAATGCAGAGCCACGGGTTTCCTCTTCGAAAACCTCTACGAAGTCCGCACCTGCGGACCTACCCGCATCGAAAATCTTGGCCGCAATTTCTGGATTCACGCTAAACCTCGCCGTTCATCTTCTTGCGAACGGGAATACCTGCAGCAAGCATTTCAGCCTTGATGCCAGGAACGGTATAGTCGCCGAAATGCACCATGGAGGCTACCAGGGCGGCATCAGCGGCGGTCTTGCGGAACAGGTCCACAATATGCGCAGGAGTCCCCGCTCCACCGCTGGCGATGACCGGCACCTGTACCGCTTTTGCCACCTGGTCAGTAATGTTCAGCTCGTAACCATTGCGCACACCGTCAGTATCGATGGCATTCAGGCAGATCTCGCCTATGCCCAAGTCCTCGGCCTTCTTGGCCCACTGCACGGCGTCAATGCCCATAGGAGTACGGCCACCGCGGATATAGACTTCGTAACCGCTGGGGAACTTTTCGGAGACGCCAACGAACTTCGCATCCATGCCTAGCACCACGCACTGGCTACCGAAAGCCTTGGCCCCTTCGGCAATAATTTCAGGGTGGAGTACGGCGAGACTGTTCACGCTCACCTTTTCGGCTCCGGCAAGCAGGGCCTGATGCATGTCATCCAAGTTGCGAATCCCGCCACCTACAGCAAAGGGAATAAACACCCTCTTTGCAATTTGGCGGATCATTTCCATATCACAAGGTCTGTTTTCGGCACTGGCAGTAATGTCGTAAAAGACCAACTCATCGACACCGTCGGCACTGTATTGCGCCCCCATCTCTACGGGATCGCCAATATCGATATTGCCCTTGAACTTGACACCCTTAGTGACCTTGCGGTCGCGGACATCAAGACAAACTATGAGACGTTTTGTAAGCATTTCGGACTAGAGGTTCTTGTCGATGACGCCCTTGACCGTCGCCTTGGGAACAGCTCCTACCACGTTGCCCACTTCCACGCCGTTCTTGAACAGCTTCATATTGGGAATGTTGGTGATGCCGTAGCGGGCGCAAATGTCCTTGACGCCCTCATCATCCACGTTCATCTTGGCGATGATGGCCTTGCCCTCGTAATCGGCGGCAAGTTCTTCTACGATGGGGCCCATCATCATGCACGGACGGCACCAGGTAGCCCAGAAATCCACAAAAACCAATTGACCCGAGCGGATCACCTCATCAAACTTCGCTGCAGAAAGGTTCAAAACTGCCATAAAATAGTCCTCCTACCCTAAATATAACAAAAGCCCCCGACGCAAATCGGAGGCTACACAGTCTCAATGGACTATCACTAATAAATTAGGCGCATATCATCGACAATCAGCTTCGAATCCTTGACCCCAACATAGTGGTTCCCGTCGGCACTAGAAGCAAAGACTACGCGGATATGGGTAACGGGCTCATCTCCGGCGCCCTGAATCAAGCCATTGTTTATGGCCGACTTGTTCGAGGACCTCAACGTGGTATTAAACGTTGATGAATTTTCGATAGGAGAACCAGAAAGGGGCTTTCCGTACTTCAATTTCAACCTAATCGTAACCATTCCGTTGGCATCTCGTTCCGATACACTGACAACATCAGGATTAGTACGACCCGAATTGTTGTCTGTGGTAGAGCGATACCAGGCACTGGCCACCAACTTATTCACATCACTGGACTTTCGATTGACGTTCTTGTCTCCTGTACGATTTTCCAGGAGAATATAAGCGTCACAGCTGTCACCACTCTTGCCCACATACGACAACCTAAATTCAACATATTCAGGCCGAGCAGCAAATGGTTTACCAAAGTCAAGGAGTTCGTTTCCATCGGGCCAAGTGCTTGAACTTGCCATAGAAAGCGTTCCGACTCCATTCGGGTTGAAGTCTGCCGTATAAAGACTTCCACTGGCAATTTTGCTCATAATCGAGTTTGTTGAAATCACCGCTCCGATTAAAGAACCTGAAGTATATTTTTCCGTCGTAGTGACAATTGTATTGGCGTTACCCCAAATGGAATCAGGCTTGGATTTATCGCCATTCCAACTATTGAAGTCCCCTCCAGGTAGCTGATAGCCTGCCTTAACTCTGTAGGTAAATGTTTCCCCGGCAGCATTCTTTACAACCAGTTCTTGTCCTATTCCGAAATCATACTTACTGCCAACGGTAAAACCAGCAGCCGTGGCGCCATTGGAAAGTTTAAGCTCCGTCAATTCCAGGGACTTCAAGTCCGTACGGAAGGCCAGAGAATCCACATGGATAGATTTTTCTACCGTATCGATAATGGCCTGCTTGCCCGCTATCTTTAGCGACAGCACCCGCGGAGGTTCCGCCGGCACAGAAGCTGACAACGTCCAGGTCTCAGAAGAGGCGTCCTCCGCAGTAATCGTAAACATTGTCGCGTCTCGAAGGTCCAACGTCTCCGGAAGATTATGCGACGCGGTTTCCGAAATTTCCAACGACACCTTGACTGAAGAAAGGTCCGATCCTGATTTCAGATGCAATTCAACTGTCTTCTTAGACTTGTCTACAGTCGCCGCAGATTCTTCTCCGACCGCCGAGATAGAAATCAGTTCCTTGTCGCTGGAAACTTTTTCGTCTGCGGCGGCAATTGAAAGCGAAAGTACCCAGGTCTTAACTGTACCATCTTCAGCTGTCACCTTGAAGGATTGGAAATTTTTCCAGGCCTTAATCGTATCGGGCTTAGGCGCCACAGAAGCACCTTCGGAAACAATAACGGTATCAATGACAGCGCCGCCGACCGAAGACCCGTTGACCAACTTGATGTATATTGTATCCTGGGAACGGTTAAACCTCTTTTGATTCTTAAAACGTAACTGCAAGTCCGTGGCGTTGCTCTTGACAGAAGACACCACGACAACCCAAACTTTCTCCGTGCCATCCTCTGCAGTCACCTTGATTGTCTGTGGAGAAGACCAATCCTTCAGCGACTTTGGATCCGGCGAAACCTTTGCATTACCGGGTACGACCACATTGGAAAGCGACGCCGACTTGACATCGAACCCCTGAGGATACGTCACGTAAATCGAATCACCCTTTACCACCGTCTCCAGAGCATCCTTGAAATCCAGAGAAATAGAGTTGTCCGATGACTTGGCTGTTTCGCCACCATCACTGCCAGATTCACCTGAACCGTTCTCTTCGGGATTATCTGTAGAAGATCCCTCATCCGGAACAACAAATTTCAACTGCCATAGGGCCATATCCCCGTTTTCAGCAATAATCACCATATAAAGCGTCCGGCTCGCAGGTAGGCGTAATTTACTCCCGGCCTTCAGCTTCTTCTCCACATAAGCCACCTTTTTGACAAGAGAATCCAGGGCCAAAGAGTCAGAGGGGAATTCCAGCACCTTACTTTCAACCAGATGGAGGCTCGCCATATTGCTTATGTTTATGCTCTCTATCGTAACGGAATCCCACACCTGTTGAGAATCAGGAACGGCCTTCAGGTTGATAACCATCCGTTGTTCATCGGGATAAACCTCAGCATCTCCTTCTTGTTCTTCAAAAACGATTTCATTAAACTTGTGGTAGGGAGATGTTCCGAACTCATCGTAATCGGCAGAACAACTCATCAGCAAGGCTAAGAGGCCCGCCCATAGGACAAACCAAAGTTTCTTTGCAGGAGAATCATTTTTCTTGAATAGAATCATATTCGTTCTCCTAGTAAATCAGTTTGAAATCATCCAAGAACAGCTGTGAATTTTCACCACCACGGAATTTTCCATCTTTCACAAAGGCATTTCCGCCATCGGCCACATAGGCAAAAGCCGATGAGGCGAACATCACGCGAATAGAAACCACGTCTTCATCGCCAGAACCCACTCCCGCTAAATCGGAAAAGCCGGTGTACCCTGCAGAAAGCAACCCATTGTCATTGCCGTAGTCCAGATTCACCGTCTGCGATGTCCAATCATTGACAGAGCTAGATTCCGTAATAACTCCGGAAGCGACAATCTTGTTGTCTGCACTCACCAGAACCACGTATATCAAGGCCCTTTGCGGGTAAGTTTCATTGGAATTATTCTCATGAACATACTTATATCGAATTTCAAAGGCACTAGGTCTAGCGGTAAACGGTTGTCCATGGCTCATATACTGGGAGAAATCGGCCGGGTCGCCATCACTATCGTTAGTGGCCTTGTAGATATAACTACAATCCGTTCCCGAAAAATACCCAGCAAAATAGAAGCCACCAGCCAATTTCCAGGCAGTTATACCCTTACTCACTGCATATGTCGACAACACTGCATACTGACTTTCCGATTCCGGTTCAAACGCAAGATTCGCTTTTGAGGAATAACTTACAAGCAAGTTTGCTTTAGCTGATGTCGCCATAGCATCGCTAGTGGTAGCCCAGAAATCATTGCGGTCACTGAAGTCCGACCCAGGAAGCTGTACTCCCGCCACCACGGTATAGGTAGCCACATTCCCCTCTTCATCCTCAAATTCCATATCCACCGGACGGCGCAAGTCATTTGTCGTATCCAAGGGTATCAACTGTATTTGTGAAAGATCAGCCTCGTAGGGCATTTCCACGTATATTTTAGAACCTATCAGCGAAATGCTCCTTCCGTTGACCACATCCAAGTCTTCGAGCTTCACCGTCTGCGGAACAGGTGTTGCGCTGCTACTGGACGGTCCTTCGGAAGAGCCACCTTCTGCAGAGCTACTACAGGAACCAACTTCAACGGATGAGGAGGATTCTGAAGCGCTTTCTGAAGATGACCCTATTGTGGAGTTCGATGACGATTCCGATGAAGAACCTAAAGATTCCGAGGATTCCGGATTCTCACCACTAGATGAACTTTTTTCAGAAATGGAAGAACCCGGATTTGAAGCTCCAGATGAACCACCACTGGAATCGGAAGATTTGGGCGTTTTGGGCAAGTCCCACACTACCAGCCACACGCCCACAACCCTGTTGTAGGAATCCAGCGCCACGATAGAGACCTGGTTCGTATCCGCCGTCGAAATTACCGTCCCCGGGACCAACTTTTCACCCAATTCCGGGTCTACCAAGTCACTATCTGCTGCCAAATACAGAGCGGAACATCCTGGCAACGAAACCGAATCCAAGACCAAGGAATCCAGCCAGTTCTTGGCCGGGGACACCCGAATGATTTTGGACTTCTTGTCCAGGGAATCAATTTTCCAACCAGGTATCTTAAGATCCATGGAATCCGCAATTTCTTCTTGTGCGAACAGAGGCGTATCCGATGAATCATCCGAACAGCCCACCATCAGCAAGCAGCATAGGGCAGCAATACTAGCAAGAACAAGTTTTCTCATCGTCGCCTCCTAGAAGAAATAGACCAAGGAGAAATCCAGGGCCAAGAGGTTGATGGTGAAATTCACAATGTTATAGACCAGTCTGCTATGGCTTTCGCCATTTTCTTCCACATCTACGACGCTAGTGCTGAGGCCCAGAAGCCCCACAGAGGTTTCAAAGGCAAAACGGCTCAATACCATAATGCAGATACCAGGATTCAGGCCCGCCTTGATAGTCCAGGTCTTGTTGCGGGTCTTGTCAATCTCCTCGCCATCGTCGGTCTGAGACATTCCGTAGGAATACTGGACCAATATGGAGGTTTCGTTAAAAAAGTAGAGGCTCTTGGAGTCCATAACTTTCAGGTAGTTCTTCAAGAAGGGTTGCGCAAAGAAACCGTTGCTCACGTACTTACGATGCTGCTTTACATCAGCAATGTCCTCCAATAAGGAGAAATCTATATCCAGCCAAGTACGGGAATAGCCCAAATGAGCTCCTACGGCCAGGGCATCCTTGATGAAATAGCCTCCAAAAGCCTGAACCGTAAACATATACCCTTCGGCCTCGTACACATCTCCGATAATGATATTCAGTGCGTCATCTTCCGTGTTCGCCTGAATCAAGGACAAGGTGGCACCACCCAAAATGTGACCTGCAGAAATCGCTTCGTCTGGAGACACCGGGTAAAGTTCATCCAAAAGGCCTCCAGATGGTTGCTTCTGCGCAGAATCCAGTACCGCTACATCTTTAGCGGGAACCTGAGGGTCCTCAATTTCCTGGCTTGGTGCCTCTGGTTTAAGTTCTTGGGGCATAGGAGCCGGGCTAGGCTGCTCTTGCAAATTCTCACTTACCTGTTCCGACACGCCCTGAACAGAGTCCTGCATAGGGGAATCCTGCTCTTGACCGTAAACCCAAACGGCACAAGCAAATAGTAGTATTGACAAAATAAGCCGTTTCATCATCTAAAAGATAAAATATTTTTGCTTATTTTTTCTTATATCTCAAATAAAGACCTTCTACATAGGGAAGAAACGCCTTAAATAGCGATAATCCTTCCAAACTATCGGAAAAATATTCCACATCCAAATTTTCTGGAGCCGAAACATCCGCTTTTTCCATATCTGTGGTCACTTGAATGTAGTTGGAAGGGTCAGCAACCACAATGACAAGCATAGTGTAGTCACTGCCTGCCGGTATGGAAAACCCCACAACAAAATCCAGAATTAAACGTCCCTGTTTCACAGAGGCCTTAAAATTTTGAACTGGATCTGCCTTCAAAAAATTAGAACCTAACTGAATATAATTGAAGTAGTTGTTCTTGACTGCTTCCGAAAAAACAATAGATTTTAGAATCCCCAACTCTTCTGAACTGAATTTTCCGTCGCCATTACGGTCCGCCGACGCAATCGTGGCGGAACTGTAAATTTCATCATAGACCCAATGGTTCTGAACACCCGTAAAGCCCTTCTCATCGAAAAGGGCCTTAACCGTCGCATCTACGAACACATGGGGGTGCGCAAAGGCTATAGAGGCACACAATCCGCACAAGAGCAGAAAGAGTCTAGAACGCAAGGACAAATCCCGCAACCAAAAGTCCAATACCCACAACGCCGAGGCCTATGCCTATACCGGCCTTTGTGTCGCCCTTTTTATTCAAGTCATGATTATCCTTCACCATCTTCTTGGTGTCAGGACTTTCGAAGGCCGACATACCGTACGCCTTCTTCTTCTTAGCGGCATCATCCCAGTCCTTTTCGGCCAGGTACCACATGACTCCACCAGCAATGATGGGAACGATAGAGCCCCACAAAAGGCCTCTTCCAAGGCGACGCTTGCTACGTTCATCGTTAAAGGCATTCTGCTCTTCGATAAAGGCCAGGTCGTCCATCACCGGTTCCATTTCCACATTAATCAAGTTCGGCATGAACGCCTTGATTTCTGTAACAATGGTGGTATCACGATACCCGACCTTGCGCAGGTAGATACTGGCTTTTGCCTGGGGGCGAATTCCATCCAGCACTACGTCGGTCATGTAGTGGGGCATGATGTTCACCGTCGGCACCTCGTTGATGAACACTTCCACTGCCTCGGGGTCCGTATTCAGGGTCAACCTGGTAGAGGGGCGCTCCACCGGGATCTCTATGCGGTTCAGGCTGTCGGAATTGATGCGGACCACCGCCGTACCCCACCATTCGACACCCTTCAAGACCTGCATCACCGAAATAGAGTACTTGCCCGGAGCAATCCGCTTGATAGTGTCCGGAGCCACCTGCTTGATAGGAATGCCATTCACGAACAAGGAGCATGCCGCAGGTACAGAAGTCACGAAGAGGTTTGCGCTTCCCGGCGGATAGAGTTCCATCTCTTCTTCATCATCCACATATTCGGGAACCAGGTAATCCGAAAGGCCCAAGTCTATCATCTCGTCGTCTTCCATATTGTATAGACGACGCAAGTCCAGACGGTAAATCTTGATAAAGGGGTTGGCGGAATCGGCAGCGATACTATCCTGAATTTCCTGCTGACGGATTTCCTCTTCCACTCGGGCAATTTCTTCTAGCTTGATGCGGGTGTCCTCTTTCTGGAGGGCTGTTTCAAAATCATCATCCGCCCCGTCATCTGCCTCTTCCTGAGGCTGTTCCTGAGCCTGTTCCTGTTCGGCCGGAGTGGTGTCCGCCACCGCCACTGGAACTGCAGGTGCCGGAGTGGCCACAGAATCAGCCTCATCTTCTTCATCTTCCTGATGCTGGCCATTGCTCTCTTCCATGGCAGCAATGGTCTCCTCCTGGAGTTTTTCCAGATTCTTCTGTTCTTCGGCATTGGGGCGCTTCAGATAAACCGTATCCCGTTCTATCTTGACAAAGATGGCCTCTTGCTCGACCGAATCCCCCATAATCCAATAACGGACGGGAACCTCTCTACCTACGGCAGGCTTTGGCGTGGTATCTACGGGAGCCTTGGCGGCCTCCAACTTCGCAAAGGGGTCCTCTTTCTTCTCGACAGATTTTGGACTTGTTTCTGCCGCGGGAGGTTGTTCAGCAGGAGTCGGCTCTGCAACTGGTGCAGGTTCTACTGCGGGAGTGGATTCAACTGGAGCCGGAGCCTCCGCAACCGGCGCAGAGGTTTCAGACGCATTATCCCAGTCATCTTCATCAGCCAGGGCGGGCAAGGCCGTCACAAAGGCCAAAAAAAGTATGCAAATACGATTCCACATACCCTAAAGATATATTATTAAGACTGCCTGTTTAAGGCAATTTCTGGATTTTTGCACAATAAATGGGGCCTGACCCCTGTGTTTTGTCAGGCAAAATGTGTACACCCAGTTCCGTGCGGTCCGCCCCCTCCGGAATATCCGAAATTAGGGCGGCCTTTGCCTCAGGGCGTTTTTTCAGGATTCTCGCCACCACTCCGTCGTTTTCCAGAGGCGACAGGGCACAGGTTCCATAAACGAGAATTCCTCCTGGGCGTAGCGCGTCTATGGCAGAGGCCAGAAGCGACCCCTGTTCCACAGAAAGCCTTTTGATACGCTTTGCAGACCAGACTTCCAGATGAGCTGGAGAATTCAGCACATGACGATCAGAAGAGCAAGGGGCATCCAGCAGAATCCGGTCGAAAGACTCCTTCCTGTGAAGGCCAAATTTGACACCGTCGTAACCCGAAACCTTGATGACGCTTCGCCATTCCTTGGGCAAGGAATTTTCCAGAACATGTTCCAGACGGGCGCGCCTGTCCGGCGAACGATCGTTACACTGTAAAGAGCCTTGCCCCTGAAGCTTTGAGGCAAGGATTAAAGATTTCCCGCCAGGAGCGGCACACATGTCAAGAACGTCCATTCCAGGCTCAACACCCAGTACTTCTGCTGCAAAGACAGAGGCCTTGTCTAGATAATAGGGTTCGAGGCTTTGTCCGAAATGGAGCGTTTCAAAGCAGGGTTCCCCCTTGAGGGATTCCAGCAGGGCCGGCCAACGGTCGCCAAACAGTTTTTCGTAGTAATCGAAGAATTCCATGAATTCTATCCACCAAGGTATTCGAATCAATCTTCGGGTGCCGGCGGCGGCACGCGGGCAATAACACCCACCGTTGCACGGGTAGCCTTTACTAGGTCTGCCGGGGCAACTTTGAACTGCAGGCCTCGCTCACCAGCACTCACGTAGATATAAGGGTAATTCAAAGCCGTTTCGTGAATAAAAATGGGAAAATTCTTTTTGAGCCCAAGAGGGCTACAACCGCCACGAACATAGCCGGTAAGCGGCGTCAGGTCTTTTAGGGGAACGGTATCAATCTTCTTGTTTCCGCTAACCTTGGCGGCACCCTTCAAGTCCACCTCGAGATTCCCAGGAACCACGCACATCAAGTATCCAATCTTATCGCCGTGAACTAGAATTGTCTTGAAAACCTGATTGATATCTTCGCCCAGGGTATCTGCTATGTGCTGCGCCCCCAGATTATTCTCGTCTACCATGTAAGGGATAAGCTCGTACTGAATCTTTTGCCTATCCAGGATTCGAGCAGCGTTTGTCTTCTTGATATCCATAAAGTCCTCAAGGGGAAAAAATAAAATATTTATACAGAATCAATGTAGTCCAACTTGGAATATTCCGACTTAGACAGAGAAGGCCTTACAAAACACTTTAATTTACCTTGTATTTATTTATATATGATTTAAAACCGCCTTTGGGGCAAGGAGAATCAATGTATATGAAAAAGAGCACTCTAATCATTTCGTGCTTTGCCGGCATCTCTATGGTAGCACTTGCTGGTTGTGGAGACAGTAGCAGCGGAACCGATGCAAAAGACGCCGCAGATGAAGCCAGCGAAAAATACTTCCCCGACATAAAGAGCGGCAGTTGCGATTTCAAAAAAGAGGACAAAGTATGGAAATACACGTCTACTGCCGAGGCAGATGGGGACGTCTCCGTAGTTGCCCGTTATTACACATATAAAAAGGGCGGTTCCATCGACTCTAACGTTGTCGTAACTACCGGTGAAGATGTCAAGATGGCCTGCAAATATGCAGACGAAGAAGTTTATGACGATGAACAGGCTGGTTCGAGAATATCCAGCACCTGCAAGAACGGCGCCCTGTACACAATTGATGTACAAGAAGGCATCGATCCGGATCTTAGCCGTGACGAAGCCTTTGATGACGTTATGAGAGCCTGTGAGTTACTAAACAATGTCAAACCTAGCGGAAAAACCAACGCAGGAGACAACGATGATGATCCCGAAGATGAAGGGAAAGTCATTTGCGATTTTGATGATGATGACCTGTGGATTGTACAAGAAGACGGAGACTATGGCAAGTACCGCTACCACGAATGGCATGGGGACTCCGTCACGGTCTGGTGGGTCAAAGAAAACGGAAGCATATTCGGGACAAATACCACCAAGCAGGACAAGGCCCAAACCCTTAAGGACTTTAAGAAAAAATGTACCGAATACAAGGACTTGAACCCGAAGGGAGGAGAGAAAAAAGAAGACGGTGGTTCTAGTTCATCTACTGAACCTAGCGACGGCTGTATTGCCAGCTTTAACGGAGAGTGTCTAGCTTGGGCTTGCAGCAAGGAGCACAAGGAAACTTGCACCGATAAAGAACTTTGCGAAATGGGAGATAAGGACTATTGCGAAGAAGATGATGACGATGATGACGGTCCCGCTACTACGACTGTCACCTGCGATTTCGCCGTTACTGACAACGAATGGGAAG
>CAMIWK010000048.1 GCA_946402415.1 uncultured Fibrobacter sp.
AGAAGCTCGCCGACGACCTCCAGAAGGAAGTCGATGCACGCTACGCATTCTACGATGCCATGTCCAAGGATACGGAAGGGTTGATCAGCCTGTAATCGGAAATGTCATCCTGAGCGTGGTTCGACAAGCTCACCAACCTTATTAAGGTCCCTGAGCAAGCGAAGCGCGTCGAAGGGCTCCCCTATACAAAAACACCCCGTCACCAAAAGTGGCGGGGTATTTTGTATCCGTAAATCTATGGATTATATCTTCTTCAAGGCCTGGGTCTTGGGGCCAGCCTTGCCTGGAGGCAAAATCAGCATGACCTTTTCCATGCGTGTACCGTCCATTTTTAGAACGCGGAAGGTATAGCCTTGAATTTTGACTTCAGCACCAGGAGACGGAATGATGCCGAGGGTCGCCTGGATTAAGCCCGAAAGTGTCTCTACATGGGAATTCTCGGGTGGCTCCAGCTCTATGCCCAGTTCATCACTCAGGTCAGAAAGGGTCATAAGTGGGTCCACGATGTAGCGGCCGTCTTTCAGCTTCTGGACGTCATCATCCTCATCCATGTCGTCTTCGTCGCGAATCTCCCCCACGATTTCTTCCAGGATGTCCTCTAGGGTCACAAGGCCCGCCGTACCGCCGTATTCATCCACAACGATGGCGAGCTGGTTACCCGTCTTGCGTAGCTCTGTGAGAAGGTCATCTATCTTCTTGTGGTACGGTACAAAAACCGGAGGCATCACGATTTTCATGATATCGAAGGGCTCATCCTTGTGTTCGGTGAACCATTCCAAGAAATCCCTATTGGAAAGGATTCCCACGATGTTATCGACGGTATCCTTGTAAACGGGAAGCCTAGAATGGCGTTCGCTGTTCAACACCTTGACAAGGTCTTCGAGGGTGGTTTCTACATCAATGGCGCACATGTCCACACGGGGAGTCATAATTTCACGGACTGGAGTCTCCACGAAGTCGAAGATGTTCAAGATCATCTGCTGTTCTTCTTTTTCCAGCCCTTCGGCATCAGTCTCTTCGCTGTCGGAAAGGTCCGCCTGTACAGCGTCACGGCGTTCTTCGGATAAGAAACTGAGTTTGGAATCGTAACCCAGACCCTTCAGGATAGCGACAAAGAGAATATGACAGATTTTGGCAGGGATTGCAAAAGGAACCTTGATAATCTTGTAAAGCGGGATCAACACCACCGCCAAGGTATCGGGTTTCAAATTGCCTAGCAAATTCGCGCAGAATACGGTAATCGTGTAGATACAGATGCAGGCCACCACTAGATATGCTACAAAAGCAAGCATCCTGAACTCATGAACCCAGTTCCAAGGAACCAGCTGAAACAGGTATATACCCAGGATACCACTGCCTACATTGCAGAAGATTCGCCCGATGGAAATGGTCTCGTTAAAGCCATCCCGTTCTACGATAGCTGCAACCTTCTCTTCGCGACCTTCCCTATCCTTGGCTTCGCGTTTTGCATAAATGCCACTAAAGGCTGTTTTTATCAAAGAAAAAGAGAAAGAGGTAAACAGGAAAATAACCAGAAAGGCTATCGCCCACTGCACCGATGAATCCATCAGCATTTCTCCTTGTAGGGGTCAAGCCCCAAAAATTCACATTCTCGCTTACGCATGATCTTGCGGTCGGCAGCCTTGATGTGATCATAGCCAGATAGGTGCAAAAGCCCGTGGACAATGACCCTTTTCAGCTCAGCAAAGAAGCTGTTGCCGTATTCGGGAGCCTGTCGCCTGACCTGCTCTTTTGCGATATAGATTTCGCCTAGCAGGTCTGGTTCGTGCCATTCGTAGGAAAGAACGTCCGTCACCTTATCCAGTCCGCGGTAGGACTTGTTCATTTCACGGACAAAATCGTCATCACACAGGACAACATTTACGTTGTTCCCGGTTCCCTCCTGGTCAAGGAGCTGGTGAGCCATTTTGTCGAATTTATCTTTCCAGGGAAATGTCTTGATGCTCCCCTGGCATAGAAAATCAATCCTGTATTTCTTTTTTTTACTACTGGCAGGGTCGGGCATTAAATGTTGTACCACTTCTTAAGATTTTCAATAATGGCTTCGGCTTGAGCTTTTCCACTAATATTGAACTTGCTACGGGCCTTGAAAGCCCCAGCCACTTTCTGGTAGCGTCGGATATAGACCTTGGGTTCACCGAATTCGCCAGTTTTGGCATTACGTTCTTGGCAGAGGAACATCATGGTCTGCCAGGCACCCTTGGAAAGGACGGCCTTGTCCAGTTCTTTGATGACCAGCTCGCCTGTCTCGGCATCCGTCATTTCTACGGTTGGTTCTTCAAATTCTGCGCTCATTGGTACCTCATGTGATTAGGGTCAATTTTCAAGCCCCTAAAAGATAAATTTTTCTCTCAACATAGCCAAAAATAATATATTTAACGTATATAATGTATCTTGAAAGAGGGGCTGTATGTCATTTTCAAGCAGTTTTAAGTATATTGCCGTCGCTTTAATGCTGGCGGTGCCTTTCTCCTATGCCGCCAAGAATTCTTCGGGTAAGGTCCGTTCCGTCATAGGTGATGTGACTACCCAAAAGAAATCGGAGGGAAACTGGGTTCCCCTCCGTGTGGGCGCCAAGGTCAAAGAAAAGGACATTATCAGGACTCTGGTCGAATCCCAGGCCATTGTGGCGCTCCCTGATGGCAGTACCATCTCCGTAGAAGAGAATTCCCTGGTAGAATTTTCTCAACTGGTGTCCGAGGACGGAGTCCAGACGGCTATGACTGACATTAAGAGTGGTAAAATCCGCTTTGATGTGCAAAAACAGGCCAACAAGGAAAGTTCCTTTAAGTTCAAGACCGGAACTGCCACCGCCGCCATTCGCGGAACGGCTGGTGTCATCGGTACAACTATCAAGGGCGGCACCATCGCTTCCCTCCGAAATGGACGCCTGGAAATAAACCTGTCTGGCAAGGTCGTGGACATTGATGGCGGCAAAACGGTCTTTTCCGATGACACAACCTTTGTCGTTCTGGAGCTTGCATCTTCGGGCGATCTTGACTTCTTGAATGAAATTGACGCCTTGCTCAGCGATACAACCATGACTCTGGATAAGTTAAAAGAAACCATTCAGACAATGGATAATGAGTACAAGACTAGGCAGACCGCAGCCAAGGATTCCCTTAAGTGTATCTTCGAACCCCTCCCCGACACCATTTATACGGCCATTGCTTCCATTAAGGGAACCTGCCCTGCTGGTGTGGCAGTCGAAGTTAGCGGGGAAAGAATTGAATCTACAGGGGAGCCGCTGCAGTTTTACCCCAGCTGGTCTCCCTCCGTCACCGGCGAAAAGAAGTTCCCTGTTACCTGCTATACGGGTAAGGTCAGCTTCGACTGTGCTAACCTGAATACGTTCTATAAGCTCCCACCTGATACTACGGCCAAGGATTCCAGCTTGGCAATGAAGCCATTTAACGTGACTACCCCCTCTCCAGTGGTGGTTTGCGAAAAAGGTGCCGTCATAGAGGGTGAATTTGACCCACGGGATTCAACAGCCACTCTATTTGTCAAACTTGGTTCCTACACCTCCCCGAACCTTGTTCCCCTAAGTGCCGAAGGAAAGTGGACCCATTCCATCACCATTAACGACCAAAAAGGGAATTGGGACGAAAAGTATGCTATCGTTGAGTTCAATGGACTATCCGGTAAAGTGACTGCCAAGGTCGATCTTGTAATCGACAAATCCTGTAGCGCCGTAAACCTGGGCCGCCCAGTCATTCTGTTCCAGGGTTCAGATTCCGTCCGCTGCGAAGCTCGTGTCTATATTACGGGCATTGATAAGGACATTGTCATACTTTCTACGGAAAGAGACAACACTCCCCTCAAGGAGACCTATTTTGATAAGAATTCCTTCTCGACAACAAAGCTGAGGCCTGGCCTACATGAGTACAAGTGGATTGCTCAAGATCAGGCGGGAAACAAGAGCGAAATCCAGAAGAAACTAGGTTGTTACCCGAACCTTCCGATAAACATTAGGGTCGATAAGGGTTCTAAGGAACGTTTACGTGTTCCTCCCCCGCCCAAAGGGGTATCCAGAAGGCTGGAGAAAACTCTAAGGTTCTCAATCACGGGCCTTCAACAGGACCTCAACCACATTAAGAAAGTAATCGTCAAGAAGGGTAATAAGATCTTGCTATCTGAAGACGGGCCTCGGATTGCAGATGATAATTACACAGTTAATGTAGAACTGGAATATGGTGAAGAGACAAAGATTGATATTAATGTTGTTTTGAAGAATGGAAAAGTTTTAACTGCTCAAAAGATTTACGAGGTTCGCTAAATGAAACGTGTCTTCTTCGGTACCTTCGCCACAGTTCTTTTGAGTTCAGTATTTGCTTTTGCTCAAGAGGCCCCGGCTCCTGTTGCAGAAACTCCAGCACCTGTCGCTACCCCGGCACAAGATCCTGCAGCCGCTCCAGCGGTACAGGAGGCCGCTGCTCCGGTGACGCCAGAAGCTGTTACTCCAGCACCACAAGAAGTCGCTACTCCGGCACCTGCTGAAGCACCTGTTCAAGAGGAGGCTCCAGTCCAGCCTGCCGTGGTGGAAGAGGCGGCTCCTGCTGCACCCGCCGTTGATCCTGCTGAACCGGTACCTGCCGAGGCTCCGGCAGAGCAGGTTGCTGCCCCGGTAGAGGAGGCTCCTGCTCCGGCTGAAACAGCTCCTGTAGCAGAAGAAATAGCCCCCGCGCCCGCCGAAGAGGCTCCCGTGGCAACCCCTGCTCCCGTTGCGGAGGTTGCCCCTGCACCTGTCGCGGAAGCTGTTCCTGTCGCTGAGCCTCAGATATCCCAACTTCCCGGAACAGAGCTTACAGGCGAAATTCATGGGTTCCTGAAGTCTGACAAGTCTCCCTATTTAGTCAATGGGGCCGTGTCAATCGCCCCCAATACGGTCCTTGTCATTGAGCCTGGCACTACAATCATGTTTACCAAGGGTGGTTCCATGATGGTAAACCAGGGTCAGCTGGTAGTTGCTGGTACACCGGCTAAGCCGGTGGTATTCCGCTCCGCTATGAGTACACCAGCCGCAGGTGACTGGGCTGGAATTATCATTACTGGCGAAAATAATTCCGAAATCCGTAATGCCCAAGTTTTAAATGCCACCAACGGCATTGTTGTAGAAAATGGCAACTTGAAAATCCAAAACTCCCTTGTGGAAGGAGCCTCGGGCTATGGCGTTTATGCCCGTAACGCCTCTATTGTTGCAAGTGACTGTCAGTTTAAGAACAACCAAGTGGCCCTGAACCTCTCCCACTATGCCCAAGGTGAAATCGAGCGTTCCACCTTTGACGGTAACAGTGTTGGCTTGCTGAACTCCAAGCTTTCCATGAGCGTTGTTTCTTCATCGAACTTCAAGAACAACGGTACAGCCGTTGTCAATATGGGAAATACTCTTATTGACCTGAACAAGACATCTGTTGAAGAGAATACAGTGGGTATCTCTTCTTCGGAGATTCTTGCACCAGAAATCATGGAGACGGCCAAAAACAACAAGGAAAATTTCAGTGGCAAGGCAAGCGAAATGTCTTCGACCCTGCCTCCGGAACCGGAAGTTCCCGGTGTAGAACGCAAGAACTTGAATCCTGCTGATGAAGCGGCGGTCGTGTTCGATTCCATGGCTCCGACAGATTCTACCCAGAAAAGTTGGTCTGTTCTCGGAAACGTGATGTTAGGTGGAAACTACCACTATGTCCGTACACGTACTCATCGCAATGATTCTGCAGAAATTATGGGAACGGATACCATTTTCAAGGGTGACCGTTACAAGAACTATTTCCAGGTACCAGGCTTTGGTGCAAATGCATCTGCTTACGTGTTGATGATGTCTCCCGAAGGCAAAACCATCGAATTTACTATGGATGCCACTTCGGATTCATGGAACCACTTCTCCCCCAATCCAGTAACACTCCGTTATAATGACAGCTATAACAGCATAAACTTGGGTGATTTCCAGATGATTGGCGGTGAAATCTATATGTCTGGGATGCCTCTGTTTGGTGCTGAATACACGCTTTCTTTGCTCCGGAATAATGCAGACCAGCCTTTGTTCCAGTTGGAAGGTTTCTTTGGCGAAGCCAAACGGTCCCTGGTGCCCCACAACCGTCATCCCTATCTCTATAATGAATACATTGATGATGGTGAAGCTCAAGCCCAGCGTCTGGCCTATGGTGGTTTCTTGAAATGGGCCCCGGTTCGCAGGTTCGACGCAAAGGTTGGCGCCATCTATGCTAACGATGAACTTGAAGATCCCCTGTTACGAGATGGAGCCAATGCTACAACCATAACCACAGACCCGCTCCAGGAAGCCTTCACTATGTATGCCGAAGGCAACTGGCTATTCTTCCCAGGCGATATTGAATTGAACGGACAGATTGCTGTAGGCCGTGCAGACACGACAGATGCCATACGTCAGCGCGCCATCAACAAGGTCTTTTCAAATGCAGGCTTGAATACCTCTAGCTATAATTTGCTGCGTAAATTGATGCAAAACGAAAGCCAAATCGATTGGCTTACCAATGCCGAACTTGAGGAAATCTTTGGTGACAATACCGCTATGAGTAAGAGCCAGATGCTTGCCAAGCTACATGAATTGGTGAAAGAGGCAAAGAAGGTTCAGAAAGAAGCTGAAAGCGACCGGGATGATGACCGCGTTCTTGGCCAACATTGGGGCAGCCAGAACTTTGCTTTGGGAGCCTCTTTGAACTGGAATATCAATAGGACCAGAATTGCAGGCCACATCAAGTACATTGGTGAAGATTTTTACAGCGCCGGTTCTCCGGACCAGCTTTCCAATACGCGTGAATTCGGAGCTAGCCTAGAGCAGGATATCAAGAAGTTCTGGACACTTGGTTTGGGATACCAGATCGATGTAGAAAATGCTGCCCATGGCAGAAAGAAGAATCTGGCAGGCCTTGCCGAAGGAACTCATTTTGGACTTTCTTCCGATGAGCCTAGCGATTGGTTTGAAGAACATGAACTGGACAATGATCGTACCAGGTACATCCACAATTTCGAATTTGACAATACTTTCAACATCAACTCTAGGATTCAGATCACTGCAGGGTATGACTTGGAATTCAGGAATCAATATCGTCCTCTTCAATTGCGTGGTGATTACATGCTTGAGGATGGAATCTACAGGGATGAATATTTTACCGAAGGTAAAGGTGCCAGGACGGCAATCGCTAATGGAGATACTGTAATGGTGGATTCCGCTCGTTGGGCCGACTACATGTCCCTTGCCGATGAATCGTACCTTGCCTCTAAATTCGAAGAACGCCTCTATAGGCAAAGTATCAGTGCTGGCATTTCTTTCAAGGCTGCCCAATCTGTGTTCAAGATTAATGGCCGCTGGACCTTGCGTACCGATGATTCAAGATTCCACAAGGATAGCTTGATTGATGAGTTTGATTTGGATTTGGAGGATACGACATGGGCGAAGCTTGGTTATTACTACCATGGCGGAGATTACTTTGAACAAAGCTACCCCCTGAGCATCACGACCACTCTGAAAAGTATGCAGAACCATTTCCAGGTAGTTTACCGTCAGAAAACTTATGTACGCAACGAGATGATTGAAGATGAAATTACCGTAGAAGATGAATATGAAGTCCCCTTCTTCAACAGGTTCTTAATATTCACATTGAACGGTCAATTCCGTTATATGCTTACGGAATGGACAGAATCTAATGAAGACTTTGATGAAGAGGAAATGGATGTGCTGGGTAAACTCAACGTGCGCGTTAACCACAACAAGCACTTCTACAGCGATTGGTATGTCGGTTCTGCCATCTACTATCGTCCGGACTATCTTTCTAACGAATATAAGGATATCTACGGCGGCATCAATCTGAACTACGTATTCTAACGATCCTGCAAACGGCAAGGGACATGTACTCTTACTGTTTTCACGAACTTCCCGTTGTCCTTGAGAAGAAGGGAGCATATCGGGAAGCGTTGGCAAAAGCTTTGAAGCTCCATCCTGACCAGATTTTTAATCTGGAGGTGGAGCGTTTTTCTTTGGACAGCCGTCGGAAAGGGAACCCACATTGGTCCTATAATGTCCGTTTCGACGTTCAGAACAAGCTGAAGACCTTCGGTAACAACGCCAAAGGGCTTGTGGAGGAACAGCCAAAGAAAAAGGATTCGAAAGAGGCAGCTCTGGCAGGCTCGATGCAAATGCCCGAACATGTGGATACCATTGGTGCAGGGCCTTCTGGATTATGGGCCGCTCTCCACCTGTTACGCAAGGGCTATTCCGTAGACCTTTACGAGCAGGGCAAGCCAGTAGAGGAACGATTCCGGGATATCCGCAGGTTCTTTGTGGATCGCAAGTTCAATGCCAGAAGCAATGTCTTATTTGGCGAGGGCGGCGCAGGAGCTTTCAGCGATGGAAAGCTCAACACCCGGAGCCGCAACGCTTTCTCGGAACAGGTCCTGCGGGACATGGTAGATTTTGGTGTTGATAAGGACGTCGTCACCTTCGCAAAGCCCCATATCGGTACTGATAGGCTTGTGCTGATGCTTAGGCAGATCCGAGCAGAAATTGCGCGCTTGGGAGGGCATATTCATTTCTATTCCGCCTTGACAGACGTGGAAATCCAGAATGGACGGATCAAGGCTATCAAGATTGAAAATGGTGCCACGCCACAGGGAGCGTGGAAGCCCTGCGAGGCTCTTGTACTTGCTACGGGACATTCCTGCCGGGATATTTACCAGATGCTCCATACCCGTGGCGTGACCCTGGAAAGCAAGGCCTTTGCCATGGGCGTACGGGTGGAACATCCCCAAAGTTTGATAAACATCCGCCAGTTGGGAATGGGTGTAGACACTCGCCTTACTGGAGCTGCCGAATATTTTTTAGCCACGCCTACCCTATCCAAGACCAGCAGCGCCTATAGCTTTTGTATGTGTCCGGGCGGAGTACTAGTACCCTGTGCCTCGGAGCCTGAGACCCTTGCCACTAACGGTATGAGCTATAGCCGCAGAAACGGCCCCTTTGCCAATGGAGCCATCGTGGTTCCCGTAGAGGCCAGTAAAAAACTTTTTGACGGTCTGGATTTCCAACGGAAAACAGAGGCGGACGCCTTCAGTGTAGGCGGAAAGAACTACAGTGCTCCTGCCCAAACCATCAAGGCCTTTATGGAGCACCGGCTAGACAAGAAGTTGCCCAAGACCACATACCCCTGCGGAATCGTTCCCACCAACACTTGGGATTGGCTGGACAAGCATATTTGCCAAAGCCTGTACGAAGGATTCCTGAATTTTGACCGAAAGATTCCCGGATTTATTGCAGAAGGGCTTGTCGTGGCTCCGGAAACTCGTACCAGCTCTCCCCTGCGCATTACCCGGAATGACACGACTTTGGAAAGCATAAATACGCATGGGCTGTTCGTTTTGGGCGAAGGAGCCGGCTATGCAGGGGGAATTGTCACCAGCGCCGCCGATGGAATCCGCCTGGCCTATTATGCGAAGGATTTGAGGAAATAGACATGATTACCCGTACCATTGACCGTAACTTTGCCAATATGCGCCTTGATAGATTCCTCCGCAAGGCTTTTCCCGAAGAATCCCTTTCCGTATTTTTTGCCATTCTGCGTAAAAAGAAGGTTCGTGTCAACGGGGTTATCGGAAAGGCGAACCAGATGCTCCAGGAAGGAGACACGGTCTGCATTTACGAGAATTTGAAATCCCTTGGTGCTATAACCAAGTCAACCTGGGGCAAGGAACAGTCTCCTTCTGAAAAGAAGTCGGCCTGGGGAGCCCGCGAACTGGACATCATCTTGGAAACCGAAGACTATCTTGTGGTGAACAAGCCTTCGGGTATGCCAAGCCAGCCGGGAAGCGGAACTCGACCTGGAGAAAGCCTTGTGGAGCACCTTTGGGAATGGGGCAAACAGGAACATTTGGACTTCAAACCAACCCTCGCCCACCGTCTAGACCAGGAAACATCGGGACTTTTGCTGGTGGCCCTACACGGCGATACCCTGCGGGACCTGACACGCCTGATTCGTGACCACGAGGTCAAGAAATTCTACCTGGCCCTAGTCAAGGGCAACCTTGAAAGAGAAAAAGGTACTATCGAGGCCTCCCTGGCACGCACAGACAATGCCAAGGGCTCCAAGATGCAGATTGATGACAAGAACGGGAAAAAGTCCATTACCCACTACAGCGTTAAGAAGCACTATAACGGCTACGACCTGGTAAAGATCAACCTAGAAACGGGCCGCATGCACCAAATCAGGGCTCACTTCGCCAGCATCGGACACCCCCTCTTGGGAGATACACGTTACGGAGATTTCGCCCTGAATCGAGAATTCAAGAAACAGTACGGTCTGAACCGCCTTTTCTTGCATAGCACCCGTCTGGAATACCCCTGGCAGGGTAAAAATACCGTCCAGGAAAGCCCTTTGCCTAAAGAACTGCAGGGAGTCCTGAAAAAGCTAGCCGATTAGGCCTTTTTCCTTCTATTTGTTCTTGTTAACGATCAAGGTCTTAGCCTTGAAGCTCTTCTTGTCGATCCACTTGACCATCAGGGAAACCTTGTTGTCCTTGTTCAGGGCTGCCCAGTACTTCTTGAGCGTGTCTTCGGCATTGTCAAAAATCGGCATCAGTTTTGGGAAGCCGTTGAAGCTGGGAATCGGGTTGCCGTCGGTTTCGTAGGTGCTAATGAAGTGCCCGAGACCAGGGATTGTCTTCTCGAATTCGAACGTCATGCGTTCGCAACCGGCGTCTTCGCAGTTGTTACGGCTCTTGAGGATGGAGAGCTTGTAAACGGCGGGCTGGGCGTTCTTGTAGTGGATGCCGGAAATACGCGGCGTGAAGTTCGGGGCGTCATCTTCATACTGGCGCGTAGCGAGGGCGCTTTCAAACGTGCCGCCGAGCTTGATGGCATCGTAAATGGTGTCGGTCTGGTCACCGTTGGTGATAATCTGTACGTCGGCTGTATGACGTGCAGGGTAATAGATAATCAGGTGCGGGTCCGTGAGCTTGGACTCATCGAAGGCCTTTGTTTTCATAAAGCCGGTCTTGGCTTCCATCTCAAAAACACGGTTACGGCTGTTCACGCTGCGGCCCATAATCCAGTAGACCTGCACATAGGACTTGCCGTCGGCGCTTTCGCCGAGGATGATGCCACGACCGGGGTACGGGTTTTTGGAGAGGGCCTTGAAATTCAGCTTTGCTTCATCTTTGTAAGTCATAGGAGTCTACCTTTTCGGGTTATAATTGTTCATAAGCACCATAGCGACGGCGACGCAGAGCATCACCACGCTGCCGACAATGACTTGCTGGCGATGGTTGTATTCGCGCTTGACATAAGTCGGATTTTCTTCGTTGAGTTCCTGAAGAGTCGGACCCTGATTTAGCTTGGTCGAATCAACGCCGTAGAGTTCTGCAGCTTCTTCATCGGTCATATTTAGTGTGCTTACGTAGGCGCTGTCATACTTGTCGAGCTTGTCTGCGGCAATAGACGCCCCTGCAGACAGGAGCGCTATAAGCACAACAAGAACGAACTTATTCATTATTCCTTCGCGAGCTTGTCGAGGATCTGGTTCACGAGGCCCGGGTTGGCCTTGCCGCCGGACTTGCGCATGGTCATACCCACGAGGAAGCCCTTCAAAGCAACCTTGCCGGCCTTGAATTCGGCGAACTGGGCAGCGTTTTCGGCACAGACGGCGCGGACCACTTCTTCGATGGCACCGGTGTCGGTCACCTGCACGAGACCCTTTTCCTTCACGATGGCTTCGGGGTCCTTGCCGGTCTCGAACATCTCGGCGAAGACCGTCTTCGCGATCTTTCCGTTGATGGTGTTGTCGGCAATGAGGTTCACGAGCTTGCAGAGGTCTTCGGGCTTGATCTTGAGGGCAGCGAGGCCACCTTCGAGATCCTTCATCTTGGCCAAAAGTTCGGTAATCACCCAGTTGGCGAGCACCTTGCCGTTCTTGCAGTTCTTGGCGGCGGTGTCGTACCATTCGCTCACGTCGCGGTCTTCGGTCAGCACCATGGCGTCGTATTCGGAAACACCGAAGTCGTCCATGAAGCGCTTGCGGCGGGCATCCGGCAGTTCCGGAAGCGTGCGGCGGATTTCTTCCACAAAGGCCGGGTCGGTCACGAGGCGGACCATGTCCGGTTCCGGGAA
>CAMIWK010000049.1 GCA_946402415.1 uncultured Fibrobacter sp.
ATTTCGTCCGAAGATATTTTACAGTCTATTTTTGCGGGGTTCTGCATTGGAAAGTAGTACGCTCAGCCTAGTCGGTGTCCTTATCGGGATCTTTGCCTTCGGAACCTACATGGTCCCGCTGAAAAAGTTTCCGGCTTATTCCTCTTGGTCTTATCTGGCGTTCATGTCCATCGGTGCGTTCATCTGCGCCGTGGGCATTACCTGCGTCACGGGGCAGTTCAACTTTCACCCTGTAGGCATCGGTTGCGGCTTGCTTTGGGTGCTTGGCGGAGCCCTGTGTTTCTGGGCAGTTCAGGCCGAGGCGGACCTTGCGGGCACTGGGCTTCGCTCTATGAGCGTGAGCATCTTGCTGTCGTTCTTTAGCGGGGTGGTCATCTTCCAGGAAAAGACCCTGCTGTATTATTCTATTCCGGCTATCGCTTGCATGATTATCGGCATCTGGATTCCTGCCAGCAAGACAAAGTCCATCTGGAAAAACTGGCGCTCCCTGATGTCGGGCGCCGTCTTCGGGACTTACCTGATTCCCTTCAAGTTCAGCGGTATGGGAGATATGGAATTTTTGTTCCCCTTCTCCTTTGGCGTGTGCATCGGAAGCCTTGTGCTTGTAGGTCTGGTGACGTTCCGCCGCCATAAGGACATCAAGCATTCCATGATTGCGCCGACCCTTGTTTCCATAGGTTCGGGTATTATGTGGATGTTCGGTACCCTGGCCATTTTCTGGACCATCGCCGATGACGGTATGTTCGGCTATGCGGTAGGTTACCCTCTGCTGCAGCTGAACCTGGTGGTGAACCAGCTTTGGGGCGTGTTCGTGTTTGGCGAATATGCTTCGAGAGGCGGGCGTATCAAGCTCGCTTTGTCTACCGTCGTCATCTTGATTGGGGCGGTGCTGCTGACCCTATCTAAAATGTAGATGAACTGAAGTCCGTGATCTGCTGGTTCAGTTCCTCGGCGCCCTTGATGTCTTCGTTGTAGAGGGCGTTGATTTTCTTGCAACCCAGTTCCAACAATTTGCGGGCTCCCTGGTCTCCGCCTTGCTTGCGCAACTCGCGGATGGCACCGTCGATAAGCTTCACGTCGCGCTGTTCGGGGTAGCTCTTCATGAACTTATAGAACAGCTGGACTTGAGTTTCGTAGTCGGCATCGGTCTCGCAGGCCAGCAGGAAGGGGACCACTCTTGAATTCAGCAGGTTGTTCAGGTCGCCCACGAAGGTGTTGAGACTAGCCCCTTCGGGGAACAGTTCTTCTGTTTCTTTCTGGATGTCATCGTTATCCATAATGCTTCCGGTCTCGAACTGCGAAAGCATCTCGTTCAGTAACGCCATCTCCTCAACCTTGGCCTGTTCGCGGTAGCGGGCCTGGTAGTAGATGGGGAGTGTGGTCAGGCAGAAGTGGGCCTGGTTCATACCGATGAATTCGCCTACGAAATAGACATCGGCGTCTTCTTTCAAGATGTCGGCTTCGCTACTGAAGTTGCAGATTCTTGCCGGAATCGGGATGACTTCCATATTGGAAAGCTCGTGGAGGCGTTCCCGCAAGGAATCTACGTCGATATCTTCGGGCAGGTCCACGCCTTCTTCGCGCATGGTCTCGATGAGGTTGTCGATACGCTCATCCATGGCCCTGTTCAGGGAACGCTTGTTGGGCAGTACGGGCTGCTGGCGGAAATCCCCTTCCAATGCGAGGATTCCGTTTTTCACCATGTCATCAAAGGGTGTGGAGCTCCGCTCTGCATCGGGGGAGGGCAAAATCTTGGCATAGGCAATCATGCGTCCGCACAAGCGCTTGTCGTTTCCCTTTCTCTGTTCAATCCCGAGCATGAACATAATATAGTAAATGACTGCCCCACCCTTGAGCCAGCCCCGGGCTTGACCCGGGGTCATCCTGGAGGGGCGAAGCCCCGACGGGATCCATATACCAAATGTTTAATTCTCTAATTTCTACATTTCATACTATGGACGCCACAACATGGCAAAAGGTGCTTGACCTGTGCAACAGGCTCTCGGGTGTAACCTACGAGAACCTCACAAAGATTATCCGTCTGGAACAGTCGGGCAGCGCCACTCGTGCGCGTAACCTGGATGACAGCTTTCAGAATGATGTGGATTCTTGGATGGGTGGCGGCACTTGCTTCAGCATGACCTGGCATCTTTACCAATCCTTCAAGGATATGGGACTTTCGCCACGTCTTGTAATGGGTCACAAGCGCAAGGAACGGAACATCCATTGCGCACTTGTGTTATCCGACGTGGATTCTATTGCCTCTACGAGGCTCCAGAATGACATTTCGTACCTCTTCGACCCTGGTTATCTTATCTTCGACCCGCTCCCCTTGCCACAGCCCGCACCTTTCGGCACCGGCGAAACCTTCTTTCCGCTGGTTCCCAACAGCGTGCGGCTGGTACGGCCTGCTCAAGATGCCCTGGAACTCTGGACAGGCGGGGCCGGCGGCCCCATGAAGCTCCGCTTTGAGTACCCGTTGGAAGGGGTCTCGGTAGAAGAATTCAAGCTGCACTGGTCCGAAAGCTTCTACCGGGAGATGATGACCTATCCTGTGCTGAACCGTTTAGATAGGGACCAAGGAATACAGTATTATTACCAGAAGGGGAACCTAGTCATTCGCGACAAGGACGGTTCCCGAATGGAACGAATCCCCGAGGCCGACCGCGTCGAAAAACTCAGCGAGATTTTCCACATTTCGCCGGACTTAGTTGACCGCGCCCTAGGAATCCTAAAAAAAGAACATTCTTGAAACCTTCTTAATGTTATCTCTCGCCAGAAGTATTTGCGATTCTTTCCATAAATAAAGTATCGCAGAAAGTGAGGTGTAATTTTAATTTTAGAATAAAAACATACAGAACGAGAGTAAAAGCGTCGGCCACAACCTAAAAAGGCGAATGCCAAGGTCATACTTGTATGGACTTGGCTGAGCCGTAGGGTTGGCGCTTGCGCAAGGATGGGGAGGGTGCAGGGAGGGGCCCGTGCGGCCTTCGCAACTCCGAGCTGGGGCCCCGCCCGCAAGAAAAAATTTCTTGAAAATATTTATATTTTCCCTCAAAAAAGGAACCCGTCTTATGAAAAAACTTTTGATTCTCGTTGTTGCCATGGCCTCTGCCATGTTCGTCGCCTGCGGCCCCTCCAAGCTGGAAATGCAGGAAATGTCTTCCAGCTGTGACGTCATCATCGAGGTCCGTCAGGTGCTGAACGACTCCATCAGCCTTATGATTGGCAACACCCTTTACCTGAACAGCAAGCAGGTGATTGGCGACAACCTGTTCCCCCTGCTGGTAAGCACCCGTGACCCCCAGGAAATCGAACGCCTTACCGCAACGGACATCGTGAATTCGCCGGAAGACTTGCTGAAGTACCTGCGCTTCTCTTCGCCGGACATGGTGAACTTCGGTATTGTCATCGGCGAAACCGCCTACAACGAAATTGGGTTTGATGAGAACCACGTGGTGGAAACTCTGAAGAACATCTTTGTTAAGGTGGAAGGTGGTTCCCTGATTCTCTTCCATGAGAAGAACGGCGAACTTACCGCCGCCAAGAAGCTGTTCTAACTTCTGCTTTCATTAACGTCATTCTCGCATATTCCCTTGAGCCTGCCCCGGGCTTGACCCTACTTAAGTTTCTTCAATTCATGCAGCAGCATGGCGAGCCCGATGAGGGCGGCGCCAACGTCTGATATGGGCTGCGCGAGGAACACTCCCTTCAGCTGGAAGAAGCGGGGGAGTATCAGCAAGAAGGGAATCAAGAGGATTACCTGACGGCATCCGTTCAGGAACATAGAACGGAGCGCCTTGCCCGTGCCCTGGAAAAAGCTTCCGGACACAAGTCCCAGGGGAATCATGAAGAACGCAGCCCCGAAGAGCCTCATGGCCCAGGCGGCGGTCTCTTGTAACTTTAGGTCGCCCGGTGCGAAGGGGGCCACCAGGGCTTCGGCCTGCCACATCATAATAGCCCAGGCCACAATCATGAACCCGAAGGCGTAAATGAAGGTGAACTTGAGGGTTCCCTTGACCCGGTAATTCAGGCGAGCGCCGTAGTTGTAGCCGATAATGGGTTGTGTCCCGTGTACAAAACCAAGCAGGGGCAGCAGCACAAAGGAGGCAATGCTGTTCACAATACCGAAGGCCGAAATGGCCATGTCTCCGCCCGAAAGTACGCCTGTATCGTGCAGGCTTATGTTTCCGTAGGTGGTAAGACTCCAGGCCAGAATGGCGTTCATCAGGCTGTTGCACAGCTGCATCAGTGAAGGCGGGATACCCAAGATGATAATCTTACGCACATAGGCAAAGCGGAGCTTCATGTGGCGCCAGCGTATCTTGATGGGGGTGCTCTTCTTTACAAAGAACTGGGTGATGAGGGCGCTGGCGATAAGCTGGGAGCAGATAGTGGCCCAGGCGGCACCCTCGATTCCCCAGTGGAACTTCATGATAAACAGCCAGTCCAGAATGATATTGGAGATGGCGCCGATGACTTCGCGGAACATAGCCGTCTTGGGGTGGCCCATGGAGCGGATAAAGTGGTTCATGCCGGGGGCGATAGTCTGGAAAACCGCCCCGCAGAGCAAGATGCGCATATAGCTGGAGGCCACAGGCAGGGTCTGCTCGCTGGCCCCGAACAGCTTCAGCAGGGGCTCCATAAAGACCTCACCCAGGGCGAAGGTGGTAAGGGCCATCAGGATCAAGAGCGTGAACGAGTTGTTCAGGATGATGCTAGCTTGTATGTACTTTTTTTGCCCGAGACGGATGGCGAAGATGGTGTTGCCACCCACGCCAATCATCATGGACATGGCCATGATAAAGAGGCAGATAGGGAAGCACAGGGTAATGCCCGCAATGCCGAGACTCCCCACGCCCTGGCCCACGAAAAAACGGTCCACTATGTTGTAGAGGGCGTTCACCAGCATGCTGATGATGGCGGGCACCGAAAACTGCAATACCAGTTTCGGGATGCTTGCAGTACCGAAGGAGTTGAGGCGCTCGGAATTCAGTTTCGACATTTCGGCGCGCCAATATAGAAATTTTCTTTATAGCTTAAAAGGCCACCTGGTTGCGGCCACCTTCCTTGGCGACGTACAAAAGACGGTCGCATTCGGCGATAAGGTCCTCGATTTTCCCGATATTCTCACCCTGCTTGCTGGCAAGCCCGAGGGAGATGGTCACGGGAATGACGGTGTCCTTCCAGGAAAAACGGTGCCGTTCTACGGCCATACGGAGCCTTTCGGCGCTCTTCTTGGCGTCTTCGATGCCGATTCCGCTTAAAAGCAGCACGAATTCCTCTCCGCCGTAACGGGCCAGCAGGTCGGATTCCCGCTTTTCTTCCTTGAGAATGCGGGCAATCTCTTTCAGCACCATGTCGCCGCACTGGTGACCCCAGGTGTCGTTTACGTGCTTAAAGTGGTCGGCATCCACCATAATGGCGTGTACAAAGAAGTTGTTCCGGCGGGCAAGAGCCAGTTCCCCCAGGCTCCGGTCAAAGAAATTCCGGCGGTTGGAAATCTTGGTAAGGGGGTCCATGGTGGCCGCCTCGTAGAGTTCCCGGTCAAAGGCCTCTTCGCTGGCGTCCTTGAAGTCGATTTTCAGCACGTGCTTGCCCAGCTGGAGCCGGTTATCGGAATCCAGTACCATCTTGGTGACCTGATTTCCGTCTACGAAAGTGCCGTTGGTGCTTCCCAGGTCCTGGACGGTGACGTTCTTGCCGTCAAAGGTCAGGCTGCAGTGCTTGCGGCTTACCAGTTCGTCGTCCAGGCGGATATCGGCGTCGGCGCCTCGCCCCAAGACTACGGTCCCCTTTTCGAGGGCGATCTGCTTGAACTGGGTCTGGGGATACAGGATTATAAGATGTGGATGTAACTCCATGACCCTAAAGGGGATAGTGTTACCCGGGGTGACAATAGTCTGGTCCAAATCCTGCATATTTTCGCTCCAATTACGTCTCTAATATAATAAAAAGTGGCTCCAGAGCGTCATTCTGGAGTGCGGAGCACGACGGAATCCTTTCGTTTTATGTGTACAATTGCAGGACAGTGAAAAATCAAAATGTGATTTTCGGCACTTTGTGACCTGCATCGCAAGGCGGATTCTTTTAATTATGTTATTTTTATGGCAAAAGAAAGGAGAGGGGGAGGCTACCTTCCCCGGAGAGAGGTATTTATGGAACGTAGATGGAACTTGACCGCCTTTATGGGTCTTGCCTTGCTGCTTCTGGCATCTACAGCAGCTGCTGCGGACACGAACCCCGCTGTAGCGGAGGAGCAGGAGACGACTTCTGGGATGAAGTTCTGCGTCAGTTCGACTGAAGATAACGGATCGGCTACTATCGGGCTGAGCCAGCAGCCCAGTTCCTATGAGCCAGTGAGTTACGAAGAGGATGTCGGTTATACCATCTATCATAATGAATACTGTTTTGAACAATGGTACGATGGGACGGGAAATGATGCCTATACTGAACTGGCTGCTCGGTTGAGCGAAGATGCCTCTACCAGAGCCTACAACTTCGTATTAGAGAGCGACATCGATTTCGGTGGCGTCAGTTCGGACAGTTCGGCTTGTAATATGAGCTTCAAGCCCCTGCCAAAACTGTCTAGCGAAGTGTTTCTTGAGGGTTACGGCTATACCATCAAGAATCTGTGCTTGATTTTGCCTTCTGTATCCAGTGACTACATTGCCGATTATGTGGATTACCAGAATGAGGATTATGATTTTGGCATAGGGTTCTTCTCTGAAATGGAGAACACCCGTGTCACTGGCGTGAATTTTGAGAACGTTTATATCAATGTAAAGAATGGTGACCCCACTCAAATTGTCCCCACTGGCGTACTTGCGGGCCGACTAATCGGTTCGTCGGAATATAGCTACCCTGCAAAAACCATTGGTGACATCAACCTCAAGAACGTGAAGATTGTGGCTGCCCAGGCAGGCGGTTTGGTGGGTTTAGTGAGTAGGAGTGCTCCTGAATTCAGGGAAATTACCGGCGAGAACGTGGAGATTTTTGCCGATACGGGCACTGTGGCCCTATCCATAACTGATGGTTCCTTCGATGAATACGCATCGAACCTGGCGGTTCATCTGGGTGGTGTGGTTGGTATGGTCACTTCGGGCATTACCATAGTTAATGTGGGGATTACGGGGCTCAATGTCCATTCGGATGTTTATGATATCGCGTTGACTCCTGAGAGTGGCTCTGGAGGCGATTCCGAACGTATGGAATTAGGGCAGGCGTTAGGCGGCTTGGTCGGAACCTTGGTTGCCTCCTTTAATGAGGATTTTGAGGAGTCTGTTAACATTGTTAACACCTACACCGTTGGTAACATCTCCATTCCGGCTAGCCATCTCAGTTCGGGGGAGACCTTGCTGGGCTTTTTGGTCGGTGCGTTGTCCATTGGTACGGATGTGTCATCATACACCATTGCAAACAACTATCACTATGGTGAAGACGATTTCCTGGCAGCGGACCTTGCCGGTCTTTTGTACCTTGAAGATATTGAGCGGGAGGCTGCGGAATGGGTTCAGATTTCCTTCGGTGGCCACAATTATCGCAACAGCATTGATGGGATGATTGCGCTCAACGAGGATGCGTTTGACTCTACGGAATATGATTGGTCCGAAGCTAACGGAGGTGCGATTCCGGCAGACCTTATGCAAAAGGATGCCTTTGCTCTTGCCCTAACAGCAAATATATACAGTATTCCAGACGCCAACCCCGACCATTCCCTGAAGAACCGGTTCTCCGCGTCGGCCTGGTCCCGCAAGGCCAGCTGGAATGAAGACTGCCCTGTACTTGCCTCGGGAGAGTTCCGGCCCCTCCACAAGATTACGTTCAAGGCAGGTCAGAGTAGCATTGACACTACTGAATTGAAGGCTTGGCGCAAAGCTGGAGCAGTGCCGTACGGCGATAGCGTGGAATTGTCCATCTATACCGATTACAGCGGTAAGCTTGGTAACAGCGAATGGCAAAAACATGCCGCAGAGCTGTCTGCGGGCGATTACTATTGGTCCTTCAGTGAGCTGGGTACCGGAGTTTATAAAATAAAGTCTTCGACTACCTTTGATGAGGAGGGAACCCTGTACCTCATAGATAAGAAGACGGTACCGCTGCATTACGGTTTCATTGTGACCGAAGCGGATACTAGCCGTTTTGTTCCGGTAAGCGAGTATCTGGAAGGTAGGGGAGACTACTACTTCCAGGAATTTCCTGTTGAAACCATATCTTCATCGGATTTGTGGAATACTTTCCCCAATCTGGTTACTGTTTCCACTACCGCTGATGGCCCCGTATACGCATACCTGAGCTACACCGTTATGAGAAAGAGATGCTCCGTTTCAGAGGGACAAACGGGCGGCGATGTTGTGGAAACGTGCTCCTTCACGAGTCTCTATGTAGGAACCAACCCCTTCTATGCGGCAAGCGCCTTCAGTGCGGGAAACGTCCAGTCTGGAGAGGACCTCTACATAGTCTATAATCAGCAGCCGACAGGCTCTGCTAAGGGCATCCTCTATGTCGGAGACCTTCTGCCCAGCGTCTCTGACCGGGACCCGGCGACGATCCAGGTGTTTGGCCTGGATACGAATGTTGAAACGATTTCTATGGAAGCCTCTTTCGAATTGCTTGGAAGTGAAACAGGGAACCTTGAAGACGTTGTTGAAAATTTAGAAGTTATCCCGTTCTCGCCTTATCTGAAGGTGGATTACAGTGGCGCTGGCGATATGTGGAACAGGGTTTCCGGTGTCATTGCCCTTGTCGTTGTGGGTGGGCATTGGACGCCAGGGTCCTCTACTTCTGCGGCGAAACTTTCTGAAGCGATTACCACATTGACCGGGAATAATATGGAGCATCCGTTCCTGCGGGATACGGTGACGGCGCTGGAGTCTGTAGATGAAATTATAGGGAAGATAGATAGTATGGGGAGAGGTTCCTCTTTGGTATATGCCCGATACGTCCGGCTGGGTTCGGATGGCTCTCTCAACTTGGAAGATCTGTTTACCGCCTTGTCGCCCTATCGTCAACAAGAAGAAGACTACCCCATCTTTGTGGGCTTCATGCCTGAGTATACCGAGATAACATATCGTGTTTCTTTCGATGTGAATATGGTCGACTCCCACAACCTCTTTGTTACCGATGAGGGCCTTTCGGATGAATTCCTGCCGACGAAGGACTTTACCACCAGTACTGAAACAGAAATGCTGGTTGAGAGGAATGAGTGGCCTCTCTACCGGACCGACGCCTGCTTTACTGGAGGCTGGTATGTCACTCCGGACATGGAATTAGACTCCACTGCCTACGAAAAAATGATATTCTCTATCTGGGACCTTGAGAACGACAGCGTTAAGACGAAGTTACCGTCTCTTGTCGAAGAGGAAGAGGATGGTGCCTTGGCGTTGAAACTCTACGCCGTGTGGGATTGGTCGAATCAGATGTGCGATAATATGAACCGCGTCGTGTCTTACAAGACTGTCGAGGGATATGGCGAAGTCCGTTTACAGCAGGTGTGGAAGGGCGATACTCTAGTCCATTTGCCGACCAACATCAACGAAAGCGAATTTGCGGGCAGCTATGGTTTCGAAGTTCCTCGGGCTGAGCAGAACTTCACCTTAACCGTGGTTGCTGCACCGGACCCTGGTTATGAACTGGATGGATCCATCACCTTCAATTATTTGGCCTATGATGAGGAAACCAAGACCGAAGTTGAAAAGTCCGTAAGGGTCAGGAACGGAGCGACCATTTCCATTACGCCTGAAATGTACGACAATATGGAACTGTCCGCCAGCTTTGTCATCAAGACTTATACCCTGGTGTTTGAAACCGGCAAGGACTCTGTGTTCTATGGAGAAACTCCGGTTACCAAGGATACGTATAAGCTTAAGAACGAAGAAGATTCTATTGACTTCCCCATGCTGGTCTATACTTCGGACCAGTGCATAGCAGGCTGGACCGCCCGTCCAGAATTCGAGCAGGAAATGATGGAGGAATGCGAAGGCGATTCCGCCTGCGAAGAAGAGATGAGTGAAAGCGACCGTTGGTGGGTATTCAAGAAGTTCAACTTTGAACTTTCCGAGATGCTTATCTGGGACAATGCCGAAATGGAAGAATACTCTGTGTATGCCAAGTGGACCAATGCTAAAACTTGCGTTGAAGATCTTGGCTATGGCCAGGCCAGCTTGGAAGCGGAGAATGGTTCCATTGCATTTGAGGAACTTATGGAAGATGGCTCTGGAGAAACCCTTGTGCAGCTCCATAGGTTTGCAGAAGACAACACCATGCTTCTTCCCTCAGGCTTGGAAAATTCCATCTTTGTTGTTCGTGGCCAGCCGGAGAAGGGGTATATCCTCGATTCTCTGGTCATGACTCTGGATGAGGAAACCTTTGTTTATCACGACGGCGACACCCTTTCGGGCGACATCTCTCAGGCGAAGTTCCAGGCCTTCTTCAGGGTGGACAATTCGACTCCTGTGGAGTTTGTCACGACCAAGTTGCTGCAGTCTGGTAACGCGGTCCGTCTGGAATTCACGACTACGGAATTCTTCGCCGGAGATGCCAAGATCAGGATTACTCTTGAAAACGACAAGGGTACCAACGTAGTCGATACCGTAATTGCTATCCTGGAGACGCCCTATACAGGTTCTTGGGAATACTATCCCTTGTATGCAGGTAGCTACCTGGTGACGGCGGTACTTTCCAATGATAGGGATAGTGCTCTGTACGAGCAGGATTTCGAGATCAAGTCGGAGGTTGCCTTGATTGCAGACGGTTGGCGTATGCTCGCCCTCTCCAAGATGGACGTGGACTCTGCACTGTTGGCCGATGACGATGTCCGGGCCTACTGGTGGGACGATGCCAAGGATTACGGTGCCTACTGGCGTTACCAGAGGTTGACGAATGAGGCTGACATCAAGGATCTGACCGGTTATTGGTTCAGCTCTCTTGAAGGCCGTCCTCTCCAGCCGAAGAAGAATGTAAAACAGCCTAATGGACCTGTGGCTTGGAGTATGGACAGCGTTTATACGGGCTGGAATATGGTGGCGAACCCCTACGGTTGGTATGTCGATCTTTACGGGGCAGAGCAGAGCGAACGTTCCGATATTGAGTTCTGGGGCTGGAACGATAGCCTTGGCGCCTACGAAGAAGTAAGCGTAATCGGCCCCTACGAAGCCGTGTGGGCGAAGGTCAATAGCAAGAAGGCCACTTGGAAGCTGCCTGAAAATCCCGCCTTCGTGGCCACTGTCGGTGAGGACGGTAACGACTCCTTGACCAACCCCCTGAAGAAGACGGTGGAACTTGCCTACAAGGGCAAGGACAACTGGACTATTCGTGCCGTTCTTAGCGATGCCAAGGGCAAGCGCGATAGCTGGAACTTCTTGGGTGTTTCCGAGTCCGGATGGACCTCTGAGGAACCGCCTGCCGGTATGGGTGACCATGTGAACCTGTCCATCAAGGACGGCAAGAGGTCTCTGGCCAAGTCCTTCAAGAAGGCCGCAGGTGATAGCTACGAATGGTCCATCTCTCTGGATGCCTCTGGCGACCGTATGGGCTACCTGCATTTCGAGGGACTGGATGCCCTTAGGGCCACGGGCCTCAAGGTGTTCGTGACGGTGGATGGAACCACCACCCAGATGTCGGAGCGCGACACGCTGAAGGTTGCTATCGGAAGCCTCGCCAAGACGGCGACGGTCCGCGTGGCTCCCTCTGCCCGTACCATTGTGGCTCAGAAGCTGAACGGGCTCCGCGCCTTCCAGGCTGGTAATTCCCTCCAGGTGGGCTTCCAGGTCTCAGAAAGCTTGGCCGGTGCTACGGCTTATGTGGAAATCCTTGATATGAAGGGCAAGGTCCTGTCTTCTGCCTCTGGAACGGCAGTTTCTGGCGCCAACACCATGACCCTGCAGGCACCCAAGTCCGGGCTTTATATGGTCCGTGTCCGTGTGGGTGGCAAGCAGGCCGCCGGCTCCGTCGCCGTGAAATGACGCTTCTCTGAAGCGTCATCCTCGCGGAGGCGAGGATCCTTACATTTGACTTACAAACTGAGCTCCCGATAAAATCGGGGGCTTTTTTATTGCCATGCCCACCCATATTTTCTACATTTGGGCCCACTATGACAAAGGCTAAATTCATCAAGTT
>CAMIWK010000050.1 GCA_946402415.1 uncultured Fibrobacter sp.
AAGCGTGCCCGTTACGATAAGAGCAACTTTGACCATTGGAAGAAGGACACCGTGTTCCAGAAGGCCATGAAGGAAATCGTCTTCGGCGTCTGGCGCACCGCCATCGTGGCCCACGGCCATGCCTTCCGCGATGCCGAGATCCGTTTCGGCATGAACGATACCATTTACGGCGTGACCCGCACTTATTCCGATTCGGGCCGCTATCAGATGACCGGTGAATATGCCTATAAGGCTCGTTACCAGTTTGACAGCGATTCTTCCCTCATAACCCGTGAAGTGTTCAAGGACCGTCAGGTCATTCGTTGGGATTTTGCCACGTTCAAGATTATGGGCGACACCCTCCGCTACAACTTGAACAAGTTGGAATTCCGTGACATGAACGACAACTGGCTCAATGCCCTCCAGGGTTTCGAGAATGTTCCTCCCGAGTTCTACATTAAGGACCCGGCGGCTACCCAGGCCATGCAGAAGGAACTGGAAAAAACCAAGAAAAAGTAGGGTTTTATGAAGCGGATTGTGTTCTGCTTTGTAGCCCTTTTTCTTTGCATCGTTGCCCTTTCTTTTATTACCCTTGTTTCGGGCCCCGTGGATGTTTCCATAGGCGAACTTCTTGATTCCCGGATTTTCTGGGACTTGCGTGTCCCTCGTGTGGCGGCAGCGCTGCTTGCCGGAATTGCTCTTTCGGTGTCGGGCCTTTCGCTGCAGACGGTTTTCCAGAATCCCCTGGCGGGCCCCTTTGTGCTTGGCATCAGTAGCGGCGCAAGCTTTGCGGTGGCCCTTTCCATGCTGGCGGGCTTTAGCTTTGGGCGGTTCGGCACCTTGACGGCAGCCTCTGTCGGCGCCTTCGGCGTGACGCTCCTGATTCTTGCCATTGCATCCAGATTCAGGAACAACACGGTCTTGCTGGTGGCGGGGCTTTTGATTGGCTACTTTATCGACGCCTGCATAAACCTTTTGATTACCATGAGCGACGGGGAATCCCTGAAGGTCTACGTGTCCTGGGGTATGGGTAGTTTCGGCCGTTTGACTCTTGGTGGCATCTGGATTTTTGCCTCGGCGGTGCTTGTGGGCCTTGCGTTGATCAGCGCTTCTGTGCGTTACCTGAACGGTGCCCGACTAGGCGATGACTTTGCCCGCGGGCTTGGAATTCGGGTGTCGCTGTACAAGAAGCTTGTGCTTCTGGGGGCCTCCATTCTGGCGGCGGCGGTTACGGCCTTCTGCGGACCGGTAGCGTTCCTCGGAATTGCGGTTCCCCATTTGGCTTACTTGCTGTTCAAGACTTCTAACCATCGCATACTGCTGCCCGGCTCCGCCCTGTGCGGCGTGTGCCTTGCACTTTTGGCGGGGCTTTTCCCAGAGTATCCTCTGAACGCAATCCTTAGCCTGGTGGGCGTGCCCGTGATTCTTTGGGTGCTGGTACGGTCTGCTAAGAGGGGAGGCCTGTGATGCTCCTTAAGTTGCGGCAAGTGACCTTCGGGTATGGGGCGCCCTTGGCGAAACCTCTGGATATGGAAATTCCGGTGGGGCAGGTTTTCGCCCTGGTGGGGGAGAACGGCTGCGGTAAGAGTACGCTTCTTAAGACCCTTGCCGGTATGATTGTTCCTTTGTCTGGAATTCAGGAATTGGACGGCCGCCCTCTTGCGGAATACAGCCTGCGGGAGCTCTCCAAGAAGGTGGCTTTGGTCCGGATGGGGCTTGTGGCCCCCACCGAGATGACGGTTCGTGAATTCGTGTCTTTGGGTCGCTCGCCTTACGCGGGCTTTCTGGACGGCCGTTCTGCCGAAGATGAACAGATCATAGATCAGGCTTTGACCGAGATGGACGTGAAAGCCTTTGCAGAACGCAAGGTAGCTGAACTTTCCGACGGGGAACGGAGCCGCGTGTATCTGGCCCGAGCGCTCTCCCAGCAGGTAAAGCTTTTGCTACTGGATGAACCTGACGCCTTCATGGATATTCCCCGTCGTAAGAATTTGTTCGTAACGCTACAGAGGCTGTCTCGCGAAAAAGATATGGCCGTTGTGCTTTCCACCCACTGGATTGACTACGGCGAAAAGTATGCTGATACCATTCTGGCATTTACTTCCCAAGGGAATCTTGAATTCGCTCCAGCGGTCCGTGCCCGTGAACTTGGCCTTTTCAGTTGGGCGGAGGTCTAGGTGAAACAGTCTTTTGTTTTGTCTGTTCTCGCCTTATTGTGCGCATTGGTGCTGATTAGTTGCGCCTCGTCGGGGGCAGGCGTTTCGCAGGAGCCAATCTCGACGCCTCGGCATTTTCTGTGGAAGGTTTCCGACCAGGATTCCTATGTGTGGATTCTCGGGAGCATCCATTTTGCAGACAGTTCTTTTTATCCTTTGTCCCCCTATATTAACGGTGCCTTTGAGGAATCCGAAGAACTGGCCGTAGAGATTAACATTGGGGATGATTCCGTGGCGGCAAGCGTGACCGCCAACAGTCTGGAGAAGGGCCTGCTTCCTCAGGGCCGACGCCTGAACGAGGTGTTGCCTATCGCCCTCTGGAATTCCCTGGACAGCCTATGCACCGTCTGGAACTTTCCCAGCATGGCCCTTATGAATATGCGGCCCTGGCTTGCCGCCATGACGCTCAGCTCCATCGCTATCCAGCGTTCGGGAATAGACCCTGCTTATGGTATCGACGCTGTACTCTTGGATAGTGCCGCCCTGCGGGGCATGCCTATCGTAGGTCTAGAAACCGCCGAAGAACAGGTGAGCGCCCTAGCGGATACTTCCGAAGGCGACACTCTTGGAATTTACTATCTGGAAAACACCCTGAAAGAAATTTCCAACTTGGATTCCATGGTCACCCAGATGTCCCGCGCCTGGAAAACTGGCGATGATTCTCTGATGGTGCAGGTGCTCCGTTCCGAAAAGCCGGATCCGGAAAAAGCTACGGCAAGGGATTCCCTGATGGAGGAGGAATCTGACAGGCGAATCTACAAGGAAAGAAACGAGAAGATGGCGACAGGTATCGCACAGTTTCTCTCCGAAAACCGCAAGGTGTTCGTGGTGGTAGGGGCCGCCCACCTGGTTCTGGATCAGGAAAACGTCATTGAACTCTTGCGCCGTCGCGGTTTCAAGGTAGAAAGGTTTTAGCCCAAATATCTAGGAAAAAGTTAAATTGTAGTATGTGTCTTTTTGAATAGAATATCTGTGAAGAATTCGGAATGTTTGATTGGAGGATGGATGAAATTAGTTTCTATTAATTTGCTTATTGCTTGTGTGGGCTTCTTGCTCATCTTATCCGCCTGTTCCAACGCCGAAGCTGAGGCGGAGATTGCCCGTCTCAAGCAAGAAAACGTAACCCTCCAGGCCGAAATCAAGACCCTCCAGGGAACGCTGGATTCTATCAAGGCAAAGTCGGATTCTATCTACAAGAGCCTGTCCGACATGGACATGAATCCCAACCCCTAGATTCTTTCGATTATTTTCTGTACGTTCGTGAAGGCGCAGAATGGCAGGCTGATGACTTGCTTGCAGACCTTTTCTACTATGGGGCGGCTTGCGTCTGTTGTGGATTCCGCGTGTCCGGCACAGAAGCAAGGTTGGGTGTGTAACGGGCTAGGGTAGTGGATACAGTAAGGGACCTCCGCCCTGTTCAATCGCTTTATGAACCCCTCCCGGTCCTCTACCAGCAGGGTGTACTGGGCGTAGGTGCTGGTATTCCCCTCGGCGAGAACTTGCGGTGTAAATCCGGACAAACTCTTGAAAAACTGGTCGTAAGTATTGGCGTTCTGCTGTCGCCGTTCTAGTTCCTGGTCCAGGTGATGCAACTTTACTCGTAGCACTGCCGCCTGCAGGGCATCAAGCCGTCCGTTGGTTCCGATTTCTAAATGGCGGTACCGTTCCTTGCTTCCGTGGTTGGCCAGTAGCCTTGCTTTTTCGGCGTATTCTGGATTGACGGTAAAGATGGCGCCGCCGTCTCCGTAGCAGCCCAGAGGCTTAGTGGGGTAGAAACTGGTAATGGAAATGTCCCCGAAGGTGCAGGCCTTTTTGCCGTTTTGCGTGGCGCCGAAGGCCTGGGCGCTGTCCTCCAGAATCCAGAGGCCGTGCTTGCCGGCAATTTCCCGTAGTTTTTCGTAGGGGGCACACTGCCCGAACAGGTTCACGGCGATAATGCCCTTGGTTTTTGGTCCGACAAGGCGTTCGACGCTTTCGGGGCTTATCTGCAGGGTTCTGGGATCGATGTCGGCAAAGACGGGTACGCCTCCCAGTTTCTGGACACATTCCGCCGGGGCAATGAAGGTAAAGTCCGGCACGATGACCTGGTCCCCTGGTTCAAGTCCGAGCACCATTAGGGAGAGCTCCAGGGCCTGGGTCCCGCTTCCGCAGGTGACGGTATGAGCGGCCCCACAGTATTGGGACAGTTCGCTTTCCAGGGCCTGGACCTCTGGTCCGCCGATGTAGCATCCGCTGTCCAAGACCGCTTTTTCCGCTTTTTCCAGTTGATTTCGGTAGGCGTCTCGTTGCGCTGCCAGGTTCACAAAGGGCATCATAATGCCCCAAAAATAGCAAATAGCGGCTTTTGGGGGACTTGACATTCTTTTTAACTTTACTATCTTTGAGCCATCAAATTTTAAGTAGGTTTTACCCGGAGATTAAAAGGTGCCTCAACACAAATCTTGCAAAAAGCGTCTGCGCCAGGCCGATAAGGCCAACGCCATGAACCGTTCCGTCCGTTCCGCTATCCGTTCCAGCCTCAAGGTGATCCGTACTGCCACCTCTAAAGAAGCTGCTCTCAAGGAAATGCCCAACCTGTTCAGCATGCTGGACAAGGCTGCCGCCAAGGGTCGTGCCGGTTTCTGCGCCAATCGCGCTGCGAACTACAAGGCCAAGGCCGCCAAGGTCATTAACGGCCTCGCCTAATCAGGTTCATCCCGATTTTTAAGCCGGTGTGGATTCCGCACCGGTATTTTCCTGTTTTATGGGGTACTGTAAATATTTTTTAACTTCTTTCAATCTGGAATATGCCCTGGTAGCGATAGGGCCTTTTTTTGACCCCAATTCAAGTTTAAGTATGTATTTTTTGCTAGATTATCGCAGTGTGTTATGTATTCGAAATGTTTGTAAAATGAAGGGTGTCAGGGATTTGAAATGTCATCGATAAATTTTGCTACAAGAGAGATTAGTTGTAAGGTGGTGTATTACGGACCGGGTCTTAGTGGCAAGACCACGAACCTCCAGGTGATCCACCAGAAGATGCCCCAGGATAAGCGTACGGACATGGTGTCCTTGGCGACTGAGGGTGACCGTACCCTGTTCTTTGACTTTCTCCCTCTGAATCTTGGTGATATTAAGGGTTTCAAGACCCGTTTCCAGCTTTATACTGTTCCCGGTCAGGTTTACTATAACAGCACCCGTAAGCTTGTGCTTCGTGGTGTTGATGGAATTGTGTTTGTGGCGGACTCCCAGCGTTCCCGTCAGGCTGAAAATCTGGAGAGCCTTCAGAACTTGAGGCAGAATCTTCAAGATTACGGCATGGACTTGGATGATATGCCCTTTGTTCTGCAGTATAACAAGCGCGATATGGAGAATGTGTTCTCCTTGGATGAGCTAAATGCGGAACTTAACCCCCGCAATGTGCCCTTCTTCCCGGCTACGGCACACAACGGCAAGGGAGTGGTGACCACCCTCAAGACCATCGCCATGCTGGTGATTGAGAAATTCAATGTGAAACAGGGTTTTTTGCGCAAGGCCGCCGAGAGTGTGAACAACACTGGAGTCCACGACGTATCCCTGACCAAGGAAGGCGTGTCGGTGAAACAGGCCGCACCGCGTCCTCAGGTTCAAGCCGAAGCCCCTGCTTCCCCCTTCAAGATGCCCTCTTTTGCGGCAAAGCCTCCTGCAGGTGCGGTTCCGTCTGGTAATGCCGGTTCGGGCTTGTTCCAGAAGGGAGCGACTTCTTCGCCGTTCGGCAGGCCTAGGGCTGCCGCTACGGTTCCCCGTATGCCCACCTTTGGCCGTATGATGGAGAAGCCTCAGGAGTCCGGAGACGACGAGATCGAACTGCGTCCGTATGTTCCCAAGAAAAAGTAGTGGAGGAGTGTTATGAGCGATTTTACGATTTATTCCGAAGACGTGGGCAAGGTCCGTCGCTTGATGGAAGCTTACCAGGCTAGCGTCAAGGCCGAATACATTGTCCTTTGCCACCGCGACGGCTCCATTATCGCCGAGGTGGGTTCCTTGGGAATCGATGCCACTCCTCTTGCTGTGCTGAGTACGGCGTCCTTTGACTCTGCCCGTCAGGTGGGCAATATGCTGGGCGGTGAGAACTTCCAGTCGGTTTCCTATTCCGGCGAAAACCGTTCCATCTACATTTCTCCCGTAGACCAGGCCCTGCTCCTGGTGCAGGTATTCCCGGGCTCTAGGCTTCCTAACCGCATCGATGACTTTAACCGCCTGTTGGTGGAAAAGCTGGTGGATGCCGTCCCTGCCTTTACCCAGAATACCAGTAAGCTTATCTAGTCGAGGCCTTTGTGGCAGGAATTCCGCCACTTCGCAATATCCGAAAGACGACGGTCATCATGGCCGCGGTCTTGCTTGCGTTTCTTGTTCACCGCACGGTGGCCTACCTTTCTACGGATGACTCCATCAAGGATGTAGGAAACACGGAGCTTTCCCTTGCGCAGGGTATGGTATGCAGGCATATTGTCAAGGAAACTCCCTTTGGCGCGGATTCCATTTTTGAAGAAGGCTCCAGACTTTATTTTTATACCACCATCTCTTCGTCCCTGAAAGACAGGACCGATACACTTTGGCATATCTGGTATCACGGCATGGATACGGTGCAGGTTTTCCCCTGTAATCTGAAAAAGGATTCCGATGCCTGCATTACCGAGATTTCGCCGACCTTGCTGAAACCCGGTGAGTGGAGCGTTGACTTGGTTTCTGGGCGTAGGCTCCTCTACAGTCAGCAGTTCGTGATTGATTCTACAAGCAGGTAGTCCCCATGCGCAAAGGCCCTTGGCTAAAAGTGTTTTGGGGGGTGCTTTTGTGGAGTCGGGCGTTCGGCTTGAATATGGATTCCATTCCCGTATGGAATCCGGATTACCTTGTTCATAGTAAAGACCTGAGTGTTTCCGATGTGGATTCTCGGGATGGTGCCGCTTCGGGACTTTCGACCCATGGCTACAAGACTATGCAGGTGACGGTGGGCGATGGCGGCACTCAGGTAGATCAGGAGCTGCGGCTTTCTATACAGGGCTTTGTGGGCGACAGCGTCTATATTGACGCCTTGCTTTCCGATGTGGACCGACGTGCCGGTGACCAGACCACGGCCACTTTGCAAGAAGTGGATCAGATTTATTTCCGTGCAGAATCAAGGCACTGGATGATACACCTGGGTGACTTGATATGGCGCGACAGGAATATGGGCCTATTTGGCTTGGAACGTGCAAGTCTTGGCGCTATGGTTGGTGTACGCGGAGGTTATACCGAAGTACGGGGCGTGGCCGGTACAGATGAAACGAACCGCATTACCCGCGTGATGAACGGTGTCAGTGGCCAGCGGGAGGGATATTCTATCAGTGAAGACGGGACATACATTTCGGTGGTACCGGGTTCCGAACGAGTGTTCTTGAACGGGACTTTGCTTGCCGCCGGTGTAGATTACGAGGTAAATTATGCGGGCGGCCTTCTGAATTTCAGGGGTCGAAGAAATCCCGGTCCCGATGATGAAATCCGTGTAGAATATGACGCCTACAACGATGGCGATATTTACAATATGTACGGTGCCCATGGTGCTTACAGGCACCCCAATTTGTACCTGGATGTGTCGGGATTCCGCCTGGAGAGTGACCGCCACCGTATGAAACGTGGCTTCTGGACCGATGAAGATTACCGGTTGTTGAAACACGATGACGGGAGCGAATTTATTCGGGATGATTCCCTGGGAGTACTCCGTAGGCCCGAAAGGACTGACCGCGCCGGCGCGCGGCTCCGCTTTCAGGGAGACCATCGATTCTATGCAGACCTAGAAATGGCCATCAGTAGGCGGGATTCCAACACCTTGTCGAGACAGGTGGATGGACCTGAAGGCTATGGTTATCGCTGGTATGTGACTTCCGATTCATCGGAGAATATGAAGAAATTTCCGCTAGCTTTTTCAGTGTACGGCAATTATATTCAGGAGGAATTTGGGATAAGGGATTTCCAGGGTTCGGACAAGGATTGGGACAGCTTCAGACTTTTGGATGAATGGGATTTGGATAGTACCGCCCTTGTAGACGGGGACCTTCGTCACGATGAATTCGGTATGCGGTTTAGGTTTTTGCCTGGATGGTTTATCCATAGCACTTGGGGATACCGGCAGGGAGAAGAGGAACAATGGAATTCTTCTAGAGGAGGAATTTCTTTGGTCCACAAATCTAATTTTGCGAGGAGTGATGTGGGGGCGTATCGTGTCGAGAGTTTCCAAGAACAGGAACGGGTGCGTTACCAGCTTTTGGGAAATTCTGAATTCTTGAAGGGACTGTTGCGGCCTTTCGGAAACTTTGATCTGCGCTATACGGAAAGCGATTCCCTCGGCGCAGAGAACCAGGTGGCTTACGGAAAGTCCGGTGCCGGTCTTTTGATGGTGGGGGACTCCTGGAACGTGAGCGAAGGCGCTGAGACGAAGATTGCCAAACGCAAAGGTGATAGCTTCGGTCAAGATTGGCAAGACTCGCTACAGTCTGTTGCTTGGATCCAGAGCGCAAACTGGCAAAGCCGTTATGCTCATTTGGACCATTTCTTGCAATACGAGCGCCGCAACGAAAATGGTCTTGGTGCCGAGAATAGCTGGGTCGGGGATTTCCGGGGAACTTTCGGTCACGAAGAACTCGGTTTTGTTACTAGCGTAGATTACAAGCTGGGCCTTACGGAAGAACAGACCTATACGCCCATTTACAAGGCTGTGGCTAAGGGTACAGGAGACGTCCGTTATGATAGCTTGACCGGGGCCTTTATCGAAGGTGTGGACAACGGAGATTTTGTCTACGAGGGTATGGGTCGTAACGATTCTTTGGGAGCGATTCTAGCTTCTAATGCGGCATTCCGGATGGATATAGATTGGAGCCCCGGCGTATTCCTTGGAATCCGGCGTGGAATTTTGCGGGACATTTCTTTGGGAGGCACCTTTGACGGGGTAGGCGAGGACACTACCGGCAAGAGAATTTACTTTCCACCGGCAACCCCTTCGCAGCTGCGGGATATTTCTTCGGGAACGGTCAGTTACGAGCTTCGGGGAACCTGGGCCCACCCGCGGGGAATCTCCTTTACTTACAAGCCGGGCGCCGATTACGACAAGAAACTCAGTTCCATCAGTTACTTTGAGACGCGCTTCCATCACCTGCTGGATGCGGGATTCCAGATGAACGATGCCCACTTTATAGGAGCGACCTTGCTTCTGGAAGATGTAGAGCTGAAGGCCCTGCAAATTCTGGACTGGGACACCCGGGATATTTCTGGTCGTTACCGCTATGATTTCTGGAACGGATTCTTTGTACAACCTGGGGGCCGTTACCGCACTGGCGAAGGTGAAGATGATATGGACTATTCCTTCGATGCCTACCTGTGGGAAGGTTCATTGCGCCTAGGCTATAATCGTAGGGATATGGTGGACGGATTTGTCCAGTTTTCTGTAATCCAGATGGAAAGTGGCGATGACCTGATTCCCTATCAGATGATGGACGGCTACAGCGATGGTCGTACCTATCGACTTGAATCGTCCATTTCAGTGGATGTGAATGACTTTATTTCTTGTGGACTCCGTTATGTGCTTAGGTTCGGCAATGCCGAAGAGAATATTTTCCAGAAGTTCACTACTGAAGCGAGAGCGTATTTTTAAGGTGTAGAGTGTGAGATGTGAAAATTTCGTTGAACGTCATCCTGGACCCTGGAGAGCAAAGCTCGATAGGGGACGGGATCCATGTAAGGTATAGGTTTTGAGATACGGTAGAGAAAAGAGATGTAACGTAAGCGTGCTGGTGCTGTGTGTATTGGCATTGTTATCTTCCTCCTTTGCGGGGGAGGCGTCTTCGTGCCGTATCCACAAGGTGGATTGGGTTGGGGAACATTCTGCCTATGATGAAGCCCACCTGAATCTTGTAGAGGGTTCTCCCTGCGAAGCCTGGAAGGTTGCTGCAGCCCGGCTTGCCCGCCATTATGAGGACAAGGGTTTTGCAGCTGTTCAAGTTGTAGGAAAGATGCATTATGGAATGGGAGGTGCCTCGGGCATGGATTCCCTGGGCGTCTTGATGGTGGAGCTGAAACGGGGCTCTGGTTATGTTTGGGCTGGCGCCGAGAATCTGGATTCTTCGGGAACTAAGACCGATGTTTTCCGCAGGCTCAGCGGTATCGAGGAGGGGGCTCCCGTATCCCTGACGGACCTGGAACGCTCGGAACGCAAGCTTGCCCGTCTCGGGTATTTTGAGCAGACCGCACCGGTTCGGATTTTCCGGGATCCTGCGAGAAACAGGCTAGTGCCTGCGTTCAGCATGAAGGCGGCCCGTAATTCTGAGGCAGAAGGACTCCTGACCTATTCTAGCGAGGACAACCTGTGGGAAGGCCAGGTGAATGTAAAGTTGTACAATATCCTCGGGACGGCCAGAGACTTGACGATGGAAGGCTATACGGGCGAGAATACCCGCCACCTGAATTTCATGTACAAGGAACCCTGGATTTTCGGCTCGCCCTGGAATGTTGTTTTACGGGGACTTTTTGATGAGGAAATTTATTCGGTGGAGTCGGATTCCCTGGGCGGAAGAATGAAGGATGTGACGGAGCGAGTCGCTATGGGCGAGATTGGCGTGACTCGAGATATCGGCTTTGACTGGACCATCGGAATTTTCTTTGGCATGAGCGAAGAAGACAAACATTCCACCTTTGAACTATCGTATGTATCTCTGGACAGGTTCGTGCTCCCGAGACGGGGCCTCAAGTTGCAGGGCTCCGCCACCTGGAAAATGGACCGCCCTGATTCCCTGGACAATTACCTTGAAAGTCACGGGAAGGTGCTCTCCTATTACCCGCTTTTCGGGAATTTCATCACCCGTTTTACGGGGGCTGCCGGTGGGATATTCCCCACAGACGTGAGTCTGAAACGATCCGATTACTTTGCGCTGGGCGGTATGGACAGCTTCAAGGGTATGGGGTACCGCTTTATGCGGAGCCGCGCCTACGGATTCTCGGAACTGGCCCTCTTGTGGCAGGACGGTTACAACCTGAGTATCGAGGCTTTTTACCAGCCGGGGCTATACAGGGGTTTTGAGCCGGAGCATGGCTGGAAACGGGAACAGGATTACGGTGTGGCCTTTACGCAGTACCGCGGCAACTGGAGCATTAACCTGTACTACGCCCTAAGAAACGGCGAGAACTACTTAGACGGAATTATTGGATTCGGGCTTAAGACTTTATTCTAGAAATAAGGTCAAAAGCTTCACTTTTTGTTGCTTTGGAGCATGTCCAGGGCAATTTTGGATAAGTAGTCGGAGTAGAACCCGCCTGCTTTATTGAATGTCATTTTCCCATTCTTATTCCTTGCGACCATGTGGGGAACGCCTTTCACGTCGATATGGAACGCAGGTTCATAGGTGTTGTACCAATAGAAGGTCTTCCAGTCCCAGGGAATGTCTCGTTGGTATAACCATTGGCGGATTTCGTCTTTGGATTCACCATGGACGAAGAGTAATACGTTGATTTTATTTTTTCTGAAGAATTCCGTTAGGCCTTTTAGGGTGTTGATTTCGCTGACACAGACAGGACACCATGTGCCCATAAAGAAGACGAATGTTCCATTTTCGCCTGCGACCTCACTTAGGCTGAAGGTTTTGTCTTCTAGATTGTAGAGCGTGACATTTCCATCAATCTTTTTAGAGAAAGGGTTGAAACCTTTCACGTGTACGGCGTAGTAGGCGGCTAAAGCGAGTATTGCGAGAATTATTAGCTTCTTCAATGACATATTCTTAATATATCTTTTTTTTGAGGATAAGTGAAAAATAAAACGATATGGTCCTATTTGCCTATAGGATTTCTATCTTTTAGACAAGTTTTAGAGGTTTTTGATGATTGTATCTTGGATGACCACCAACAAGTGTAACCTGACCTGTAAGCACTGCT
>CAMIWK010000051.1 GCA_946402415.1 uncultured Fibrobacter sp.
CCTGTTCAAGGTCATTTACTAAGCTCATAATAGAACTCCCATAAAAAAGATGCTTTCTGGAAAATAAATAAAGTTTTTGATAAAAATTCGCCATTTTGTAAATTTAGCGTTACATTAACGAATTATTACAACTTTTTTTGTGTTATCAACACCTTATTAACAATCTGATAACAACCAAAGCTGTTCTAGAGCCCGTTCGCCTTTTTCCCCAACAACCTCAGAAAAGTCGTTTACGAACATTTTTATGTGAGATTCTATAACATTTTTCTCTTCAATTTGGGCTTTTTCTTGAATGAAGGGCGTTACCATTTTTTCTCGCGCCCACGCCTTTTTTAGGCTCTCACGAATTTCCATTTCAATCGCCATTATGACTTCAGTCGAAAGATCCCTACGGGCAACGGCGATACCCAATGGAATGGGAGACTTAGTTTCCTGCTCCCAGTACGCACCAAGATCATGCAGCAAATGCAGTCCATCACGCTTCCAAGTGAAACGATGTTCATGAATAGTCACGCCCTGACGAATTGTTTTCGCAAGCAAATCCCGATAAACCTCATCAAAAAAAGCATATTGCAGAAGAGGTGTTCCACCATAATTCTTCTTGTGCCAGAACTTGAAGAGGAGCGCCGCCGTCGTATTTTTCCCGGGTAATGTAGTGCAAAACTTCGGGTTAAAATACTCATGGACGCTTGAAAGCAGTAGTGGCCCACAGCCATACCCAATGGCGCCACCGCAGCTCAACACCCGATAGTTTTCGCGAACCAGGGGGAAAATCTGGGCGCTAACCTTTGCCACATCCAGTTTGCCCGCCAGAACCATCTCGTTCAATGTCTGTACATCGGCATAATGGACATCCCACTGAAAGGGAGAATCCTTTAATCCTTCGATGAGATTTTCATAAATGAAGGTGTCGTTAGGACAGGTGGAAATTCCGAGGGAAAGACGCATTAAAGTTTGTCCAGGACTTGGGTTTTTAGGGCGGCGAGGGCATCGGGTATTTTCCAGGAGGATTCATCCCGGTCGGTCGCGATATTGCTCACAGCCCGAAATTGGTAGCCAGATACACCGAACGCCTTGCATACCGCAAAGAAGGCCGCTCCCTCCATACTTTCCACCTGAATCTGGAAGGTGGATTCCCGACGGTTACCCAGGTACTGAGTGCCCGTGCAGCAATTGACAGTCCCGCCAGCAGCCTCGGGAATAGCACCGAGGCACAGAGGCAAATCAAGAGGAGATGCTCCCTTGTAGCGAATATCCTTCGAAACCAGGGTGTGCCAAGGAATGAAGTGTCCATCGCGCCCCTGGGCACCCATATCGGCGATGACCTCGGAGTCTACACGCACCACATCTCCTACCTGAAATCCGCTATTCGGATAAGCCCCACAAATGCCAAGCAAAAAGGCCCTTTCGTATTTTTTTTGACTAAAAAAACGCGAGAGGTTAGCAGAAAAATCCACCGCACCCACACCTGCAACACCCGCATCAACGGAAGGTGCGGCCACTACCGGAGTGGAAGCAGCGACCACGGCAGAAACACCCTTGAAGAAAAAATTGAATTCTTGCCTAGACGCAAAGACTAACAAGGTACCCGCCATAAAGCCTCCGCAAGGACTACTCCAGCTTTTCTATGGAATCCTTGAATTCCGCCTCCAGCGCTTCCACGCGGGCAAGATCAAGATTCCAGGGCTTATCCACCTCGCAGCGGGAAACGGCCACGGCAGTAGCCTTGACAAGGCACTCCTCAAAGTTCATTCCCTCGCCATCGGCAAAGAGCCAAGCGGCAAAGAAGGAGTCGCCCGCACCGATATTGTTCTTCATAGTGATGGTAGGCGGCTGCAACTGCAGACCCTGGAATTTCTTTTCCACAAAACGGAATGCCCGGACCGGAGAGTCCCCATCGGTCACCACCAGATTCTTGATGGGGAGGCGTTCCAGTACGGCCGTAGCGGTCATCTTCCAGAATTGGGGACTGGAGGTGACCTGCGGTATTCCGAGACGGGTCAAAAGCTTGCAATACTCCTGCATATTGATTTTCAGGAGTTCAACGCCCTTTGAAAGCCAGGTGTCAATACCCTCGATGGCATCGATAAAGACACGCTTGCCCGTAAAATCCAGGGCGTTTATCATCTCCACATCAAAAGACTGCGGGAACGAACCACACAGGGCGACACACTGAGTAGAGGCCCAATGTTCATTCAACGTCTGCATAAAGTCTTCGTTTTCATTACCCGACAAGACCGGTGACGGTTCTATGAGTTCCGTTGTAACTCCACCGCTTACGATGGTTGTGCAAATACGGGTCGGCTCCTTAATCCACACGGGAGCCTGCTGGATTCCGCAATTGGACAGTTCATCGAAAATCTTTGAGCCATGGGACCCGCCCAAGAAATGCATCAACAAGGGAATTCCACCCAGATGCTGCAGGACCCGACCGCAGTTGACGCCCTTGCCCGAAGCGTATTCCTCGACATTGCCAATACGATGGACTTCACCAGGGGTAAACTTGTCCAAAAAGAACAGGCGCTGCCAGGCGGGGTTGAGACCGAGGATGAGGATTTCTTGAGCCATAAAAAACCTAGAAGTTTACCTTGTAGAACTTGCGCTTGCCCACCTGGACTACCAGCTGGTCTGCACCCTTGATTTCGATCTGGGCCTGCGGATCGGCAAGCTTTTCACCGGCGATTTTCACGCCGCCGTTCTGGACCATGCGCCGGGCTTCGCCTTTGCTTGCAAAGGCCTTGATTTCCACAAGCAGGTCCAGGGCACCGTAGGTGCCGGCCGCCACGCTGCACTCTGCCGCATCGCTGGGGATGGCGTTTCCGCTGTGGATTTCGCGCTCCTTGGCAGCGGCGGCCTCGGCGGCGTCAGCACCGTAGTACTGCGTCACGATGTCGATAGCAAGACGGTGCTTGGCATCGTTGGGATTCATCTTGCCCGCGGCAATGTCAGCCATCATCTGCTTGATTTCTTCGAGCGGGATGTTGGTGAGAAGTTCGAACCAGTTCTCTACAATGCTGTCAGCCAGGCTGTATATCTTGTGGTACATCACGTCGGCAGGCTCATTCAAGCCCACGTAGTTACCTATGGACTTGGACATCTTGACCTTGCCGTCGGTACCGAGGAGAATCGGCATGAAGAGACCGATCTGCGGTTCCATGCCTTCGAAAAGCTGCAAATCACGACCGCGAAGCACGTTGAACTTCTGGTCGGTGCCGCCGAGTTCCACATCGCTGTTGATGGCGACGGAATCGTAGCCCTGCATCATCGGGTACATAAATTCGTGCAGGCTAATCGGAGTGTTCGCAGCATAGCGGTTGTGGAAGTCTTCACGTTCAAGCATCTGGGCCACGGTAAACTGGCCCATGAGTTCGGTCACCTTGCTGAACGGGAGCTTGGAGAACCATTCGCCATTGTAGTGGATTTCCACCTGGTCGCGGCGGACCACCTTGAAGAACTGTTCCTGGTATTCCTTGGCGTTTTCGAGAACCTGTTCATGGCTGAGACGCGGACGGGCCTTGTTGCGGCCGCTCGGGTCACCAATCTGAGCCGTGTAGTCGCCCACAATGAGCACCACAGTATGACCCAAGTCCTGGAACTGACGGAGCTTGCGCATCACGACCGTATGACCAAAATGCACATCTGGAGCCGTGGGGTCCACACCCATCTTAATGCGGAGAGGCACGCCGGTATCATAAGACTTCTGGAGTTTCTTTTCAAGTTCATCTTGCGGCACAACATCGATAACACCGCGCATCAAAATATCAAGCTGTTCTTTTACGGGACGGAATTGCATTTTAGGATTTAGAGGTTAGAGGCTAGGATCTAAGGGTTAGGGTGATTCTCAAAGGAAAAATATAGAATTAGTAGGCAATAGGAAATGGATAATAGGAAGTAAGATGGGGGCAATAAATCGTATAATTGAGTAATTTAGGCAAGAATTAACAATCTATTTAGCGAAGGATCCCAAATCTATTCCGAGCTGATTTATTTTGTACGTAATGATACGTGGCGTAGTGGAAAGGCTACGGGCCGCAGCAGCAACCTTACCCTTGGAACTTTTAAGGGCGTCGCAGATGATATCCTTTTCATAAGCATCCACCATACGCTTAAGGTTTCCCGAAACGGGAGTACCACTAGTTTCAGCCGTCTGGAGCGTGGTCGGGAAATGGTGTGGGTAGATGACATCCTCATCGGCCACAAGCACAGCACGCTCGATTCCATTCTCCAGCTCACGCACATTTCCGGGCCACGGGTAACTCATAAGCATATTAATCGTCGTGCGGGCAAGGCGGCGCACATTCTTACCTACGATGCGGCAGTAATGCTCCACAAAATGATCCGCCAAAAGCACGATGTCCGTCTTGCGGTTGCGAAGCGGCGGTACATAAATCGGGAAAATATGCAGCTGGTAGTAGAGGTCTTCGCGGAAGGCTCCCTCTTCGACCATCTGCTGCAGGTTCTTGGTGGTAGCCGCAATCACGCGGACATTCACTTTCTTTGAGATGCGGGCACCAATGCGTTCCACCTCGCCGTGCTGCAACAGGCGCAAGAGCTTTACCTGAAGGTTCGGCGAAAGTTCACCCACTTCATCAAGGAACAACGTTCCGCCTTCAGCCTGTTCTACGCGGCCAGGCGTCTCGGCAAACACACCCACGAGGGCTCCGCGCACGCTGCCGAACAATTCGCGATCCAACACCGATTCCGGCATAGAGGCACAATGGACGCGGACGAACGGTCCCATATTGCGGTCTGATCGGTAGTGGATTGCCTCGGCCACCAGGCCCTTGCCCGTACCGACCTCCCCCACAATAAGCGCGGGTAGAGGACTTTTCGACACCTGGTCAATCTGCGCATACACGCGCTGCATCTCGCTGGAACGCCCGATGATGTTGTCGGGCTGAAAGCGATCCTTGAGCTCCAGCGTCAAGCGCTCGTTTTCGGCTTTTAAAAGCTCATTTTCTTCGCGGGCCTCGCGACGGAGTTTTACTGCCGCGGCAAGCATCTGCGCGATGATTTCTAACAAACGAAGCTTTTCAGGGAGTTCCTCTTCTACCGGATTCTGCACGTCGGCACTGAAGGCTCCGATGACCTGATGCTCCATAATGACGGGCACGCAGAGGAACGCCTTGTCTTCTGACTTGCCACGACCCGTACGGTCAAGGAAGTCCGGGTCCTTCGCGACAGAGGGAATGATGATGGGCTTGCCGGTCTCCACAACGCGGCCCGTAATGCCCTCGCCCACCTTGTAGCGGCCTTTGCGCGCCTGGCGGCTCGAAAGGCCTTCGGCTATTTCAATGGAAATTTCGCCGGTATGGCGATTGTACAGAGTGAGGGTCGCATGCTCCACGCCCATCGTGGATTCCACCACTTCCAGAATCGGGTGCGCGACGCTCTCGAAATCGAGCGTCTGGTTCAGGATGGAACTGATCTTGTAGAGCAGTTCCAATTCCTGGATTTTGGATTGCGAGGTGGGCATGGCCGCCTACTTTTTTGTTACTTCAACGCTTCCTGTACCAAGGCAGAGGCACGCTTGGCGTCGAAACGGCCCTTGACCTTCGGGGAAAGTTCCTTCATAATCTTGCCCATATCCTTTGGGCTAGAGGCTCCAGTCGCAGCCTTGATCTCGGCAATGAGAGCCTTGACTTCGTCCTCAGTCATTTCGGCGGGCATATACTTGCGATACAGCGCGATGCACGCTTCTTCGGCAGGAATCTTGTCCATAAATCCACCCTTCTTGAGGATGTCGATAGCCTCTTGCTTTTGCTTTACGCTGCGGGCAAGGACATCGACGCACATCTCATCGGTAATGCTGTCAGTAATCTGTGCGGGGGTGGCGCCCTGCTTCATGGCCTCGTTCTTAATGTCGGAATGGAGGGTACGGAGCGTTCCGAGAGTTTCGGAATCGTGAGCCTTCATAGCGGCCTTGACATCATCGAGAATCTTTGTAAGAAGTGCACTGCTCATATTTTCCTCCGAGCGGCTTACGCCCCGCTCCTGGCGTCTTGGTTAAAGCTCTAAAAACACGCAACGAGCCACCGGTGGTGGACCGGCGACTCATTTCAAATCAAAACCCTTTAAAAACCGCTACAATTAGTAGAGGCGCTTGCGGTTCTGGTCAGCGATTTCCTTGAGGCGCTTGCGACGGGCGGCAGTTTCGATGCGCTTCTTCTCTTCGGAAGGCTTTTCGAAGCGCTGGCGCTTCTTGACATCGGAAATGATGCCGTTCTTTTCGCAGGACTTGGTGAAACGCTTAAGAGCGCGTTCAAAAGGTTCGTTGGACTTAACAATTACGCCGATCACGATGATCCTTTGGTTGAGTTGGTAATTCGTTTTTGGATAGCCAAATATATTTAACTAGCCGAATTTTGTCAAGGAAAGCGACATTTTTACACATTTTCCGCATTTATAACTTGCGGATTATCAAAGACTTATGTATATTATGGCAGAACTAAGCCAAAAGTTTACTTTTGGAAATTTTAACAAGAAAAACGGAGATTTCAATGAAATCACTCTCGATTTCCACCCTGATTACGGCAGCTTTCGCCTGCTTCATGCTGACCGCATGCGGCGGGGGCGAAGAAGATGTCATCCCTCAGATGACAATAAAGAAACCGGCAAAGGCCGCGGAAGCCAAGGCCAAGGCTTCGGATGAGCCCGAACTGGTGCCCATCCAGTCCCTCTCTGCAAAGAAGGGCAAAGCCGCCAAGGCCGAAAAAGTCCAGCTTCCTCCCGGTAGCGTCAAGCCCGAAGAAGACGGCCAGTACGTGATCCAGGTCAGCATCCAGTCCTCCAAGAACGCGGCGGACGCCATTGTGAAGAAGCTGGCGGAACAGGACATCGAGGCCTATGTGGTAGAAGTGGAAAATCCTGGTGAATTGGAAGGTACATTCTATCGCGTCCGTATCGGTTACTTCTCCACAATTCAGAGGGCCCAGGCCTATGGTCAAGACGTCTTGGCCCAGTTGAACTACGGCTGGTGGGTCGACAATAGTAGTAACGACGAAGTCGGAAAGCCCGCATCTGAAGACAGTTCTGCGGAACCGGCCAAGCCTGCACCTGCTGCTCAGCCTGCTCCCGCGGCTCAGCCCGCTGCTGCTAAGCCAGCTCCTGCTACTCAGCCCGCTCCCGCGGCTCAACCTGCCGCTGCCGCTAAGCCGGCTCCTGCTGCCCAGCCTGCTCCCGCAGCTCAACCTGCCGCCGCTGCTAAGCCTGCACCTGCTGCTCAGCCCGCTCCCGCGGCTCAGCCTGCCGCTGCTGCTAAGCCTGCACCTGCTGCCCAGCCCGCTCCCGCGGCTCAGCCTGCCGCTGCTGCTCAGCCTACTCCTGCAGCTAAGCCCGCTCCTGCTGCTCAGCCTGCCGCTGCAGCTAAGCCGGCTCCTGCTGCCCAGCCCGCTCCTGCTGCTCAGCCTGCCGCTGCCGCTAAGCCGGCTCCTGCTGCCCAGCCTGCTCCCGCTGCTCAGCCCGCCGCTGCCGCTAAGCCGGCTCCTGCTGCCCAGCCTGCTCCCGCAGCTCAACCTGCCGCCGCTAAGCCTGCGCCAGCAGTTGATGACGACTGGGAATAATTACGACATTTAGTTTTTCTTGTGGGGTTTCGCAATATCTTGCGAAACCTTTTTTCGTGCTCGGAAATACTCCCAATTAATCAGGACGCTTGTTATCTATATTTGGCAATATGCCTACTAAAAAGCCCAAAGTTTTTGTTGTCCACTTAGGATGCGCCAAGAACCAGGTCGATGCAGAGAACCTGGTCGGTGAAATGCTGCATACCGGTTTCACCACCTGTGACAGTGCTGCCAAGGCAGACTACATCCTGGTGAACACTTGCGGATTCATTGAAGCGGCCAAGGAAGAATCCATCAACGCGATTCTTGCACAAATTAACGGCAAGAAACCAAAGCAGAAGCTGATTGTATCGGGTTGTCTTTCGGGCCGCTACGGCGATGAATTGGTAAAGGAACTGCCCGAGGTTGACTACTGGGTCGGCACCTACAAACCAGGCGAGCTCTTGAAAAAAATGGGAATCGTGGCTCCGCAATCTTGCGATGCAGAAAACTTGCCGCGTATGAACCTGGGCGGATTCAAGCACCACGCTTACCTGAAGATTGCCGAAGGCTGCAACCGCCGCTGCGCCTACTGTGCTATTCCCTTGATTCGCGGCAAGCAGGTTTCTCGCAGTATCGAAGACATTGTCACCGAAGCCCAGGAGCTGGAAGCACAAGGCGTAAAAGAGATTACGCTCATCGCACAAGACACAACCTACTTTGGCCGTGAAAAAGGCAAGAAGGGAGGCACGCTGGCTCAACTTTTAAAGGCAATTCTCGACAACACGAACATCCCATGGATTCGCACACTTTACTGGTACCCCATGTTTGTGGATGATGAGCTTTTGGACCTGATGGCCAAGGAGCCGCGCCTTGTGAAGTACGTAGACATGCCCATACAGCATGCAAGCGACAACGTACTCAAGAATATGAAGCGCAATTATCGAAAAAAAGAACTCATCGACATTCTACACAAGATTCGCGAACGCATTCCAGGCGTTACGTTACGCACCACGGTACTTGTGGGTTTCCCTGGCGAGACCCACGAAGACTTTGAAGAACTGATGGAGCTTTTGGAAGACATCCAGTTCGATCACCTGGGTGGATTCGTATTCAGTCCCGAAGAAGGTACGCCCGTGATGGGAATGGACTTGCCCGCTGTTGACGAAAGCGAAGCCCGCGCAAGGCTCGACGCCGTGACAGACTTGCAAGAAGAACTGGACGCCGAACGCGCCGAGGCAATGATTGGAAAGAAAGTCCGCATCATCATCGACCAGGTTGCCGAAGAAAGCGAATACCACTTCTATGGTCGCACCGAAGGTAATTCCATGGAGAACGACGATATCGTGAAGGTATTGGAAGGCGATGCCGACGTAGGTGAATTCCGCGATGCACTCGTGGTTGACGCCGAGCCGCATGAGCTTATCGTAAAACTTATCTAGTGATGCGATTAAATTTAATCTTCGATTAAATTTCCACCTTTGGGCTCGGAAGTGGGCAAGCGAGCTTGCCCGTTTCACTCGCCCTGGCAGGTGGTCGAACGTTGCATTCTCTTCTAAATCACAGGTATAAGAAAGGGCCCCGTAAAGGGCCCCCTCTTATACCTGTGATGCGATTCGAACGCATGACCTCTTCCTTCGGAGGGAAGCACTCTATCCAAACTGAGCTACACAGGCGAGCGTAGACAAAGATAGTAAAACCTGTGATGCGATTGTATTTAAATCTTCGATTTAAATACCCACCTCTCGGCTCGGAAATGGACAAACCAGTTTGTCCACTTCTCTCGCCTTGCCCGGTGGTCGAACGCATGACCTCTTCCTTCGGAGGGAAGCACTCTATCCAAACTGAGCTACACAGGCGAGCGTGGACAAATATAGTAATTCCTGTGATGCGAAAAAAAGCCCACAATCATGTGGGCCTTAAGTCTTACTTGCTGCGGTTGCGCTCTTTTTCACGCTCGCGACGACGCTTTTCCGTATCATCCGGGAAGAGTTCGGGCAGGGCATAGCCGATGGCGATACCGAATACGATACCCGTTGTGCTCATACCATCGGAATTAACCACCTTAGACACATATTCCTTATTGATCTTGTCGTAGGTGAAGCTCACGTTGTCATCCTTGGGGTTACCAAGCTCGGGAGCATAGTAGAAACCAAAGGAGAACTGCAGGTAATACCATTCGTTCGTGAGGTAAGCAATGAGAGCATCAAACTGGAAACCATTCACCTTAATCAAGGGACGAACACCATCATCCGGTTTGACATCGTGATCGAAATAGACCGTTCCGTAAGACACAGACAAACCAAGGTGAAGCGGATTTTTGGGGAACAGGTAATAGTTTATACCAAACTTGTAACCTGTACCGCCTTCTAGTTCATAGTCATCAAAATCGTTATCTGTTCCCTTGGGTAAGAAACCGAAAGAAGCGAACGCACCCACATGCCAACGGGTGATGTATTCAACGCCTGCGCCAAAACCCATACCCATACCGGTCTCGCCCATAAAGGGATAACGGGAACCCATACCAATTTCCAGCATCAGGCGGTCTTTCAACCAGTCACGACGACGTTCCGAGTTTGCATATTCATCGGCTCGCTGATCTTCTTCGAATTTTTTACGTGCCTCCATGTCCTCCCTTTTGGAGCGGCTCACGTAAGAATCTTCAGCGTCATCGAACTCATCGCCCGTTCCGCCGGACGATTCAGCGGCTGCAGTATTATTCCCTGCAGAAACAAAATCGCTATCATCAAACTCATCATCCTGCGCCCACGCAAGGAAAGCCGTCAGGCACAAAGTCAAGCACATTTTTTTAAGCATAATGCCTCTGATTATAAATCGCCTTTGGAATATAACTTTTTTAAAGGAGTTTTTCCATTTTACTAGTGTAAAAGTTGCTTTATCTTTTGTTTTTTTAGAAAAAACGGCATTTTTCTAGTGAAAAAGGTATCATTTTTGTTCAATCAGCCGGGCCTTTATAGAGCCCAGAGCTATCTCGCACTCCATCAGTACTGGAATCCTGCGGTCATCATCGGTAAGCCAGATATAGATTTTCCCCTTGGAATTGAAAATCCCGTCGCCATCCAACATAGGTTCCACCTTTACCGTCTGGACCTTGCCAAAATCCGTTTTCAGCGTTTCACGACCATGGACCACCACCTTCAGTTCGTAGCGTTTTTTGCCGCTAACTGCCGAAAAACGGCTGGTATCGCCAACAGCCAGCGGCATAGTCCGCACGTAGTAGAACGCCGACATGATACTATGCTCCATCCCCTGGATGGAGACCGCAGTATCAGCGGAGCGCTTGACCCTACGAGTTTTCATATCCGTAAAGACGGTATCAGAAAGCCAGGCCTTCTCACCCTTGCGATCAAAACGAATAACGGATTTGTTGTGGTAAGTTCCCTCGTGGAGTTGCTTACGGAAAACCTCCGTCATAAGGCCCTTGTTGCGCACGCGGGTGTAGATGGTGTCTGCCACCGGGTAAATTTTATTGATGGTCTTGTTACCCGTGGCAAAGGTGAGGAACTCCGTCTTGCCGTCGGCAATGGGCTTGACTTCCAGAGTCGCATAACCCGCCGTAACAAACCCCCAACTGAGACTGAAGGTCAGTTTCTCACCCTTCATCCAGGGGGCTTGCACTACCGGCAAGTTCGGTTCGCCGGCAATGCAGAATGCGGCAAGGAACGCTACGAGCGCGACGCCCCTTGCTCCGGGGACAATGTTCCTCCTAAACATCACGCAGACTAACCCTCGATGTCTCCGAGGTCCTTACGGTAAGCGACAAGCTTTTCGCGAACGCTTGCGTCAGAGAGGGCGACGATGTGGACGGCGAGGAAACCGGCATTCTTGCCGTTGCCGATGCCGACCGTGGCCACCGGGATTCCCGGGGGCATCTGCACGATGGAGTGCAGAGCATCGACGCCGTTGAGCGGGCCGCCGGCGCAGGGGAGCCCGATAACGGGAAGGATGGTGTGCCCTGCGAGCACGCCCGGGAGGGCTGCAGCGAGGCCAGCAACACCGATGAGGACCTGGAGGCCTCGCCCGGCGGCTTCGCGAGCATACTTCGCGGTGGCGTTCGGGGTGCGGTGTGCAGAGAGGATGTTGTATTCCCACGTGATGCCGAAGCTATCGAGCACGGCGGTAATCTTGTCTACAGTTTCCTGGTCGGACTTGCTACCCGCAACGATACCGACCTTAGCATTCGGAACTTCATTAATCTGCATTTTAAGTTTCCTTATTTTGCGAGTCTTGCAAGGCCCTTCTTACCAATGTCCTTGCGGTAGAACTTGCCTTCGAACTGAACCTTCTCGGCGGCTTCGTATGCGATGTCGAGAGCGGCCTGGAGCGTTTCGCCATGGCCCACCACGCCGAACACGCGGCCACCGTTCGTGACCAGCTTGCCGTCCACCATCTTGGTACCGGCATGGAGCACCTGGGCGCCGTTCTTTTCGGCTTCTTCGATACCCGT
>CAMIWK010000052.1 GCA_946402415.1 uncultured Fibrobacter sp.
TGCACCGGCCATTTCACGGCCTTCCATAGTCTTGAGCGAACGAAGTTTCGGCATAGTATAGTCCTTTTGTTAGTTCGGTGCGAAATGTAGCAAAAAGCATCTGGTCCTGCACGTCATTCTGACCCTGAACTTGTTTCAGGGGAAGAATCCAGGTCCGAATAGAAAAAAACACCCGCCAAAGGGCGGGTGTTTCAAATGCAATGTTTGGAAAGATTAGTACTTGGCAGTGAGTGCGCTGGGGCATTCCACCTGCACGAATTCAATTTCGGGGTTGTTGGCCGCATCCATCCAGTTTGCAAGGAACAAGCAACCATTTTTCAGGCTAGAATTGTTTGCGTATTCGGAATTGCACATATTGATAAGGCAACCCTTGTCGTAGTTACAGGTGGTGAGGAACCCACCATACTGTGCTCCTGCACAGGAAATACCCATCTTGCCGCAGCCATTGTATTTGCCGGGACCACCGCCGGGAATCATCAGGTCGAACTGGTTGTTACCCACATCGTAGCCGATGTTGTTAGCCATAACGATAAGGTGCTTGCCCTTGATCTTCTGATGGTGTTCATCCGTGGGGGTGCCTGTCGCAGAGGCTCCGGTACCCGTAAAGGTAAGCATGTAGCACTTGCCGCAGTCGTTGCCGCCACCGGGGGTTGCCGCGAAGGCGTAGGCAATGGTGTCGTTCACGATTTGCGGAGTCTGGTCGAAGCAAGTACCGGCATTGCCGCCATCGCAGACGCTAGCATCGTCGACACTGGCTTGGCTGACGCCGTTGGTCTGACAAGTTCTGGCAATCGGACCGCCCTTTCCGCTCCAGGCGCAGTGTGGCTTGCAGCTGTCCCAGTAACGGGTTGCGTAACCGTGTTTCTTGTTGCCGTCTATGACCTTGGGAAGTTCGGCAGAACCGCTGTACTGGCTTGCAGAGCTAGGTTGTTGCTGTTGCTGCTGCTGGGAGCTGGAACTTGGGGTGGGATTCGGGTTAGGATTCGGGTTGGGGTTGGGGTTCGGATTGGGGTTCGGATTGGGATTTGTATTGGGGTTCGATGCAACGCCCAGGTCCGCGCAGGCCTTTGCGTTCGGGTCGTGCCAGCATTGCAAAACGCATTCACTATTATAAGAGTACTGTTCGCCGTGGGCTCCAGTTAAGCCTTGTGCCCAATATTCGACACATTTCTTCGAAACTGAGTCGTAGCATTTGCCTTCGCAATTGGTTGTGCTCTGGTTATTGTTGCCGCCGTTGCTTGCAGAGCTGGTTGTATTGTTGTTCTGGTTATTATTGCCGCCGTTGCTTGCAGAGCTGGTTGTATTGTTGTTCTGGTTATTATTGCCACCGTTGCTTGCAGAACTGGTCACCGTCTGCTGGTTGGCGTTGCTTGTGGGGTTGGAGGCTTCTGCAGAGGATTCTGTAGTCTTGTTCGGATTTTCGGCGATGATGTCGCCATTGTTGTCCACAATGTCGCCATTGTCATCTACTTTACCTACGTCGTTACCTTCGGTATCCGTAACTTTGCCGTCGCCGTCAACCACCAGCTTCTGCCCGTCATCAGTTGTGACAACCTTTACATCAGACAGATTTCCATCTTCGATGTTTTCTACGATGGGGTTGCCGTCGTCATCAGTGATTTTGCCGTCGGCATAATGCCCAACGGCATTCCATTGTTCATCGAAGACTCTTCCATCTGGTGTGATGTAGTATTTCTGTCCGTCTTGATCAAGAACCTGGACATTCTCGGCCATATTCGGAATGAGATTAGCCGGGTTTACGGCGGTGTTGTCGGTGCAGTTCCAGGCGAGCATAAGCGCACCTGCAACCAAGAGTGATTTGAAGAACGGAAATTTCATGGTACCTCTCTTATACCCATAATTTTTTTGAAAAAATATAATAATGTGGTTAATTTGGCTTGTAAAAAGAAATTAGGGTGATGACGGTCATTGAAAAAGAACCTTTTTCGGCCCCTTTTTTCTGTTATTTTTCTGTTTTTTCTGGAAGGTAAGCGTTTTTTTACGATAAAAGGATCCCCGCCTTCGCGGGGATGACAAAAGAGAAGGCAGGGATGATGAAAGTGGGCTAGTTTTGGGCAAGGTAATCCAGGAACAGGTGCTGGGCCTTTGGATCGTACATGACCACGTCGTAAAGCTCGCCCTGTTTGCCGGTGCGGGATTCTACCATGAGGCCTGCTAGTGCCCCCTTTTCGGTGGGCAGGAAAGCTCCCTTTCCTTCGGTAGATTCCTTAAATTCTAGGTAGCCTTCGGACACGTACCAGTCGCGGATTACTTTGTAATAAATTCGTTCCATATCGGGGCCAATCAGGGTGTTGAGCCTGCGGGCGATTTCGCTTACCGGTATGGGGGTCTCGTCGGCGGGGTAGTTCTTCAGTTCTTCTGCAGAAAGATGAAATTTCTGCCTGGATTTGCGGTCTCCGTTACTGTCATCGGAGCCGTTGTTCGCGGTTTCACGTGAGGCAAAGCGCTCATTGGCAATGGTGATGCATTTCTGGAGGTTGTCCAGGATGTACTTTTGGGCCTTTTCCCCGCATTGGGTGTAGATGTTGTGGTGGCCTCTCAGGTCTGATTCGCCCTTCTCGAATCCATAAGATTCTCCCAATGTCGTAGGCAGGTTCGCCTCGGAGCCATTTTCGGTCATCTTTCTGGAGAGAACACCCTCGTGCACCAGAAAATTTGCCACGTCGGCGTAGAGCAGACGGTTCATGTTTGCCCCTGCAGGAATCAGTTCATTGATGTTGCGGACCACCCGGGAAATGGAAACGGGATAGTCGAAGAAACGATAATTGCCAATGGATTCTGGAGCAATGGAGAGGGGTTGTTTAGGTGTTTTGGGGGCTTTCTGGATGCTCTTTCGCGGAACGGCGTTTGTGGGCACAGCTTTTATGGGGGCCACCTGGTCGTGGTTCAGCTGTTGTTGCAATAGAGAGGCCACGTAGGCGAGACATTTGCTGATTCTTTCTTGTTTACAACTGTCGGTTTCGGGGAGGATTTCATCGGTGAGGGGGTTGATGCCGCAGGACAGTTTGCGCAGGTACATTTCGGCGCGTTCAATAATCGCATTTTCAGTAGCCATAATTTACTCCTATTATTCTTGTGGCCTCCTTTGGAGGTCGTTTCTTATTTAGGTAGTGCAAATGTATAATTTTTTTGTTTTTATTGGCAAAGTTCTAGAGTCTGGAGGCAGGGCGCCATATCCATCTTCTTGATTGTGGCTGCAGATGCTTCGTCTTCGGTGCGACCGGCGCCTGTGCCTGTCCAGCTGCACTGATTGCTACTATGGGTGAGGGAAAGGGTCACGCTGTAGCTTGTCAGGTTCTTGAGTGCTCGTACCTGTTTAGTCTGAACTTTGGTCACCAGGGGTGTTGCCTGTGCGGTCTGTACCACTTGCCCGTATGAGTCGGAAAGCTTACTAGCGATGGCATTACAGACGGGGGGCGCGGAGTTGCAGACTATGTTCACCTTGCATTCCGGGATGTCCATCTTGTAGGGGAGTAAAACAGTTTGAATTCCTGCCGCCTTCCGCAAATCCAGTGGAAGCTCCGCTATGATGGATAGTTCGTGGGGCGGCTTTAGGAGGAGCTTCTCGGGAATCTGGAAATGGGCGATTCCCTTTTCATCGCTGCTGGCGCTTGCAATCGGCTTGCCGTTGTGCTCTGCAACTAGCGGAAAACGGAGTACGGCCTCTTGGCCATGGGAGACCTTGACGGTGAAGGGAACCTGGGCGACCACCTGGATTTTCAGGTCCCGAAGTTCGCGGACCAGGGATTCCCGGAGGGTCGAGGCGTTAGACTTCAGCCGCATGGAGTTGTCCAGCGGGACATAGACGGACATTTCATCGAGGATGGTCTGGTACGGTCTCGATATGCCTGGAATTTCATTCAGGAGTCTGGCTGCTTCGCTGTATTGGTGCTGCGCTATAGCCTTTTGTATCTGGGTTTCCTGATCGGAAACCTCTTTCTGGATGGTTTCCAGCCTGAATCTATAGCTGGACGTAAGCTCGTTCAAATCCAGGGTGGCTGTAGTGCCGAATTTCTTGCCGTCTTTGGGGAGCTTTTGGAGCCTGATACCCTTGAGGAATATGTCTGAGCGGACGGAATTATTGACCTGGATGGACTTACTTGTCGTAGACTTGTCTCCCGATTCTCGTTCGCTACGGGAGACTGTGGTGGAGGCGTCCACCTTGGCCGAAATTTGCCTTGCCACTCCTGCGATGGCTTCTTCATCTGCTGCTGTCTGGGATTCCTCGGAATAGGCGGTCCACGTGATGATGCGGGCCGAGGCCAATGATACGAAGATTAACAGGATGCTGGCAAATCGCAGGAACATAGCGAAACCGCCGTCAGTTCAGTTCCAGAATGATAAGCTTGTTGACAATGTTGTTTTTCTTGGCCTGGGCAAGGCTTGCCATGGCCTGCCGTATGGCAGAATAGACTGCAAAGGCGTCGGGGTATTCTGCCGGGTCGGCATAGACCACCAGATCTATGGTCTTTTCGGTCATGGCGTTTATCTTGACCGACTTGAAACGGTTTCTGAGGGCGGATATGCCTTGGTCCTGCAAATCTTCCAGGGCTGTGCCGCTGAACCGCTCACCGATACGCATAACCACCTTGTACTGCACGCCTTTTTTCAGGTCTTCGGTCCAGTAGGAATGGATTGTGCGTTCCAGGGCGGGCATGGCCTTTTGGGCCGCGGAATGGACAAGATAGCGCTGGTTTTCCCTGCTTGAACCGTGGTCCTGTACGCTGCCGGTTTTTGTTCCTAGAAGCCTTGCGGTGGAGGTTTCGTAGGCCGAGATTTCGGCAGTTACCATGCCGTTCTTGATGGAACCGGAGAACTTGATATAGATGTCGGCACCGAGGGCAAGCCCCGCCATATAAGACATGTCATCTCCGTTACCGGAAATGTCCCCCTGCATTTGGATAAGGGCGAACAGGTCTTCGGAACCTTCCTGGGAGCAGACTTCGTAGCCCTTTTCGGTAAGGTATTCGTTGATGCCCTCCATAGAGGCCTTTTCGAATTCCCCCTTTCCGGACGTGGCAGGAACTACCATCAGGACAGGTCGGGAAATGCCGGTGTAGTTTACGGGGGTTCCCGTGCCCGAGTAGTCAGAGGTATAGGTTGCCTGTTGGGGGGCGGTTGCTCCCGTAGCGTTGTCCAGTTCGCTATAGCCTGCGTGGGCACGGGCCCTCTCTGCATCGTAGGAGGGCTTCGGTGACGAAGAACAGGCCGCAAGACACAGAAGTGTCGCGGCCAGGGCATAGCGCAGGGCTAGAATCATTTCTGGTTGGCCTTGTACTGGTCGAGGGCTGCAGCGGCTTTATCCAGGTCTGCGTAACCCTTCATGGCACGGGCACGGTCCACGTTGGCTTTCTGGGCGGCCAGGGCGGCTTCAAAAGCCTTCTTGAAGGCTTCGGTGTTCATGGCGGCGATAGCATACACCTTGTACTTGCCGGTTTCTTCCTGGAATTCCATGTCCATCTTGACAACGCTTACGCCGTTCTGCATATCGGAAACCACGTTCTTCTTGACGGCTTCCTTGTGCTGAGTCAGTTCATCGCCCACTTCTTCTTGGTAATTGCGAATGAGGGCTTCGACCTTGGACTCCATGGAACGGGCCACATCGGTACGGGCGTTCAGGTCAGCTTCATCGTAGGCCATCTGCTCATTCTTGGATTCGCCGATACCGATTCCGGCTACGACACCCTTGTCTAGCAGCTCATTCTTTTCTTGCTGCATCTTCATCATCTTGTTTGCGGACTGTTCCTGGGGGGTACCTGCGCAGCCGATGATAAACAGGGCGAAGGTCAAAAGGGCAAGAATCTTTTTCATAGTAGTTCTCCTGATTTTTGTTTACCGTTTCCAATATAAGTTATTTTGCGGGGAGGGGTTCCCTGTTGGTCAAAATTAAAGTGAAAATGTTATATTTATCACTATGACAAGATTATCTGATTACCTATTTGTGGCGGCCATCACACTTGCGGCAGTTTCTGCTGTTGCCGATGAATCTATCCGCTTTGTTCCGGATCCCTATCCAATCGGTCAAGCTGACCAGGGCGAGGTGAAGCATATCGTTCTTAAGGGAGCCAATGTTTCTGGCAAGGAAATAAACTTGGAAAGCGTCATAGGGCAGGGCGTGGGAATGTCCAATTTCAAGTTTCCCAAAAAAATCGCGGCGGGTAGCGCCGTGACGGTGGAGTTCGATATGGATTTTGCCGGGATGGACGGCCAGATCAACCCTGTAGTAGTAATGGTAGGTACCGACGGAAAACCCTATACTGCTACGTTAGATGGATTTGTGAAGGCTCCCATATTCTTTGGGGAAAAGCTTTTTGATACGGGCTTCTACGCCAAGGGTGAAAAGCGGACCTGGACTTTCTATGTCTGGGAGACCGACAAAAAGGAACGTCCCGACCTAGCTCTGGACTCCGCCGCCTTGCGGGAATTTTCCATGACGTCTAAACCCGTGATGCTGAACGTAGACAAGCTGGACCAGATCAAGGAAGGCGGCAAGGTGCCCGGTATCAAGGTGACGCTTACCACCAAGGGTCTTCTGCGGAAGGGCTTGGAGCTGAAGCAGCGGAGCATCCGCAAGATCGTGGGCTTCAAGAGCAAAAAGTACCCGAAGGCCACTCCAGAGGTGCTGATTGTCGGCTACTGGAAGGACTAGACCTGCCGGAATGGCCAAATTTTTCGTTTTTTTCGGAGATTCGCCTTGAAAAACGAAAAGACTTTAACTACCTTTGGTGCACTCTTGTAAGAGTCTCGGGATGTAGCTCAGCCTGGTAGAGCGCTTGAATGGGGTTCAAGAGGTCGCTGATTCGAATTCAGTCATCCCGATAAAAAGACCCGCTTTTGTGGCGGGTCTTTTCTATTTTGTGTCTTGAAGGATACTTTTAGGGGCGGAAGTTGGCAAAACGCATTCCAAAGACGGAGGCTCCGCAGGAAGTGGCGGAAAAGAGGAAATCCATCGGGCTTTCCCGTTTTTGCGAGGTGTATATTCCGTTGGCTCCTTCGGTCTATACCTACGGCGTCCCTGAGGGAGTAGAACTTGAACGGGGGAGTGTGGTTTGGGTGCAGTTTGCCACCCGCAAGAACCCCGTGTTGGCCTTGGTGGCCAACGTAAGCTCGGAGAGGCCCGCTTTTGATGTGCGGTGCGCCTACCCCCATGCCTCGGGCTATGTCTTTAACGAGCGGTATATGGATGCCCTGGAGTGGGTGGCCCGCTATTACATAAGCACGCCTATGAAGGCGCTGAACGTGTTCTTGCCCTCGGATTTCGGGAAGTACTTGGATGCAATGGCGGCAGGTTCTGATGTTGGTACGGAACGTGCGGTGTCGGGGCCGAATGCTGGTATGGAAAGTGCGGCGTCTGGTATAGAAGGTGTGGCTTCGGGTACGGAAAGTGTCGCGCCCCTTACGGAGGAGCAGCAGGTGGCCCTGGATGCCCTGGTAACCCGCCTTTCTGGAACGGGGTTCCGCGGGGTTTTGCTCCACGGGGTTACCGGCAGCGGCAAGACTCGCGTCTATCAGGAACTGGCCCGGGTGGCTCTGGATCGGGGCCTTCGGGTCTTGATTCTTGTACCCGAAATCGGACTCACTCCCCAGACGGCAGGGCGGTTCGAAAGCTTCTTGAACGTGCACGTTCCGGTGCTGCATTCCGCCCTTTCGGCCCCCAAGAAGCGGGATGCCTACGTGTCGGTGCTGAAGGGGGAGGCCCGAGTGGTTCTCGGGACTCGGAGTGCTATTCTTGCCCCCTTCGACTTTGACGTGGTGATTCTGGATGAGGAGCACGACAGCTCCTTCAAGCAGCAGGACCCGGCTCCCCGTTACCAAACACGGGAACTGGCCTTTCATTTGGCCCACAAGTACGGCGCCCTGGTGGTGCTTGGGTCGGCAACGCCGTCTTTGGAGACTTTTTATAACGCAAGCCAGGGGCACCTGGAACTGCTTTCCCTGAAAAAGCGGGCCACGGCGGCATCCCTGCCTGATGTGAAAATTATTGATATGGCAGCTGTACGCCAGCAGAAGGGAATGCTTCTGTCGCCCGAGCTGCGGGAGGCCCTGACGGAATGCATTTCGGCGGGGGAGCAGGCCATTGTGCTGATGAACCGTCGTGGTTATTCCAAGATTCGGGTGTGCAGCAGCTGTGGCGAGACCCTTTACTGCAAGCATTGTCATGTGCCTCTGGTTTATCACCGGCAGTACCGAGGACTCTTGTGCCACTACTGCAACATGATTTACCCGGAGAACATGCCCTGCGGCTCTTGCGGGGCGGAAACTTACGAGTATGTGGGCGGCGCCATTGAAAAGCTGGAAGAGGAAATTCTGGAATGGATTCCGGGCGCCCACGTGGTCCGTATGGACCGGGATACCACCCAGAACGTGGGTTCTGTGGAAAAAATCCTGGAATCCTTCAGGAACCGTGAGTATAATATTCTGCTTGGGACCCAGATGGTGGCCAAGGGCCACGACTTTCCGGGAGTGCGTCTCGTAGGGATTGTGGGGGCCGACAGCGGGCTTGGGATTCCCGACTTTCGAGGGACGGAGAGGCTGTTCCAGCTTCTGAGCCAGACGGCGGGCCGTGCAGGCCGTGCCCAGGGAGGCGGGCGAGTCTTGATCCAGACGCTGAATCCTTCTGAGCCTGTGATGCAGTTCGCCTTGAATCATGACTATGCGGGTTTTGCCCGGAGCGAGCTTTCGAATCGGAAGGCGGCGCTTTATCCGCCCTTCTGTAAGCTGGTGTCTGTGTCTGTAGGAAGCCGGGATGAATCGGCCCTAAGTGTGGCGCTGTCTAAGCTTGAGGCTCTTTGCAAGAAGGAAAAGTCCCTGACGGTGCTTGGACCTGTGGAGGCTTTTGTGCCTGTGGTGCAGAACGTGCATTGGAGCAAGCTTTACCTGAAGACTCAGGACCTGGTTGCTGTCCGTAATGTGCTTTCGCCGGTGGTAAACCACCCCAAGGGATTTTTCCCTAACGTGGATGTTAAAGTAGAAATTGAGTAGTTACTCTTCTACAACGAAGTCCATGGCGCGGCGGAGCATTTCCGCGGCGTCTTTTGTTTTTGGAGCTCCCTGGCTGAGAACTTGACGGAACTTGCGGGCGCCGGGAAGCCCGGTGAACAGCCCGTAGAGGTGGCGGGTGAGGATGGTGGCGGGTGTTCCCTTGGCGAATTCCTTTTCTACGTAGGGCAGGTAGGCTTCGAGAAGGGCCTTGCGGGAGGACACCGGGGTGTCGGTGCTGCCAAAGATCCGTTCGTCGGCATCCCGCAGGAACCAGGGATTTTCGTAGGCTTCCCGGCCCACCATTACGCCGTCCAAGTCTTTCAGCTGTTCTTCTACCTGGTCCAGAGTTTTAATACCGCCGTTCAGGGAGATGTTCAGGTGGGGCATTTCTGCCTTCAGCTTGTGGACAAATTCATATTTCAGCGGCGGGACCTCCCGGTTCTCCTTGGGAGAGAGCCCCTTGAGCCAGGCTTTACGGGCGTGTATAATGAAGATGCGGCAACCCGCATCGGCGAGAGTCCCGACAAAGTCCCGGAAAAACTCCCAGGAATCAAACTCGTCAACGCCGATGCGGCATTTGATGGAGACGGGGATGGAAACGGCATCTTGCATGGCCTTGAAGCAGTCGGCTACCAGGTTCTTGTCCTTCATGAGGCAGGCGCCGAAGTTTCCGTTCTGCACCCGGTCCGATGGGCATCCGCAGTTCAGGTTCACTTCGTTGAATCCGGCACGCTCTACCAGCTTACTTGCCTCCGCAAGTTCGTTAGGATAAGAGCCACCAAGTTGAAGAACCGCTGGGAGTTCGCAGTCTTCGTGTTCCAGAAAAATGCCCGTATCCTTGCAGTGTATAAGCCCTGTGGATACCACCATCTCGCTGTAGAGCAAAATGTTTTTGGAAATCAGCCGCAAGAAGTACCGTTCGTGACGGTCGGTGCAGTCCAGCATGGGGGCGATAGAAAGCCGTCGGTTGAAATCCAGGTTCATGTGGCGAAATATAGAATTTGCTATAATGCTCATTATGAGCCTGATTAAGAACATAGTTGTGGCGGGTGGAACCCACGGAAACGAGCGGACAGGTGTTCGCCTGGTAGAGAAGTGGATGGATTGCCCCGAATGCTACAGCCCGTGTTGCCCCAGTGCCAAGGTGGAACTGGTGCTTTCGAACCCGGAGGCCATTCGTCTGAATAGGCGGTACCGCGACCACGACCTGAACAGGGCTTTTTCTCAGGTGTGTCTGGATGCTCAAAGTGAGCCCCAGGAATACGAGTTTCGCAGGGCTCGGGAGCTGAACCGCATTTACGGGCCCAAGGGAACAGGCACAAAGACAGACCTGTTGCTGGACGTACACAATACGGGAGCAAACATGGGGCTTTGCCTGATTCTTTCGGCCCGGGACCCCTTTACCATGAAGGCTTCCGCGGTGCTGGCTCAGGAATTCAAGGACGTGAGGATTTATTACCAGCCCGAAGAACGGAGCGTGTCGCCCTACTTTGGAACGGTGGCCAAGGCGGACGTGTGTATCGAGATAGGCCCCCAGCAGCATGGGACTTTGGATGCCCGCCTGTTCGAAGAGACGGAAAGCCTGGTGAGGCGCTATCTGGAGCTTGCGGAGGAATGGAACAGGGGAGAACTGCAGAAGCGCGCCCCGATTCAGGTGGAGGTTTTTACCCAGCTGCGGGACTTGGGTTACCCTAAGGCCTGGGCACTTTCTCCTATCGAAGCTATGATTCACCCTGACTTGCTGGGTCGTGACTTCTGTGAGCTGAAGAAGGGCGACAAGGTTTTCCGCAGCTTTGACGGCAAGGACATTTTATACGAGGGCGAGGCGGATGGACGGACCAGCGTGTGGCCCATCTTTATTAATGAACCCGCCTATTACGAGAAGGATATCGCCATGAGCCTTACGGTTAGAACAGAAGAAATGTGGTAACGTGTCATCCTGAGCGTGGTTCGGCAAGCTCACCAACCTTAAAGGTCCCTGAGCAAGCGAAGTGCGTCGAAGGGCGAAGTCGAAGGATCTAGGAAAAAATGTTTAATGTGGAATGTGATGTGACTCTAAACGTCATCCTGGAGCCGTAAGGGGACGGGATCCATTGAATCATGGTTAGGAGGAGAAGGCTTTTATGATGGAATTTGATGAGAACAACGTGCCCAGTGCGGAACTTTCCATGGTTCCGGGCGAAGAGCGCTTGAAGAACTTTATGGAACTGGTCCAGGCTGAAAAGACCAAGCCCTGGGAGTCCCGCCTGTCTGACATTTTGGATTCTTTCGAGGACTTTTTGACCCTGCGGCCTGACCCGCCCCAGTCTTGGCAGGAAAATTACGCGGTCAGTGGCAAGAAGTTTGACTACCATCAGGTGGTGTTGCCTCAAGATTTCCAGGACCCCTATGAAGATGACTTGGGAAACATCCGCAGGCTTCGTGGGGAATTTGAACGTGTGCCCAGCACCATGGCTCTGGAGCACGAACTGATTAGCCGCAATTACTTTATTTACGAGAACGGACATGCGGACCCCATCGCAGCCCCACGCCCCATGCTCATGCTAGAGAGCAAGGACAGGGACGACGACCAGGAAGAAGAGGAAGGGGACATTACTTGGGACTGTTGCATCTCTATTTTCCCCGACGGGAGCTACACCTCGTACAACCTGGACCATGACGACGAGGAGGTTCTGGGGGAGGATTTCAAGGCCGTTTTCGAAAAACACATCGAAACTCTGTCAAAAATGCAGCTGGTGATTCCCGTAGAAGGCCGGGATTATGGTATATTGAGGAGTGATGCGTAGGTTTTTGGCAAAGGTTTCCCTGGGTATGCTCCTGCTTTGTGGCGGGGCGTTTGCGGCCTTTATCCAGAGCCCCATACCCCCTAGTTCTCAGCAGAACTTTGTCCGGGATACGGACGGCGATGGCCGTATGGACCAGATGGAAG
>CAMIWK010000053.1 GCA_946402415.1 uncultured Fibrobacter sp.
GCTTCGTCTTCGTTCTTCTTCAGCTTGTTCTCGTCAATATGCTCCTTCTGGACGGCAGCCTTTCCGGATCCGCCGGCCGCGCCTCCTTCGGCACCGCCTTCGTCGCCACTACCACCGGAAGAGCCGGCGCAAGCGGTGAAGAGGGCAAGGGTCAGAGAGGCAAGGATCAGTTTCCAATTTTTCAAAAATGACATTATTCAGGCTCCATTCTAGTCTGTGTTGCGTAAAATGTATATTATTTACGGCAAAAAAGTTGTAAAAAAGGTGAAATCCTTATGAAAAATGACAAAATCCTGCGAAAAACCTATTCCCAGGTCTTTATTTCCTCTCCTGACTACGATTCCTGCGCCCTGTACGAGAACCGCAGGCGTCAGATGATGGAAAAACTGGACTCTTTCTGCGTTTTTGGCGGGATTCCCCTTAATCCGGGAGCGGAGGAGGCTTATACGGAGACCTGGACCCGCTTTGTCCAGGATCCGGCATTTTTGTTCCTTACGGGAGTGAACCAGGCGGGCTGCTATCTGGTGCTGGACCCCAAGGCTCGTAAATCTGTCTTGTTTGTCCCTGAGAAGGACCTGTTTCGGGAATTCTGGAACGGGAAACGTCTTGGAATTGAGCCGGCGTGTGATGATGTTTCCCGAGTTACGGGAATTGCGGATGTCCAGGATGTAGTGGAATTTATGCCCTTCGTGGAGAAGATGGCCAGGAAATACCGGTCCAAGGGTTTCGGTTATGTCTATTACTTTGAGAAGTTCAGAGGGGACCATAACTACAAGTTGATGAGTCGCGTGTCCACGGTTCTCAGGTCCAACGGAATGACGGTAAAGACCTGTTCGCCCATCCACTTTGCTCAGAGGCTCCCGCTGGAGAGAGAACGCATTGCCGACGCCAAGAAGGCCCAGACTATCACGGAGAAGGCCTTCAGGAGCCTGCTTCCGAGAGTTAAGGACTTCAAGACAGAGCGGGAACTGCACCTATACCTGAACTACGAGATGCAGCGCCGAAGCGACGGGGATCTGGCGTTCCCTACCATAGCCGCCTCTGGGGAGAACGCCTGTTGCCTGCATTACGTAAAGAACGATGAACCCTTGAAGCAGGGAAAGTTGATTCTTCTGGATTTTGGCGTGCGTTACGGAACGCTCCACAGCGACATTTCTAGGACCATCCCTTTGAACGGCAAGTTCAACCCGCTTCAGGCTCTGCTGTACCAGATTGTGCTGGACGCAATGTTAGTTTATCAGAAATTCGTGAGGCCCGGTGTGACCCTGAAAGACATCGGCCAGGTTCCCTGGGACTACATTATGGACGAACTGGAAACTCGCCTAGTGAAGATGCACAAGGGCAAGTTCAAGCTTTGCTACGACAGGAGACCCCACGGAGTGAGTCACTTTATTGGTGAACATATCCACGACGGTGACCCTGGTTCCCGTTCCCTGGACATGGTTTTGGAACCTGGTATGCTGATTTCTTGTGAGCCGGGATTGTATGGCGAATTCGAAGGTGTATTCAACGGGTGCCACTACCATGAAAAGATTGGTATACGCATTGAGGACGACCTGCTTATCACGAAAACGGGCTTTTTGAACATATCCAAGAAGATTCCCAAAGAAATAGGGGAGATAGAGTCGTTGATGCAGGATTCCCTAGCCCCTAGATCATAGCCCCTTTTCTATCTTTACCCTCAAATTTTTACGAAGGTCCAAAATGTGGAAATATAGCGGAGCGATCCGATTCTTTCTTTCTATCCTTGCGGTAACGTTTGTCCAGATGGGTGTGTTCATTTACGCCCAGAAGATTCTGTCCGGCTCCTTTGCCGGGGTGGAGGGCGGCCAGAACTGGCAGAGCCTGATGCTGCAGATCTTCTTTATTGCCCCCTATGTGGTGTTCGTGTGGGCGGCAGGGCTTTTCTCCAACAAGTTTTCCAAGAACAGGGTGCTGGCCTGGTCGTCGCTCTTTATGACGGCATTCGTCATAGCCATGGCAGTACTTGTGACCTGCGGTGTTCCCCGTGTAGCGTTCTGGCTTTGCATCGGCCTTTCTACGGGCTTTGCGGTTCATAGTGCAGCCAAGTACGCTGTGCTGAAAGAGATGTTTGGCGTCCGGAACCTGAGCTATGCCAACGCCTTCTTGCAGATTTTTTCCTTGAGTGGAATCATTGCTGCCAGTTGGCTTGCCATTGTGGGCGTGAACCTCATTGACCTGGGAAGCCTGGCCAAGTACGAGGCCGTGCGCCAGATTATCGCCAAGTCCGTGGTAATCCCGTGGATCTTGGTGGGGGTGAGCGTTCTTGGTACCGTGGCCAGCTTTTTGATTCCGAAGGTCAAGTATGCTGACCGGAATGTGAAATTTACCACGGCCCGCCGCAGGTTTAGCCTGGGCTGGCGTCAGCGTTCCCTTCGTGCGATTATCATCGCTCTTTCCATGTTCTGGGCCATGGCCCAGGTGTTTACCCTCATGTTCCAGGATGTGTCTGGTTCCGAGACGGTGGACATGATCCAGAACTACCTGCCTTTTGCCATTGGCGGCCTGATGGTGGGGTCTATCTTCTCGGCACGCAATTCTAGGGACTTTATTGAGACGGGCTTTATTCCTCTGGGCATGATCGGAACCTCCCTCTGCATGTTCCTGATTCCCTTCATGGTGCATCCTGTACCCCTTTCCATAACGCTTGCCTTGGTCGGATTCTTTGGTGGCATATTCCTGGTGCCTGTGAATGCCCTTTTGCAGTACAATACCCGTCCCAACAATTCCGGTTGGGTTATCGCCCTTGCGAACTTGATTCAGGCTATTGTTCTGGGTGTTTTCTTGGTGCTGTTCTCGGTAATGGTGCATTACACCCATATCCGTCCGCAACTCTATTTTGTGGGCCTTGGCGTTATTTCTTTGGGCGTGTTCGCATGGACGATTACGAACCTGCCGCAAGCCCTGATCCGCTCCCTTTTGCGTCTGGTGTTTAGCCGCCATAAGATTCGCGTGCTGAATGTGGGCAATATCCCCAACGTAGGTCCTGTGCTCATGGTGGGTAACCACCATAGCTTTATCGACTGGGCCATGCTCCAGATGGCAAGTCCCCGTCCGCTTTGCATAGCAAGCAACAAGGACCATTTTGAAAAGTGGTATTTGCGGGCGATTCTCAAACGCCTGGGAATGATCCGAATCGATAACCGCCATCCCGAAGAGGCCATGGAAAAAATCCACGAGGCCCTGCTTGCGGGCAAGGCGGTGGTCATGTTCCCCACAGGCGAAGTTTCCAAGTCTCCTCATGTGGAGCCTTTCAACTTGGACTACTCCAAGGCTGTAGAAGGGACCGATGCCGTGTTGCTCCCGTTCTATATCCAGGGCCTTTGGGGTTCTAACTACAGTTACAGCGGCTCCGATATGTACGGTGCTTCATCGGACCGTTCCGTGACGGTGGCCTTTGGCGAACCCATTTCTGCAAAGACTCCGCCTAACGAGGTTCGTGCCATTGTCCGCAAAATTTCAATTGAAGCTTGGCAGTATGCTGTTAAGTTTGTGCGTCCCATTGCCGCTTCCTGGATTAACACTTGCAAGAAGTACGTGAAAAATGGTCCTGCCATCTACAACACCGATGGTGGACACTTCTCTGGATACAAGCTCATGGGTGCCGTTATGGCATTCCGCGGGCTTCTGAAGAAGAAGCTGGGCAAGCATGAACAGAATATCGGTATCATGCTTCCGCCGAGCCCTGCCGGCGTTATCGTGAACTTGGTGCTTTGGGTCATGGGCAAGACTAATGTGAACCTGAACTACACCTCTTCTGTGGATAACGTAAAGTACTGCTGTGAAAAAGCCGATGTGTCTACGGTGATTTCTAGCCGGCAGTTCGTAGAAAAGTTGAAGGGTAGGGGTAACGATTATTCTCAGGTGGCTTCCGACAAGGTGCGCATCCTCTACGCCGAAGACTTGATGAAGGAAATCCCGAAGATAAAGATTGCGGCCCTGCTGATTCTTTGCGCAGTCATACCCTCGTGGCTTATCCGCTTTTTGTTCTGCAAGCGCACCCATATCGACGATACCGCTGTTATCGTATTCAGTTCCGGTTCCGAAGGTACGCCTAAGGGCGTGCTCCTTTCTCACCGCAACCTGATGGGAAATATCCAGCAGCTGGCCTGTATCATGAACGTGACCCGCGGAGACGTGATGCTTTCGGAACTCCCGCTGTTCCACAGCTTTGGCCTTACGGTGACCACGCTTCTGAACCTGACGGAAGGTTGCCCCATTGTGGCGGTGGCGGATCCCACCGACGTGAAGACCATGGCCCGCGTGTGCTCTCGCTTCCGCGTGACTTGTATGGTGGCGACCCCCACCTTCTTGCGCGCCTTTACGGTGAGCCGTTATGTGCACCCCTTGGTGTTCAAGTACGTGCGCATCATCATAGCCGGTGCCGAGATGCTCCGGCCCGAACTCGCCACCGCATTCCGCCTCAAGTTCGGTAAGGAAATTTTTGAAGGTTATGGCTGTACTGAAACGGCCCCTGTGGCTTCCGTGAATACGGAAAACACCCTGTTGAACGACTACATGACCATGCAGGTAAACAACAAGCCCGGTACCGTAGGCCCGGCACTCCCCGGAACTCAGTTCTTGATTGTGGACCCCGATACCAACGAACCGCTCCCCACGGGCGAGGCCGGTATGATTCTCATCGGCGGCTGCCAGGTGATGCAGGGCTACCTGAAGGATCCGGAACGTACCGAGAGCGTCATCGTGAACATCGGTGGTGTCCGTTACTACCGCACAGGTGACAAGGGTTACCTGGACGAAGACGGGTTCCTTACCATCGTGGACCGCTACAGCCGCTTTGCAAAGCTTGGCGGCGAGATGGTGAGCCTGGGTGCCGTGGAAAAGAAGATTCAGGATACGCCTGTATTGGAAGGCTGTGACTATGTGGTGACCACGGTTCCGGATTCAGCAAAGGGTGAAAAGATTGTGTTGCTCTACCAGGGCGACAAGGATCCGAAACAGGTGCTCTCGGAGCTCAGGGCAAGTGGATTCCCGCCAATCATGCTCCCTGCCCTGGCGTTCCCTGTGGAGAAAGTCCCGAAGCTGGGTACCGGCAAGGCGGACTTTACCGGTGCGAAGCTTCTCGCTAAGGAACTGGCTGGAATCAAGTAGGTTTCTACGATGGAAAAAGGTCTCACTCCCAAACGTACGGCCAGGACAATTTCTGGCATAATAGCCCTTGTGGGTATGCTTGTGCTGCTTATCCAGCGGGTGCTCTCGGGAGTGCTGGTGATGGCCCACGAGATGCTCACTCTGGCCTTTGCCCGCTACGGGAACTTTACAGGGCGTTTTGCCGCCAACAATTTTGCCGAAGACAAAAAGCTCTTGTCCCTACTCCAGCAGTTGAAGGAGTTTATGCCTACGGCAGAGACCATGGTGATGGTACTTCTGGTACTCAGCATCGTACTTCTGGTTGTGGCGGCTGTTGGGTTTGCCCTGCCTAAGCAGTTTACCCATGTACTGGTGGCCATGAAACTCTTGAAATGGGTGCCGGAAGGAATGTCTGCCCAGGAAGCCGAACCGCCTATGAGCCCGAGGGCCAAGAAAATCCTGGCGGTTGTTGTGGGGCTGGTGATTCTCATCGCATTTTGCGTTTTCGGTATCCGTAGCTGTACGGAACGTTTCAAGGCCTTGACCATGCAGTCGGTACAAGAAGAACTGGACGCGGGAGCCCTCGAATATATCCAGTCGCAACGGGCCTATTTCAATAAGAAGAAGGCTATTGGGACCGCAGCCCAGCTGGGGCTGGATTCTATACCGTCGGGCAGTTATTTTTCCTTCAAGGTTCGCAAGAATGCCTTGGTAGTGGAGTCCATAGCAGATATCGGGAATTGCCCTGCCGGCAGCCGTTGGAGTGTGCAAGCCAGTACATCCGGGTTCATTTCCAAGGAACTGAAATTTTTCTGCCTGATGCCCAAGAATCCGGAATGCTTAAAAATTGCGCCGGATATGAAAAATCTGGTACGCCATCGCTGATTTTTTTATACTTTGGTATAGGATAGAGCTCCCGTGTGGCGGGAGTGGACTTTTGTTATAGAAAAAGGATTTTATGCAGCAATACCTTGACCTGTTAAAAGATATTATGGACAATGGCGTAGACCGTTCTGATCGTACGGGCACGGGAACTCGTTCCGTTTTTGGCCGCCAGAACCGTTATGACCTCTCGAAGGGGTTCCCTTGCCTCACCACTAAGAAGCTACACCTGCGCAGTATCATTCATGAACTGCTTTGGTTCTTGAAGGGCGATACCAACATCAAGTATCTTCACGACAACAAGGTGACTATTTGGGATGAATGGGCCGATGAGAACGGCGATTTGGGGCCGGTTTATGGTCACCAATGGCGCAGTTGGCCCACACCAGACGGTGGACATATTGACCAGATTCAGAACTTGATTGATAGCCTCAAGAATAATCCTGATTCACGCCGTCATTTGGTGTGTGCTTGGAACGTGGCGGAAGTGAACAAGATGGCCCTGCCGCCTTGTCATTGTCTGTTCCAGTTCTACGTGGGCGGTGTAGGGGAGTCCGGCAAGCGTAAGCTTAGCTGTCAGCTTTACCAGCGTAGCGCCGACATGTTCCTTGGGGTGCCCTTCAACATTGCGTCCTATTCACTGTTGACAATGATGCTTGCCCAGGTCTGCGGCTACGAGGCTTCTGAGTTTGTGCATACCTTCGGTGATTTGCACCTGTACAGTAACCACTTTGATCAGGCTAGGGAACAGCTTTCCCGTACACCCCGCAAGCTCCCTACCATGAAGATGAACCCCGATGTGAAGGATTTGTTCGATTTCAAGTTTGAGGATTTCGAACTTGTCGATTACGACCCGTGGCCAACAATTAAAGCTCCGATAGCTGTGTAATTTTACACCTCACATTTCACATTCCGCATTATGTTAGTCTCTGCTATAGTCGCTGTTTCTGAAAATAACGTCATCGGTCGTGACGGGCACCTGCCTTGGCACCTATCCGCTGACTTGAAGCGTTTTAAGGCCATAACTACCGGTCATTCTATTATTTTAGGCCGCAAGAATTACGACGATATCGGACGCCCCTTGCCGAACCGTACCAATTACGTGCTGACCCGGCAATCGAATTTCCAGGCTCCAGGCTGTATAGTGTGTTCCTCCTTAGAGGTCGCGCTTGCAAAGGCTGAGGCTGCAGGGGAGACGGAGTGCTTTATCATTGGTGGAGCGGCCGTCTATCGCGAGGCTATGCCCAAGGTGAAGAAACTTTACCTGACTAAGGTGCTTTCTAATGTAGAGGGCGACGTATTCTTTCCGGAATGGGGGGATGGCTGGCGCAAGGTCAGCGAAGAAAAGTTCCCCTCTGACGAGAAGAATGATTTTGAGACGTTGTTCCAGGTGTGGGAGCGTGACTAGCTTTTGATGGGGGTAGTCCATGATTGAGTTCAACGAGTTCTACAAGTTGGCCGCGGCGCTGGGTATCGGCTTCATCATCGGCATGCAACGCGAAAAGTCCTACTCCGAAAGCGCCAGCCGACACCCGGCGGGCGTGCGCACCTTCTCTATCATAAGTCTCTGTGGCGCCTTGGCCTCGTTCCTTGCGGAACTCATGAATTCTGTGGCCCCCTTCATTACGGGGTTCGTTGTGGTTGGACTTCTGCTGGTGGCAAGCCATGTGGCTCACGGCTTTGTGAACAAGGAAGAGGATGGCCTTACCACCAGTTTCGCTCTGATTGTAGTGTATTTCTTGGGTGCCCTCTGCTGGTACAACCGGCTGCTGGAATCCTGCATACTCATGATTGTCATCGTGTGGCTATTGACCCTGAAACGGCAACTTCATGAGTTCGCTTCCCGCATTTCTACCGAAGACATTATCGCCACGGTGAAGTTTGCGGTCATTTCCTTGATGATTCTGCCCTTCTTGCCCAACCAGGCATACGGACCGGCGGGTCTTGAGGTTTTAAACCCCCATACCATCTGGTTGTTCGTGGTCTTTATCAGCGGGATCGGCTTTGTGGGCTATATCTTGATTAAGCTGGTTGGGCCCGGTAAGGGCATCTGGCTTACAGGGCTTTTGGGTGGGCTTGCAAGCAGTACCGCCCTGACGCTGAACCTGGCAGGCCGTAGTCGCGAGAACGAGGACTATGCCGGTAACTTTACGCTGGGAATCGTGCTCAGCTGGGCGGTAATGTACGTGCGGCTGTACTTGATCTGTGTGGTGCTGGTTCCTGGGCTTGCCAAGCCTCTGGCGCTCCCGCTACTGTTGCCTGCGGTGCCGGCCCTGTTTTACGCTCTGTACCTGAAGGTCAGGGAAAATATGGACCATAAGGCCAAAACCAGTACTTTTAATAACCCCTTCAATCTGCTCCCGGCCATCAAGTTTGGCATTGTGTTCACGGCGGTGATGTTCGTGGCCAATGCGGCTCGGGTCTATCTGGGCCAGGGAGCCCTTATGGCCTGCAGTTTTCTGGGTGGTGCTGCCGAGATGGATGCGGTAGCCTTCTCTCTCCTGGACATGAGTATGAAATCGGCCTTGCCTGTCAGGGAACTGGTGCTGGCGATCTTGTTTGCAAGCCTTGCGAACACCCTTACCAAAGGTGGTCTGGTATGCGTGCTGGGCGCAAAGTCCATGCGTCGCCCCATAATCCCTGCGGTGGTGCTGATTAGCCTCTGCACGGCTGGACTTATTGGCTTTTACCTGTAATTTTTGAGCAGGCACTTGCCTGAAGTCCGCAAAGACTTTATTTTTAGTAAGACAACAGAGAGGTTCTTATGCGAGTATTTGTTACCGGCGGAACGGGTTTTATAGGTCACTATGTGGTCCGGGCCCTTTTGGAAAAGGGACACGAGGTAGTCATTGCTACAAGGCACCCCAACAAGGTTCCGAGCCTGCGTTCCCAGGCCAGCGTAAGCTTTGTAGAGGCCTCTCTTACCGATTTCGACAAGCTTGCCAAGGGCCTTGAGGGCTGCGATGCCTGTATCCATATCGCCCTTGGCTGGGGTGAGACTCCCAGCACTATGCTGATGAACGATACCCGTGCCACCGTATTCTTGCTGGAAAATGCGGCCAAGGCGGGCTGCAAGAAGTTTATCTACACCTCTAGTACGGCAGCTATGGGGGTCATGCGCCCTTCTATGCGCGAGGTCACCAGCAATTTGCCTCTAGACCTGTACGGCGCTACCAAGGCGGCGGGAGAGGCTTATGTGCTTGGTTTTCGCAAGGGCTACGGCGACCAGTTCCCCGAAGTCACAATGAAACGCAACATCATTCGTCCGGGTTATACTTTCGGTAACCCTGCGTTCCCCGACGGATGTTCCCAGCCGGACCGTCGGTTCTTTGATATGGCCCGCGCCGTCAAGGAAAACAAGGACATTACCATCGTAAAAAACGATGGAACCCAGTTTATCCACGCAAGCCAGCAGGCAATGCTCTATATGAACCTTCTGGAATCCGACAAGAACGAAGAGATTTACCTGGGGCTTGGAGACGTGTGGATTAGCTGGAAAGAAATCGCGGAACTGATGGTGGCGCAAAAGCCCGGCTGCAAGTCCAAGATTGTGGAGCGTGACCTAGGCTGGGATGACAATCCCATGCGTTTCGAGGTACAAAAAATCAAAGACCATTTTGGTCTGGTCTTTGATGCTCATGATTTTCTGGAAGGCCACGTAAAGTGGACTTATAGTCAAGTCTAGGCTATTCCTTTTCCAGACAGCTGTCCATTGCGGCGATAATCTTTTTCTTGTCCATGTGCTGGCCGATAAAGACCAGACGGTTGGTGCGGTCGCCGTACTTTTCGTCCCAAATGTTGGCCAGTTGCGGATTTTCGCGGAGCAGCTGTTGCTGGACTTCCTTGCTCTCTGCGGCGAACCAGCGACCGAAATTCTGGGCGGAAGCCTGCTTGCCCGCCTGTTCGAACAGGTAGCTTTCGGTAGGCTCGTCGCTGAACCACATGAGGCCCTTGGTACGGATGATGCAACTGGGATAGTCATCTAGGAAAGCTTCGAACTTTTTGCGGTTTACAGGCGGCTTACGTTCATAGACAAAGGTGCTAATGCCGTATTCATCGCCATGGGGATGATCTTCGTCGTGGTGGTGTCCGCAGTGGCAGACCCCGTGTTCGTGGTCGCAGTGGCTGTGGTCTTCTTCCTCATGGTCATGGTGGTGATGATGCTCATGCTCATCATGATGATGGTGCTCGTGCTCATCGTGGTCGTCATCATCATTGTCATCGTCCATATCATTGTCCATGCGGTTGAGTTCGATAGCCCAGCGGCTGGATTCCGCCACCTTCTCAAAATCGAACTGCTTGGTGTCCAGAATATCCTTCATGTCCACCTTGCCGTAGTTGGTCTCGATCATCTTGGCGGTGGGCTGAAGGGCCTTGATGACGGCCTTCACGTGTTCCAGGTCGCCCTTGGAAAGCATGTCTACCTTGTTCAGCACCACCGTATTGCAGAATTCGATCTGCTGAATGAGCAGGTTCGCGATGTCTTCTTCTTCCAGGTCCTTGGCAAGGAGCTTCTCGCCACTGCCGAACTCGTCGGCCAGGCGGAGTACGTCTACCACGGCGGCGATGTTGTCCAGGTGGCAGGCCAGGCGCTGTCCGTTCTTGCCCTGGAGCTGGCTTCCGGCCATGCAGATGGTCTGGGCGATAGGTACGGGTTCGCAGATACCGCTGGCTTCAATCAAAATGTAGTCGAACTTGCCCATTTCCAGGATTTCGGCAATCTGTTCCAGAAGGTCGGCCTTCAGGGAGCAGCAGATACAGCCGTTGGAAAGGGGTACCACCTTGCCCGAATCTTCCTTGGTGATGTTTCCGCCCTTCTCGATAAGGGTCTGGTCAATATTCACCTCGCCGATATCGTTTACGATGACGGCTACATGGTAGCCCTGCTGGTTGTTGAGGACGTAGTTAAGGAGTGTGGTTTTACCGGCTCCGAGGTAACCGGTGAGCAGTGTGATAGGTACTGATTTCATTTTGAATCCGTTTTGAAATTTTATTCAAATCGTTAAAGTTCGCAGTTCCAGTCTTTACCGATGCCCGAGGTGCCGCGAATCTTCTGGGCCTTCTTGGCCAGCTGCTCCAGCTTGACCCCACCCAGGTATTCGTGGATGATCTTGTCCAGCTCTGTCCATACGGGGAGCGTGACGCAGATGGCGGCCCTCTTGCAGGGGTTCTTCTTGGTGTCCAGGCAGGCGACAGGTGCCACGGATGTTTCTGTGAGGGCGAGTATATCCCAGACGCTGCATTCCTTGGGGTTGCACTTGAGCCTGTAGCCGCCGGCCTTTCCGCGGGCGCCTTCCAGAAGGCCGCTCCTGACAAGAGTCCCGAGAATCCCTTCCAGGTACTTTTCGGAAATCTGCTGTCGGGCGGACAGATCCTGCAACTTCACAAACTCGTCTCCCTTTTGGGAGGCGAGGTCGATCATAACCCTCAAGGCATAGCGGCCCTTGGTGGAAATGCGCATGGCTTGTGGCTCGGTTTACAGCTCGGGTTGCTTGCCGGTGAGGCGCACGAAGATTTCTTCGTACTTGGCGAGCGTGTTCTTCACGACTTCAGGCGGAATTTCCGGACCCGGATAGGTCTTGCCCCAGTCGAGAGTTTCGAGCCAGTCACGGACGTACTGCTTGTCGAAACTTTCCTGGTTCTTGCCCACCTGGTACTTGTCGGCCGGCCAGTAACGGCTGGAGTCCGGCGTGAGCACTTCGTCGATCAAGATGGTTTCGCCATCGATTTCACCGAATTCGAACTTGGTGTCGGCGAGGATGATG
>CAMIWK010000054.1 GCA_946402415.1 uncultured Fibrobacter sp.
GAAAGCGCCGACTGGGACAAGGCGGTCATCAACGCCTACAGCGGGTTCCACTACGAGTGGGACAGGACCATCGGAAAATATTTACTAATTTTGGGCGAACTGGGACTTTAGCTCAATTGGTTAGAGCAGCGGACTCATAACCCGCGGGTTCCGGGTTCAAGTCCCGGAGGTCCCACGAAAGCCCCGAGATGTAAAAATCTCGGGGTCTAATTTTTTCCCAGCCACCATTTTTTACATTTAAATACAGAAGCAGCAACACGGAATTAAGTATGAAGACCGTCAAGAAACTTTCCTTAATCAGCACAGTCGCCCTTGCGGCGTTCACTTTCTCTGCTTGCGGAGATTCTTCGGGAGCGGGTCATTCAGTTTATTGCATGAGCGAAAGTTCTTTTTCTTATTGGGGCGTAGGATTTCACACAAAACATTGTTTGGAAGGTATGTCTGACGACAAAGAATTTACCTGCGGCGACGGCAAAGAAAACACATCGTCAAGCTATGAATGGTTAGACAGTTGCCCGGACGACTATTATTGGAAGTGCACCGTAGGGAACAACATTGTGTATGTCTATGACAACGAAACCACGACAAAAATTTGTGACGACAAAGCTGTCGATAACAAGAAATCAGGTAATGACCCGGAATCTTCATCCCAGGCTAAGCCTGTCTCCGACCCTGATTGGGAATCTGACGTTTCCTCCTCAAGTGTCGCCCCAGACGCTGTCGAAGAGTCTAGCAGTTCTGAAACCGAAGATAATTGTGAATACGGGACCTTGCTAGATGAACGAGATAACCAAAAATACAAGACCGTAAAAATCGGCACCCAGACTTGGATGGCAGAGAACTTGAATTACGCCTACACGGGCGTAAAATTCCGTGAGGGAACAAATCATGAGTCCGATTCTACCAGTTGGTGCTATAACAATGATGTTTCCAAATGCGACAAGTACGGTCGCCTTTATACTTGGAGTGCAGTGATGGATAGTGCTGCCCAGTTCAGCGTAAACGCAGGAACAGAGTGCGGCTTTGGCAAGACCTGTACCCCGAACAGCCCCCACCGCGGCATCTGCCCAGAGGGCTGGCATGTGCCGACAAACGAGGAGTACGGTACCCTGTATGATTACATTGGTAAATCCAGCATCATTGGTTTGCTGCTGAAATCCACCAGCGGTTGGAATTATGGTGGCAACGGTACCGACAAGTTCTGTTTCTCGGTGCTCCCCGCCGGTCGCAAGCTCGACGATGGCGATTTCGGCGGTGAGGGTGAGTTCACCAACCTGTGGACTGCCACTGAGTACGATAGCTACTTTGCGAGGGTCATATACTTCTACCACATTTACAGCTCTGCCGAACGGAGCAACGACAACATGAGCCGCGGTCAAAGCCTCCGTTGCCTCAAGGACTAGCCCCATTTACAAAGGCACCGCACGTAGCCATCCAGCATACCCTGGGCACGATTCCAACGCGGAATCGTTTTTTCCTTTATTTGCTGGAGCGTGGTAGAGAACCTCTTTTTTTAAATTTTATAAATGTACATTACGGAGCTATCTATGAAGACATTCAGAAAAATCACTTTTATTGCAACCGTCGCCCTTGCGGCGTTCACCCTCAACGCCTGCGACGACTCCAGTTCCGGCAGCGGGCCGGACGCAACGGGCACAAAGGATTCTTCAAACAGTTCGGGACATTCGGACCCATTCGACTTCGACTGCCACATCTACCAGAAAAGCAACTGCGATTTCAAGATTACGGACGCTTCCTGGGAAATCTCCATTGCAAAGTATGGTCACTGCAGCAACATTACCACGGGAACGGAAGATACCATTTGGGTGTCCAAGATCTATACGCCAAATGAAACCGGCTATACTCTAGAAGACAGCTGGAGTATCACTGGATTCGTATTCGAAAGCAACTGCAGGAATTCTCCTCAGGGCGTTGTATACGAAAATGAGAGCGACACCCTAAATGTCAAGAGGATGTGCAACCCCACAACGCACTCTTCCGAAATGATTAGGCCCTATGAATACGAAAAGGTCGGCAAAACTCTCGAGAGCTTGTACGAAGAGGCGCTAAAGGAATGCGAATCCGCAAATACTGAAGAAGATTGGTAACTACTACATTCAAGAGCAAGAGGTATAATCATGAGCCGTATCGACAATCGTAAAAACGACGAGATGAGAAAAATCAAGATGACCACCGGGTTCGTGTCCAGCGCGGACGGTTCCGTGCTTATCGAGATGGGACACACCCGAGTGCTGTGCAACGCAACGCTCTTGCCCGAAGTTCCCAAGTGGCTTGCCGGGAAGGGCCGCGGCTGGATTACCGCCGAGTATTCCCTGCTGCCCCAGAGTACAGGCCAGCGCGTGGAGCGGGAACGGAAAGGCGCCAGCGGACGCACGCAAGAAATTCAACGCCTAGTGGGACGTTCCCTGCGGGGGGCTGCCAACCTGAACGCCCTGGGAGAGCACGCCCTGGTGGTGGACTGTGACGTGATTGAAGCCGACGGCGGGACCCGTACCGCAAGCATCATCGGCGGGTTCGTGGCCCTGGCACTCGCTTTGAAAAAGGTGAAACCCACCATTGAAGTTACAGAGCAGGTGCTGCAACACAACATCAGCGCCATTTCCGTCGGCGTTATCGACGGGGAGCCCAGGCTGGATCTGTGCTACGAAGAGGACAGCCGCGCCGACGTGGATATGAACATTGTGATGCGTGATGCTGCCGAATATATCGAACTGCAGGGAACCGGCGAGCACGCCTCCTTCGACCGCAAGACTTTGGACGCCCTCCTTGCCCTAGGCGAAAAGGCCTGCAAGGAAATCAAGGAAATGCAGATGTCCTTGATTGGCGGGGAGCTACCGTAAGCACTTCTTGGACATCAAAAAAAGCCGGATAAAAATCCGGCTTTTTATTATCTAAGCAAGTTCATTACAGCAAAGCGAGGCCCGGAAGGACACCCACCACCAGCAAGGCTACGGCAGCCGCCGTCACGGTGAACTTCAGCATATAGCCAAAGACCGCATTCTCGGCACACTTGCACTGACATTCACATTCGCAACTGTTCTTGGCAGGGGCAAAGAGGACATAGGCGACACGCAGATAGTAGGCCGCCGCCACCAGGGAAAGGCCAAAGCCGGCAGCCGCAATCCAGGTCATGCCCGCAGAGAAGACCCCCGTAAACAGCACGAACTTGGCGAGGAATCCGGCAACAGGCGGAAGCCCAGCCAGAGAAGCCAAGCATACAGCCACGCCCAGCGCAACAAAGGGACGCTTGCGACCAGCACCCTGCAGGTCATCCAAGGTCTCGTTCTTGTCATCCTTACCTGCCAGGTAGGCAACACCCGTAAGGGCGCCGGCCGAAGCCACGGCGTAAGTCATCAGGAAATAGAACATGGGGCCAAGCTGTACCTTGCCGGAACCAACGTAGTCCGGCAACAAGATACCCAGCAAGATAAAGCCAGCATTCATCACGGCGGAGAAAGCCAAGATACGACGGATAGACTTCTGGGCAAGACCACTGAAGGCACCTATCGCCATCGAGACAAGAGCGATAATGATGACCATCACACCCAGAGATTCCGACTGAGAATTGATGGTTACAGGCTCCGCAAGATTCCAGGCAACGGGAGCGGTTCTCGCCTTGGTCACCAATACAGAGAGCCAGACGGAGCCGAGAGCGGCAAGAGCACCCACCTTCACCACAGCCGCCATAAAGCCGGTAACGGCGACAGCGGCGCCAGTATAGACATCAGCCACCCAGTAATGGACAGGAGCGGCGCCTGCCTTGAACAGCAATCCGAAAAGCACCATCAACACGCCAATGGCGTAAATGGGCTCACGACAGTAAATGACGCTAGCAAAAAAGCTAGTGGTTCCCGTAGCACCATAGATCATTGCCACACCGTACAGGTAAATAGCACTGAAGATGGCACCCGACACAAAGTACTTGAACACGCCTTCGCAGGAATTGGAATTTCTACGACGGAGGCCCACCAGGGCATACACCGGGAAAGACGTGAGTTCCATAGCAATGAACAAGGCGAGAAAATCGATGGCCTGAATCATAAGCAGGGCGCCACCCGTAGCCAAAAGCATCAGGCCATAAGGTTCACCGCCCTTATGCTTTTCATGACCCAGAGTCCACTGGATTCCTGAAATACCGAGCAGAGTGCAGAGGAGAACCGCACCCGTCAGCAAACGACGGACAGGATCCATGGCAAACAGGTTATAAAGCGTATCCGGAGAAAGGAGAACGCAAGAGGCCATGGCAAGCACCACGAAAAACGCGGCAGACCAGGGCAGAACCTTATGCTTGTTCTCATCCCTAATGAAGGGTTCGGAAGCAATGGAAACCATAGCTCCAAGCACCACCAGAATTACCGGCAAAAGATTGATATAACTACTCATTTTCGGATGCCTCCGTCTTTTCAGTTTCTACCGCAGGCGTTTCAACTTGTGCCGCCGCAGAATCCGTTTCCACCGCTGGCTCCTGCACCACAGCGCTATCTTGAACCTCTGTGGAATCCTGAACCTCTACAGAATCAACCTTTTCTATCGACTGGATCTGAGTCAGCAGGGCCTTGCGTTCCTCTTCCGAGAAACCGGAAGCGGCCAGAGTGGAATCCAGTTCACGTAATTCTTCGGCAGTCATAAGGTGTTCCTCTGCCGGTTCCGCAACCTCTTCGACTAATTCCGTCGCGGTCTCTTCGGTAGCCACCTCGTCAAACAGATGCAAAGAATTGGTCACAAATGCAGGGTGCAGACCAAAGGCAAGGAGCAACGCCAGCATGGTACCGAAGGACACGCCTTCCAAGGCAGTAGTCCTAGTTCCTTCCTGATACTCGCGGGCAGGCATTCCGAAGATAACCTTCTGAATGAAACGCAACACGTAGGTGGCCGAAAGAATCAGGCAGAAGCCACCCACCAATGCCGGCAGGGGGCCTAAATCCCACAAGGAAAGAAGCACCGTAAACTCACCCACGAACCCGGCCGTACCGGGAACCGCAAGAGCCATAACACCAGCTGTTCCAAATAGGAAACTGAATACGGGATTCTTGCCGGAAAGGCCGCCCATTTCGGTAATGTTCCGGGTACCGGTCATCCGCTCCGCAACGCCCATCAAGAAATACTGGACGCCAGCAGAAATGCCATGAGCCACCAAGAGCACCAGCACGGCAGGGAGCATGGCCTCGGAAAGGCTGAACACGCCTGCCACCGCAAAGCCCAAGTGACTCATAGAGCTATAGGCCAAAAGACGCTTGCCGTCGGTAGCACGGAGTGCCATAAGAGCCCCATAAACGGCAGTCAGCAGCCCAAGCCACATCAGACCCGAGATGTAATTCAAGTTCATCGGGAATATGGGAAGAACCCAGGCGATAAAGCCAAACACACCGGCCTTACTCATAGCACCCGTAAGGATTGCGGACAGTGGCGCCGGAGCTTCGGAGTAGGTAATAGCCTGCCAACCATGGAAGGGGAATATGGGCGTCTTGACGACAAAAGCCAAAAGGAAACTCAACAGCACCAAGTCCTGCTGATACGGCGGGAGACTCTGGATAGCCACCGCCATGGATAGCAACAGAAAATTGTCGGCGATGGTAAGCAGATACCAGAGAGCCACCATCATGGGGGCAGAACCCACCAAGGTGTAGATGGCGAACGTCATGGCCGCCGTAGTCCTCTTCTCTCCACCAAAGCCTGCAATCAGGATGGCCGCAGGTATCACCATAGCCTCGAAGAAGAAGAAGAACAGCACCGCGTCAGCCGCAAGGAAGGTTCCGTTCATGGCACCCATCAGGGCGAAGATGCCAATAGCGAAGTTACGGTAGTCCTTGCCTGTGGTACAGCGCGCAGAAATCAGCGCCACCAGAGAAAGACCACAAGAAAGGAAAACCATCCAAGTGCCCAGACCGTGGGCATAGAGGTAATAATATACGGGGCCACGGGTTCCAGGAATATGGAACCATTCCATTGGCGTGGTCGCCTGGTTACCCGTAACGATAAGGGCGACGGACATAGCCGTAAAGGCAGCCCCCATGAGAATCGCCATACGGGAAGAAGCACTGGAGTCCTCCCTGGAGTTGAGCACCATCAAAATGGCGGCAACAAACGGGGCGATAACAAGAAGATGCAACAACATTAGACGAGCCCTCCCGAGAATACGACCAACATTACAAGAAGAGCAACCCCTGCAATGCTGAACGCCAGTTGGAGACGAACCTTACGGACCTGGAGCACCGAGGCTCCGTCGCCGAGAATTTCCACAATAGCGGCAAGAGTCCACTGGATTGCCTGCAAGACCTTTTCAACCACCACATCGCAGAACCAGGCCAGAATATTCACACCTGCAATGAAAGCGCAGTGGATGTAATCCCAGAGGAACGTCCATGAAGCAGCGCTTCCTTCGGGAACCGTTGACGCACCCTTGACACCAATAATGCGAGCGCGGATAAACACCTTCCAGGCAATGAACATACCCGCCAAGGCAGCCACCGTACCGAGGGCAGCGAAGATGACCGGGTTCACGTGAGAAACAGCATTAGTCGATGCATAAAGGGCTTGAGCCGGCCCCACCACAGAAGCCATGCTGTCGCGGAAGAAGGTGATACCGATGGAATCGGCCCAGAGGTAACCGGAGAAGATGGCACCAAAGGCGAGAATGACCATGGGAATAAGCATAACGGCAGGAGCCTCGTGGATGTGTTCCTCGGATTCCTTGCTGCCACGGTACTTACCGAAGAAGGTCATGATAATCAGGCGGCCCATATAGACAGCGGTAATCACCGCTGTGGCAAGACCCACCACATAGACCAGGGGACCCACAATCGGACCACTTACGAATATCCGTTCGAGAATCAAGTCCTTGGACCAGAAACCCGCAAAGCCGGGGAATCCGACAATGGCAAGGAAGGCAAAAATCATAACGCAAGCCGTCACAGGCGTCTTGTTAATCATGCCGCCCATGCGACGCATATCCTGTTCTCCGGCCAGAGAGTGAATGACAGCTCCAGCACCAAGGAACAGTGCCGCCTTGAAGAAGGCGTGGGTAAACACATGGAAGATGGAGGCGTCAAAGGCGCAGACCCCAGCCGCCATAAACATGTAGCCCAGCTGAGAAATAGTGGAATAAGCCAGGACCTTCTTGATGTCATTCTGCAGAAGGCCCGCAATAGCCGCCCAGAGAGCCGTGAACATTCCGACGAAAGTAATGGCCAGAAGCACATAATCAAGCATACTGAACATGAGTCCAAGACGTGCAAGCAGGTAAACACCGCTGGTCACCATGGTCGCCGCATGGATAAGGGCGGACACCGGGGTCGGACCCGCCATGGCGTCAGGGAGCCATGTCAAAAGCGGAATCTGTGCAGACTTACCAGTACAACCGATAAAGATGAGGATGCCAGCCAGAGAAAGAGGTATAACCACTTCGGAAACCATGTCGGCACCAAAGATCATCTTGATGAAGGCGGCAAGGCCATCATAGTTCAAGATGCTGGAGCCACCGATAGTCACCAGGGTAAGCATGCCCAACAAAAAGCCCACATCGCCCACGCGGTTCACGATGAACGCCTTGTTGGCTGCCTTGCAGTTCTTAATATCCTGGTTCCAGAAACCTATAAGCAAGTAGGAGCAAAGTCCCACACCTTCCCAGCCCAGGAATGTGAGGAGCAGGCTATCGGCAAGCACCAGCACAATCATACTGAAAAGGAACAGGTTGATGTAGGCGAAGAACCTGGCAAAGCCCCGGTCACCATGCATATAACCGATGGAGTACATGGCGATGAGGGAACCGATGCCCGTCACGAACAGGAGCATAATGCGGGAGAGTCCGTCAAACAGGAATCCGATATCCGCCCTGAACAGGGGAATGTCAATCCAGTTGCAGAGGGTCTCGCGAATCCCCGCCTCGGGCATAGTGCAGGCAAGGATTGCCACCACCGCAAAGGACAGTGCCGGGAAGAGCACGGCCAGCGTACCCACAAGCCCTTCGGAAGGTCCTTTCTTCGCACCGGAAGAAACGACCGCGATAGTTCCCAGAAGGATTGTGCCAATCAAGGGGAAAAGAGGAATAAACCAAAGCGGTAAATATGTCATAGCCTACCCCTTCATATCCGAATAAGAATCCGCATCAACACTTTCCTTGTTCCGGAAAATCATGATGACCATGGCAAAGCCCACACAAGCCTCGGCCGCAGCCACGGCAATGGAGAACAGCGGCACAATCTGGCCCGTGACGCTTGCTTCAGCAGGCAAGGTCTTTGCAAAGCCCACAAAGGAGAGGTTCACGGCGTTCAGCGCCAGTTCCACGCCCATAAGCACGAAGAACAGGTTGCGACGGGAAATGGCAACAATGATGCCAATGGCGAAAATCACCAGGGCAAGAATCTGAATATACATAGCTTGGAGTTCCATCAGTGTTTCTCCTCCGTATTATCAGTAATCACAGAACCAAGGTGTCTCTTGGCAAGGAATATGGCAGCCACCATCGCCGAAAGCAACAGCACGCCGATTACCTCGAACAAGAGGAAATAACCCGGACCCGTAGCAGCCATATTGAACAGGGCCTCCGAAGTCACCTTCACAGAACCCGCTACAGTGGCAGTATCAAAAGTGAGTGTCGCACGCATCAGTGCAAAGCCCACCATAGCGGCAAGAACGATAACTGCCGGGATAATAAAGAGGGACACCCCGTCGAACATAGGGGTCCGCTTATCCTTAGCACCGTTCAGCACCATAATCACAAAGGTCACGAGCATCATGATGGCGCCCGCATAGACCATAACCTGGACCACACCCAAGAAGGGGCTACCCACAAGGCCGTAGATGCCGGCCAGGGAGACCATGGAAACAATCAGGGAAAGGGCTCCGTAAAGGGGATGCCTCGACAGGAGCACGCAAAGGGCCGCACCGACAGCAATGACCCCGAGAATAATAAAGTAGACTAGAGCGAGCATTATTTAACCTCCATTCCCCAGGTTTCCAGAGCCTGCTTGTTCAAAGTCCCGCCGGGAGCCATCTGGCTCTGCTTATCATCGGGGTAATCAGCAGGATTCCAGTTGGTCAGGTCGAAAAGGCTAGACACGAATTCGTCGCGAGTGCGGTGTTCAAGGCTAATCACCTTGGTATCCATGCGGAGAGCATCCACCGGGCAAGCCTCAACGCAAAGACCGCAGAACACGCAGGTCAGGTGGTCGATATCAAAGCGCATCACCCGCTTTTCGATACGGGGATCGTCGCTCTGGGTAGCCTCGATAAAGATACAGTGAGCAGGGCAAGCTGCAGCGCACATGCCGCAGGCCACGCAACGGGGCGTTCCATCGGGGCGCAGCATCAAGCGGTGCTTGGCACGGTAGGTGTTACGCACTTCCGGCTGGCCTTCGGGGTAAGAAATAGTGGGCAGGCTGTCGTAGCAGAAAAGACCGCGGGCAGCGTGCTTGAGGGTTGTCCACAGACCGCGAATGGCCTCGAAGATGTAGAGGCGTTCACCCAAGGTCATGGGCTTCTGTTTAATAACGCGCATTAGTTACCCCCTACGAGTTTGGCAATGACCGCAGTCACCACGAGGTTAATGAGGGCGATATTCAAGATAATCTTCCAACCAAGATGCATCACGTGGTCGTAGCGGAAGCGAGGCAGTGTCCAGCGGACCCAGATCCACACCCAGCAGAAGAACACGCTCTTGACCACCAGCACCAGCAGGTGGATCAGGGCTGTACCCACGGCGGTAGCAAGGCTACCCACGGCAAAGCCGTTCACCACGAAGTTGGCGGGGTTGTAGAACAGCCAAGCACAGGCACCCAGGGCGACAAACACCACAACAGCCAACCAGGCGATAAGCTTGTAAAGCTTGTATTCCTGCAAAATTTCCAGCCTGTTGGACTGGGCACGCTTGGCAAGCTTTGCGGAATAACGGTAAATCATATGGAGGAACGCAAGAGCGAGGAAGGCCAGCACTCCGCAGAGGATAGCGAGAGAGCCACCCATGTGGGCCTGCATGGTTTCCGTAGTCACGAAGGGCACGGAGTAGCCGCCCAAGAAGAGGGTCGCGATGAGGAAGCTATTGATGCAGATGTGGGAGTATTCACCCATGTAGAACAGGCCGAACTGCATGGCACCATATTCCGTATGGTAACCGGCAACCAGTTCGGGTTCGCCTTCAGCCACGTCGAAGGGGGCACGGCCCGTTTCGGCGATGCTTGCGATCAAGAAGCAGAAGAAGGCCACAGGCTGGACCACAATGCCCCAGGCATGGTGTTCCTGCCAGTTCACGATATCGGTCAGGTTGAAAGAACCTGCAAGGAGCAAGATGCCCATCATGGAAAGTCCGAGACAGACTTCGTAGCTGATGGTCATGGAGCTGGTACGGAGCGCTCCCAAGAAGCTGTACTTGGACTTGGACGCCCAACCGGCAAGAACAGCGCCGTATGCCGAAAGGGAAGAAAGGCCGAACAGCAGAAGCACGCCCACATCGGAATCCACGATGGAACCCGCAATGCGGACCGATTTACCACCCCACTCAAAGACCATGGGGCCAAACCAAGGAATCACGCAGGGGCTAAGGAACACGATGGCGAACGGGATGGCCGGAGCCACGTAGTACAGGAACTTGTTCGCACCCTTAGGGGCAAACATCTCCTTGAAGAACAGCTTGGTGCCGTCACACATGTTCTGCACGTATCCCAGCAAACGGATCTTTCCGAAATAGGGAATCTTGATATAGGAACGGTTCGGGCCCTGACGGTCTTGCATAAAGCCCGCGCCACGGCGTTCCATAGGAATGAGCAAGAGGATGTAAAGGACCGGCACAAAGCAGAAAGCGAACTTTCCGATAGTGATCAGCCATTCCACCCAAGTCTTGGATTCAATAATTTCCATTATGCTTCACCTCCTTCGAGGAGTTTGCCAGTACTCTTGATGGTGTCGTAAGAGATCCCTGCAAGGGCCGGAGCGTACTCCCCCGCCTTCTTGAAGGCATCAGATGCAGACTGGAACTTGCAACCGGCCAGCTCCGAAAGCACATCATAAGCCGGACGGAGCTTTTCTTCGGGGCATACCGGGCAGGCGTTCAGCTTCTGAAGGATGTTCAGGCTGTTCACCATGGTACCCTGGACTTCGCTCCAGTGGCGGATACCGCAGGAAAGGGTCCCGTGTGTAGCAGTCTCATCGTTGAAGGCCGAAAGCACTACACGGTTCTGGATCTTTTCGAGGGCGGATGCCTGAGAGGCGTCTTCACCAAATATATCCAGATTCACGATCAGAAGCAGCTTGAACTCACCGGCACGCTTCACCAGGTCTGCGAGATTGTTGTCGGGAACACCCATGAGCTTGAAGCCAGCGCGGTTGGCCATGGGGTCGCCACTCATGGCGATACCGTCGGGAGAGCCCACCTTCTTGAAAGTGCCACCGAACAATTCGGCGTTAGCTCCCAAGGATTCCTTGAGCATACGGAGGGCGGCCAGGTCTTCGATGGTGCAGGAGCCACCAGCGGCGAGAGCGATCTTGCCCCCTTCCGTCTTGACTTCGTTAATCAGGTCCTGAATCACGTGGAATCCCATGAACGGGAGGCGGTTCTTGTCAAAGTTCTGGAA
>CAMIWK010000055.1 GCA_946402415.1 uncultured Fibrobacter sp.
CCAACCTGAACCCCATCGCCTTCAAGCTGTACCAGCACCTGGTCAAGCGGGCCGGAGATGATGAAACTCTGATGAACCGCATTCTGCGCAGTATGCAGAAAGCCCACTACGACAGCAACAGCTTCGGGCATTTCGCTCTAAACTGGCAAGACTACAGCCACTTCACCAGCCCCATCCGCCGTTACGCCGACCTGTGGTGCCATAGGGAACTGGCCCGCAAAGGGGACGAGATTAACGCCGAACGTGCCGAGAACATCATCGAAGTTTGTGATTTGATTTCGGCCAATGAAATCAAGAACATGAAGGTGGAACGCATTTCCATCAAGGTATGTAGCTGCTGGATTCTGAAAGACCGCATCGGCGATGACTTTGAGGCAAACGTTACGGGCATCGAGGAATGGGGCATCTACGTCTCCATTCCGGACCCCATCGCCGAAGGCCTGGTGCGCTTCCGCGACATCGCCGGAGACGACTTCTACGTTTTCAATCCGGACCAAGGTCTTGCCTTCGGCAAGAAGAGTGGCCGTACCTTCCGCAGGGGCGATAAGGTAAAAGTTAGGCTGTTGCGCGTAGACCCGCTTCGCGGTCAGGCGGACTTCAGCATTCTGGAAAAGCTCAGCGGCGATCCCAAGAAGCGTCGCCGTCAGGGAGAATCCCGCGACGGATATCGCGATGTTCACGAGCGTGCCGACCGAGCCGCCGCCGCAGAGGCCCTAGGCTATGTAAGCCAGCCCGATGAATTCGACTTTGATGAAGACGCCCCAAGCTTTATCCGGAACGGTCGTGGGGCTCGCAAGGAAAGGCCCCGCAAGACTATGGGGGCTAAAAGTTCCAAGGCTAAGGGCCCCAAGGCCTACGGCGAAAAGCTCGCCCGTGGTCGCGGAGGCAGGGGTAAAAGCGGGCGAAGGTAATTCAAGGAGATGCCCGCCTGCGCGGGCATGACAACAGAACAATGCAAAACAGCAAAATTGTACTGTACGCAAGCTACCAGACAGGGCCGGAACTTCCCGGTTACGTGCGCTTTGCGCTGCAGCACCTGGCCGAAACGCCTTTCCGCGTGGTGCTTTTGACCAACAAGCGTGAGCTTTCTCCGGAAACGCTCCAGTTTTTGGAAGACCATAATATTTTCCTTTATCTTACCGAAAATCACGGCTATGACTTTGGCATGTGGCGCCGTTTTCTGAAAGACCTGGCAAACGGCAAAGGAAGCTTCACCACCCTCAGCGGGATTTCCCGGCTAGTGCTGATGAACGATTCCATCATCTATTACCGCAACCGCTTCCAGGATTTTTTTGAACGTGCAGAGCGGAGCGGAGCAGACGCCATCTCCCTCACAGAAAATCACGAAGTTCGCTACCACCTACAGAGCTTTTTCCTGTACCTCAAGCAAGAGGCGTTGGGGGCTTTCTTCATGCACCTGCTGGAAACTCCGGAACAGGACTCCTACCAAGACGTAGTGCACCGTCTGGAAATCGGGATGGCCCAGGCCTTCGAAGATGCCGAAGTCCGAACCGAGGCGCTATACCCCACAAGACAAAGAATCCTCTTTGCCTATCCGGAACTCATTACCGCAGGGGCGGGCTTTATCAAGTGCAGGCTTCTGCAACGGCGATTCGCCATCAAGGAGAAAGCACACTTTATCCGGCATGGTGCCCTGGATGTTTTAAATGCCGATTACCACAAGATGATTGTGGATTCCGGCATGGCCGAAGATTTCAAGGAGGAGTGGCTCCCCTCCCCTACAGATGGAACACTCCACCGGGCCGCAAGCAAGTTGTGGGAAAAGTCTTTCGACAAGGTGGGCTGGCCGCTGATGCGGACCGCCATCAAGGCCAAGTACAAGTTGCTCGGCAAAAAGCTGGACGGCGACGAGTATAACAACTAGAGAAGGTCAGCGCAGATTATTTGCGTGGGCATCTGCGGTGCGCGGGTGCTTACTTCACAATCTTGGCGTCTTGTACATCCTTGCCTTTCAGCTTAGATGAGGTGCCGTCTGCAGTCGCCATACCGCGGTTGATAATCTTGTACTGGGCAATGCTCCAGAAGTTAGAGATAATCCAGTAGAGCACCAAGCCCGAAGGCATCACCGCACTGAAGAAGAACATCATGGCCGGCATCATCCAGGTCATCATCTTCTGCTGTGCCGGATCCATGGCGCCATTCCCGCCCATAGTCACCTTGGTCTGGAAATACGTAGTGACCACCATAATCCAGGGGAGCACCGCCAGACCATCGGGCATCAAGAAGGGAATGCTGAACCCGTGGAAAATCACGTCGCTACGGCTCAAATCCGTAATCCACAAGAAGGCTGGCATACCGCGAAGTTCGATAGCGCGACCCAGCACAAAGAACAGGCCCATAAATATAGGCATCTGGATGAGCATAGGCAAGCATCCGCCACTGCAGCTGGCCAGCGGGTTCACGCCGTTCTTGGCGTAGAGTTCCATAACGGCAGCCTGTTTCTTCTGCGGATCGCTACGGTACTTCACGTTAATCTCGTCAAGCTGGGGCTTGAGCTTGCTCATAGCACGGGTAGACTTGAGCTGCTTCACCGTAAAGGGCGTTGTAAAGGCACGCACAATGATGGTCACCAGAATGATAGCCACGCCGTAGTTCGGGATAATGGAATAGAAATACTTCAAGAGCTTCAAAAGCCACTTGCAGATCCATACGAACCACACGCTGGAACCGGGGAACCACTTGGAACCCGTCACGATAATCTTCTCGTAGCCCTGTTCCAGAGATTCCACCTCATCCCACTGAAGCGGGAGCACCATAAAGTCAAAAGCCACGGAGTCTGTGCGCACGGCATCGGCGATGGTGAGGCTGTAGGTACCCGGGTCGGGGTTCCCTTCGGTAGCCACGTCAATATGCTTGGCGTTCACCTTCACCGGAACAGGCTTATCGAACTGAACCGACAGGGCCACATACTTACGGCGCATGCCCACCCAGTAGTAGTTGGCATTGTCCAAAGTCATGGTGTTAGAAATGGTTTCACGTTCGGTAATCTCGCTGTTCTTGAAAATCACTTCGCTAAAGAAATAGCTGGCACCGCCAAAGCTCTTGCCCTTAGGAATGGATTCCGTCTCCTTCATGCCGCCCATCCAAGACAGTTGATAGTCCGCCGGCTGGAACCCTACAAAGCGGTTCACCTGGCGCACGGCCACACCATTCTTGGTAAACGTGTAGCTACGGATGACCTGCTTGCCGCTCTTGTCACTGAACACGAACTTCACCGTAGTGTCTGCTTCCACCTGAATCTTCTCGGGAGTGTCGCCCAGGTCGAACAGGGCTTCGCTCAGGTCGGCCTTGCCAAGCTTCAGGTCCAAGGCACCAAGAGTGGTATCCTGGATAATTTCAGGGAAGTTCCCGGCGCTATCGGCCAGGGCCTTCACGATAACGCTCTGCACACGTCCACCCTTATTGGAGAGGGTCATAATAAACTTGTCGGTTTCCACCGCAACCGTGCGGGGTTCAATTACCTTTGGGGCTTCGGCAGTAGAATCTGTGACAGCGACACTGTCCTTGCCAGATTCCGGTACAGCGACCTTTGCACTGTCGGCAACAACGGCGGCGCTATCCACAGCAACCTCATCACCAAGAACCGGCGCGGCCTTCAGCTCCGGAGCCTTATCGTCCAGAACCAGCTGGTCTGCCGAGTCGGCACGGGCGGCCTGCACGGCGGCAGCTTCTTTCTCTTTAGCCTGGGCCTCGGCCTGCTGCTTCGCGTTGTTCGTCGACATGGTCATCCACCAGATGACAATGACGCCGATAAGGATAGAGCCTATGAGGGTATTCTTGTTCATGTCTTTTCCTTTCTGGGAGGCACCGGATCGTAGCCGCCCTTGCAGAAGGGGTTACATCTTAAAATCCTAAAAACCGCAAGATAGAAACCTTTGAAGGGTCCGTGTACCCTAAAGGCCTCGATTGCATAGCTGGAGCAGGTGGGCTGGAACCGGCAGACTCCATGAAAAAAGTAGGGGTGCACCAGCTGGTACAGACGGATGGGCGCCACCAGCACCGCCACCATGGCCTTCTCAAGCTTCGCAAGCATCTTCACACCCGGCACTTTGGTCCGCCCACTCCATCTTGCGGAAAATCTTGAGGGCAGACTCCCGCAACTTCTCAGAGGTCAGTTCCTGCTGACCTACGGTCACCACCACCATAGCCCATACGGGCTTCTTGATGCTTGGGACCATCCCAAAAAACAAAGGCCGCAGAATCCTCCGGCACTTGTTGCGGTAAACGGCGTTACCATTTTTCTTTTTTGCTAAAAAGCAAAAACGACAAAAACCGTCCGGGCTCTCTATCCAACGCATAGTCAATGACGATGCTCGGACAAACTTGCCTTGGACGGCCACTGTTCGATAAGCGGGCTGGTTCGGCAGCCTATAAGAACGCAGAGCGGCGATAAGCCACCCCCCGGCTTACTTCTTATAGATGGTGTCGCTGACGGTCAGGCGCTTGCGGCCCTTGGCGCGACGACGGCTAAGAACGGCGCGACCCCAACGGTCTTCCATGCGGGCGCGGAAACCCTGCTTGTTGGCACGCTTGCGGTTATGAGGCTGGAATGTTCTTTTCATGATAAAACCTTTCTAGTCGGAATTCAAATTTTTGAGTTCCAAATCTAGCAAAAATACCGTATAAATCAAGGTCTCATCCGTCGAAGTCCCCTAAATTTAATCAAAAAAGGGCAAAACAACGTGTTTTGCCCAATCTATTAACAATTTATCAACAGTCCGTCGTTTTACATCATCTTGCGTATCTTGTTGTGGCCCTCGGTTTTAGCCAGGTAGAGCACCTCTTCCGCCTTCACCAGGAACTGGGAGAAATGGGAGTAATTCCTGTCTCTGCAGACAATGAAACAGCCCGATACCGTGACCCTGGCATCTGGGAACTTGTTCCAGCGCAGGTCCGCGATGCCCTCACGTATACGTTCCGAACGGGCGAAGGCCTCCAGCTCGGAGCCAGCCTTGAACACGCACATGAACAGCTCCCCATCCATACGGCCACAGCATTCCCCGATCCTATCGTCCCGCTCCTGAATCAAGAACTTCGCCACGTCACAAAGCACCTGGTCGCCGAAAACCTGCCCGTACTGGGCATTCACATCGCGAAACTCATCCATATCCAAGAGCAGCAGGTAGTATTCCTCGCGTTGGGGCCACACCACACCCTCCAAGAAATGGGTCATATAGCCCCTATTGAAAAGCCCTGTCTTGGCGTCGCGCTTAGACAAGAACTCCAGACGGTGAAGCATCTCTTCGCGGCCCCTCCGTTCGGAATTGTAGGAATAGAGGGCGAAGGCGTTGATGATAAAGACCACCACACCCGTAATAAAGAAGGATACCAAGATATCGATAAATGCCGCCTGGTGGTCCAGGGCCACCACGTACTCTGGGTACAACTCCGAAAGCACAAAGGCAATCTCGAAGGAAAGCATGGAAATGACAAAGACTACCCACTTGCTCTTGCCGGGGCAATAGGCGCAAAGGAATACGCAGGTAAGGCAGTAGAGGGTCATGCCGCAGTTGAACCCGCCGCACAAGAAAAACAGCATGGGCAGCAAGAAGCAGCTGAGCAACAGGCACATGACCACATAGCAGTGGCTGTACATGCGGGTCTTTACCGCCACGATGGCGAGAATGGCGCATATAAGGCTGGTCAGCAGGCACACCGCCGAGGTCACAAGGCTAATTTGTTCATAAATCGTAAAAATCGTGGAAGCGACGCACGCCACCAACACAATCACCAGGAACACCCAGAAAAGTGTCCGTTCCAGGGAATCCTGCTTCTGCAGGAACAATTTCAACTTACCGATCATCGACCGTTTTCACCGTCCTTTTTTCTCTTAACTACACTCTTTTTAACGAAAAAGGAAATCATAATATAAAATGATTATTCCAATTTGGAGGGCCGCAACCCCCTACCATAACTTTGTTATATTATTAAAAGCAAAGAAAACAATTTAGCAGGTAGTGTATGGAACTGACTCCGTTAGATATCCGCAACCAGACATTCCACAAGAAGAACTTCGGCGGCATCGATCCCGACGAGGTCAAGGCCTTCCTGGAGACGGCGGCCACCGCCTTCGAACAGATGTCCAGAAACCGCACCGACCTGACGGAACGGCTGAAAATTGCCGAGGAGCGCGTCAACTACTACCGCCAAATCGAAAAGACCATCCAGGACGCCGTGGTCACTATGCAAAAGACCGTAGACGAGGTCAAGGCCAACGCCGAGAAAGAAGCGGAACTCATTATTGCAGAGGCCAAGGCCAGGGCCATCAAGGAAGTGGAAAACACTAAGAAGAGCGCCGAGGACCTGAGGGCCGAAATCGAACAGCTAAAGCAAATCCGTACCAACTACTTCATCCGGTGCCGGGCCCTGATTCGGGGTCAGGAAGACCTGCTCTCCGCCATGGAAAACGACCAGCGTGACCTGAACGAACCTGCAAAACGACCGGCCACGGTCGCGCCTACGGGGAACGTCATCGGCTAAAAGCGGGCTTCTCGTGAGGGTGAACATCAAGGTACACGCCAGGAGCAAGCGGGAATCCGTCACGGAATGTCCCGACGGCAGCTACAAGGTAGAGGTCAAAGCGCCCCCCGTGGATGGAGCCGCCAACGAGGCCATCTGCGAACTTCTGGCAAAGCACTTTGGAGTCCACAAACGAGATGTATCTGTCGTGGCTGGCGCCACCAGCAATAAGAAGGTCGTGGAGATAACTCAATGAAGTTCCAGAAGCAGACATTCATTTACCTGATCAAGGTGATACTTTTTATCGCCGTCGGTCTGCTGCTGAACATTATCCCCGCAAAGCTGGTCACCCACTTTGAACTTCCCATCTTTTTTGACTGCCTGGGGACAATCCTTGCCGCTATGATGTGCGGGAACCTACCGGCAGTCATCGTCGGTTTCTTCTCCAACGTCATCAACGGACTGTCCGATACCGTCACCCTCTACTACGGCGTCATCAGCATTCTTATTGCAAGCGGCGCCTACATCTTTTACCAAAAGAAATTTTTCCTGAGCATCCCGAAGATTATCGTGGTGATCATTACCTTCGCCCTCATCGGCGGCGGTCTCGGGTCCATACTCACCTACTTCCTTTACGGCTACAGCATCGGCGAAGGCATTTCCGCCCCCTTCGCTCTCGGACTTCGGGATACCTGCGGTCTCCCCGATTTCTGGTCCCAGCTTTTGGCCGATATCATCATCGACATTTTCGACAAGGGCATCGTGGTCATTTCGGCGGTACTCCTGTACCGTTGGCTTCCCAAGAAAATCCGTATTGTATGTAACGAAACCTTCCACGTCGACCCGAATGTAGACGAGCTCGCCATAACTACCAGAAGTTCCCTGCTCCGCAGGGTGATGCTCATGGTCGTAACAGCGGAACTATTCCTTGGATCCCTGGCCTGTGCCATCGGCTATTTCCTGTACCAGAAGGTTTCCATCGACAAGTTTACCGACATCGCCAACGGAGTTACCCAGGCCGCCACCGTGTTTATCGACGGCAACCGGGTAGATGATTTTATCGCAAACGGTCGAGAGGCCGAAGGGTACATCGACGCAGAGCAAAAGCTGGACAAGCTCAAGAAAAGCTTTACCCAGACAAAATACCTCTATGTCTACAAGATCATGGAGGATGGTTGCCACGTGGTATTCGACATGCCGTCGGAAGGTGGAGAGGAGCCTAGCCCTCCAGGCGATATCGTTCCCTTCGACCAGAGTTTCGAGCCGTACCTTCCCGCCCTTTTCAAGGGTGATACCATCGATCCTATCATTTCCGACGACACCTACGGCTGGCTTCTGACCATTTACAAGCCCATCAAGGATTCCCATGGCAAGACCGCCGCCTACGTGGCCGCCGACATTTCTATGGAAGAAATTCTCGAAGACGACGCTTCCTTCTTCATCAAGTTCTTCTCCCTGTTCTTCGGGCTCTCCATCATCATTATGAGCATTATCCTGGAAATGGTAAAACAGGGCGTGGTACGGCCCATCAACCGCATGGCCTATGCCTCTTCCCAGTTCGCCTACAACCTTGGAACCAACAAGGACAAGGGCCTCGAGGCTCTCAATGATCTGAAGATCCGCAACCGCGACGAAATCAAGCACCTGCACACGGCCCTTATCAAGATGGGCACCGAATCCCTGGATTACATCAAGCAGCTGCAAGAACAGACCGAGCGTATCACCCGTATGCAAGACGAGATTATCGTGAACTTCGCCGAGATGGTGGAAGCCCGCGACACCAGCACCGGAAACCACATCAAGAAGACAGCCTACTACGTAGACGCCATCGCTCGCGAACTCCAGATAGAAGGGGAATTCAAGGACATCCTTACCGACGAGTATATCGAAAAGCTGAAACGCTCCGCTCCTCTCCACGATATCGGCAAGATTGCGGTATCCGACCTGATTCTGAACAAGCCAGGCAAGCTCACCGACGAAGAGTTCGTCATCATGAAGAGCCACACCACCGAAGGCAAGAACATCCTTGCAAAGATCGAGGAGAACGCCGGCGACACCATGGACGAGGACTACCTGAAGGAATCCATCGAGATGGCCCACTTCCACCACGAAAAGTGGGACGGTTCGGGATACCCCACCCACATCAAGGGCGAAGAAATCCCGCTGTCGGCACGTATAATGGCGGTAGCAGACGTGTTCGACGCCCTGGTAGCCGAGCGCATCTACAAGAAGCCCTTCACCTACGAGAAGGCCATGGAAATCATCACCGAAGGGGCAGGCAAGCATTTCGACCCCGTCGTGGTAAAGGCCTTCACTCAAATTTCAAAACGCCTCTACGACGAGCGTACCAGACTGGAAAAAGAAGCCTAAGCCTTACAGGTTCTTGTCAATCCAGGCGAACCGTTCCCGCATCCACTTGACCATCACATCGACTCCTTCTTCGTAGGAATCGTAAGGGTCCTTCAGGGCCCAGTTTTCCATATTAGAGATAATGGGCCAGCGGCGGTATTCGTTCTTGACGGCCTTCTCGATTATCTTCGCATATAGGGGAACGCTGTCCGCCAAGGCCCTAAACTTTTCCCTATGCACCTTCCAGTACATAGCGGCCTCATTTTCAATCCAGTCGCTCCAGAAGATGTTGTTGTACAGGCGGTAGTAGCGGATATACCATCCGTCCGAGCCCTTGTTCTTTTCACGGGATGCATTTCCGAAACCCAGGTCAAAATCCCATAAAGGCCCAAAACAGACAGGCCCGCCCTTCTCCCAGGTGAAATAAACGCTGCGGGCATAGTTGCCGTCTTCGTTCTTGGAAAATTCCTGGATCCAGTAGAAGGGCAGAAAATCCTCCATAGAAAGCCATTGCTGAATCTCTTCTGGAGTATTGCCATCAAAATTCCATGCCGCTTTTTCGAAAGCGTTCAGATGGTCCAACAGCAGCTTTTTAGTCTTTTCGCTTGGGTTCTTGGGAGACTTGATATGGTAAATGAATTCCCGGTCGGTAATGACGTAGGGCGGGTCGTATTTCTTGGAATCTTCTTTCTCCACCAAGAACGTGGTGTCGTTTTCGGCAATGTTCACCCGTTCTTTTGCCACCTTCACCGTCTCTGACAAAAGGTACAGCCCCATGTACTTGCGGTTCAGATAGACTTCCACGAACCGCATCTTCGGCGTCCAGCGTGAGCCCAGCCATTCCGAAAGACGGGTCATCATGTAGTTACGCAGGTGGGTCTTGTCTCCATAATTGGCGATGAGGGCCCAGTCCCTGCTCTTGGGCATTCCAAACAGGGAGACCTTGTCATCGAATTCCAGCTTCATGCCGTACTTGGGCATCTTGAAACTGGAGTTTCCGCGACCACGAACCGTAAGGCTGTACACCTCGCTCTCGTAAGTGTCCTTACCGTAGATCTGGAGCTTCGACGGGAATTCCGTCTCCCGGTCACGCAGTTCGTGAAAGTCCTCCGTCTCGATGACAAGACGCGGGAGCTCTGCGTAGGGGTACTTGGAATCGTCCAGAGGCAGGTACTCCGGGTTGTCTTCGGGGCTTTCCCAGAAACAGCCGACCAAAGACAGCGCAAGCAAGCCCGTTAGAAAACCTAGCGGTGTCATTGCGAGGAGCCGAAGGCAGAGCCTGCCACGAGCAACGCTTGGTGGCGGCAATCTCATGGAGAAATGGTAAAACATTTGAACGTAAATGTAATAAGATACGGAAGGAAGAACAGAACGGAATAACTTTCGTATATTTTGAAATCGATGACCACGAAAATCGGACTTTCGCTGTTGCTTTGTGCGGGTCTTGCCCTCGCTACCGAAGGGTTAACGCCGCTGCACTTCCCCACAACGGCACTTTCCGTGGAAGGGGCTGAGGAACTGGATGACGACGTGTACAGTGCCGACATGACCGCCTCCGCCGAATACGCCATTACCGATTGGTTCAGCCTATACGGCAGCAGCTCATTCCGATTCGCTAGCTATAGCTACGAGTATTCCACCAAAGGCTATGTCCACAACTACTGTAACCTGCACGTGAACGGTTTCAACGAGAGTTTTTTGGGTGTTCGGACCCTATTTTATCGAAACCTCGGGTTTGATGCAGGGTGGCGGTTCCCGCCTGGCGAAGGCTCTCAGAAGGAGCGGTTCCACAGGCTGAACGCGGAACCCTTCGTGCTGTTTCCGGCGACGCCTCACCTGCTGCTGGGAACTGCCCTGCGGTACAACACCTTCCTAGAAGACCAGAATTTTAAGCCCGGCGATGAAATCGGGTTCAAGGCCAGCCTCCTGTGGAAATTCTGGTGGAGCGACGCCCAAAAGACCGGCTGGAAGTTCAGCGAGGTAATGCTTTACCAGGCCCGCATCCAGGAATCGGAGAACCACAATCTGGCCAAGAACTGCCGCAAGATGGACGACAAGTACAAGGGCATGAAAATCGCCTTCGCCCTGGCAAGGGACTTCAGGCTGTTCGGTGCACCGCTGGAACTGGGGATAAACTACACCATCAATAAAGGAACCCTGTTCGGATTCGAGACCGGCCACCGGGTAGGTATTTATTTGGGATCAGAATTACCTTAGACTTTTGTCATTCCCGGCTTGACCGGGAATCTCCTCGCTTATCCAACCAGGCGAATATGTTGGCCAGCACCGTTCCACTGATGGAATGGTAAGCGCAACTTAAGGCGCAGGGCACCATGCAAAGCACCGCCTTGGGGTTGGCCGCCACGTTCTCGGGATTGGCAAAGAAGGCCATGGCAAGCACCGTGGCCATGCCGGCGTTCTGCACGCCTACCTCAATGGCGATGGTACGCTTCTTGGCGGTATTGAACTTAAAGAGCCTGCCCACGCTGTAACCAAGCACATAGCCCAGCGCATTGTGGCAAAACACAACCGCCAGCACCAAGAATATCAGCGAAAAGCCGTTGGTCAAAAGTTGCGGACGCACCGTTACCACCACGCCGCCCACAATGAGCATCAGGCCTATCACGCTTACCGCAGGCATGTTCGCCTGGATTTCCTTGAACACGGGACGCTTGCCCAAGAAATGGTTGCAAAGGAACCCG
>CAMIWK010000056.1 GCA_946402415.1 uncultured Fibrobacter sp.
GGGCATTTTGCGCTCCACGGGCTTTCTACCGAGGGCGCCGGTCCAGGGGCTTTTGACGTGTGTTTTTCGGGCGTGAATGTGGGCGAGAATTCTGGCGTGTCTTCCCTTTATTCGGGAACGGTGGCCGGTGCTCGCGAGGCGGCCCTCTGGGGTGTGCCGGGAATCGCCCTTTCGCTGCGCGGGACGGGAACGGAACTGTTGCAGACGGCGGTGGATTTTGCCGTGTCGGTGGTGAAGAAGGAACTGTTCAGGCAGATTCCTGCCGGCGTATTCTGGAACGTGAATTTTCCGAAGGCTACCACCGAATCTTTCAAGGGATTCAAGGCCTGCAAGATGGCCCTCGGAATGTTTACGGACCACTACAGCCACGAGGGCGGCTTGTGGCAGCTGGACGGTGACAAACTGTGGGATGAGCAGCCCAAGGATAGCGACGACTACCTGCTGAATCAGGGCTACGCTACGGTGGTGCCCCATTGCATCGACCAGACGGATGAAAAGAGTTTAGAAAAAATAAACGCGATGATAGAGGATAAGTAATGTCAGAAGAATTGGTACCAGGAACGCAGTTCAAGAGCCTGATTGAACAGGATATGCAGGATTGCTACTTGCGCTACTCCATGAGCGTGATCGTGGCCCGCGCCCTTCCCGATGCTAGGGACGGTTTCAAGCCGGTGCACCGCCGCGTTATGTACAGTATGCACAAGCTGGGAGTGTTGCCCAACAAGCAGACGGTGAAGTGCGCCCGTATTGTGGGCGATGTCATCGGTAAGTACCACCCTCACGGAGACTCCGCCGTGTACGAGACTCTGGTCCGTATGGCCCAGGACTTCTCCCTGCGCTACCCGCTGGTGTTTGGCCAGGGTAACTTCGGCTCTATCGACGGTGACGGCGCTGCCGCCATGCGTTATACCGAAGCCAAGATGAATAACCTGGGCGCCCTCATGCTGGAGGATCTTGAAAAAGATACCGTGAACATGGGCCCCAACTACGATGAGTCCCTGGAAGAACCGCTGGTGCTGCCTTCGGCGCTCCCCAACATGCTGGTGAACGGAACCACGGGTATTGCCGTAGGTATGGCCACCTCCATGGCGCCCCATAACCTGCGCGAAATTGCAAGCGCCATCCACGCGGTGGCCGAGAATCCCGAAATTTCTGGCGAAGACCTGCTGCAGTACGTGTCCGGTCCGGATTTCCCCACAGGGGCTCTCATCTGTGGACGTGCCGGTATCCGCGATGCCTACCTTACGGGTCACGGCCGTGTGCGTGTACGCGCCCGTACCGAAATCGAGACCGACAGCAAGGGCAAGCCCCGCATTATCGTTACCGAAATTCCCTACATGGTGAATAAGGCGGAACTCTGCAAGAAGATTGCAGACCTGGTCCGCGACAAGCGCGTAGACGGCATTACCGACATTCGCGACGAATCCAGCCGCGAAGGCATGCGGATCGTGATTGAGCTTCGCAGAGATGCCGTGGGCGAGGTGGTGCTCAACAACCTTTACAAGAATACACAGCTTCAGACAACCTTCAGCATCTACAACTTGGCCCTGGTGAACAACCTGCCCAAGCTCCTGACGCTCAAGGAACTGATCCAGGTCTACATCGACCACCGTCTGGATGTGATTACGCGAGCCACCCAGTTCGACCTGAAGAAGGCCGAGGCACGCCTCCACATTATCGAGGGGCTCCGCATTGCCACCCAGAACATCGACGAGGTGGTGCAGATTATCAAGTCCAGCAAGACGACCGAAATCGCGAAGCAGAACTTGCAGGACCGTTTCAACCTGGACGACATCCAGTCCCAGGCTATCGTGGACATGCGCTTGTCTCAGCTGACAGGCCTCAACCTGGAAAAGTTGGAAGCGGAATACAACGAGCTTATCGCCACTGTCGCCGACCTGAAGGACATTCTGGAAAAGCGCGAACGCCGTATCGCCATCCTCCTCGAAAGGCTCGACGCCATCGTGGCCAAGTTCGGCGACGAACGCCGCACCAGCATCGAAGACTCTGTAGATGACCTGGACTACGAAGACCTGATTGCCGAAGAGGAACAGGTGATTACCTTGAGCAAGGAAGGCTACATCAAGCGCCTGCCCATCGATACCTTCAAGGCCCAGAACCGCGGCGGCAAGGGGATTATCGGCGCGACCCTCAAGGACGAGGACAACGTGGACCAGATTTTCACGGCCAGCACCCACAGCTACCTGCTGGTGTTCACCAACAAGGGCCGTGCCTACTGGACCAAGGTTTACCGCCTGCCCGAAGGCACCCGCAACGGCAAGGGCCGCCCCATTATCAACTTCGTGGGACTTACCGAAGGCGAAAAGGTTCAGGCCATTGTGCCGGTGCGCAAGTTCGGCGGGTTCTTCTGCCTGGTGTTTGCCACCAAGAAGGGTATCATCAACAAGATGGACCTGACCCTGTTCAGCCGCCCCCGCAAGGCCGGCGTGAACGCCATCCGCCTGGACGAAGACGACGAACTGGTGAAGGTGCAGCTGGTGGGCATGACCGAAGAGGAATACAAGGCTTCGCTGGACGCTAGCGACGCTGACGACGCTGTGGAGCAGGCTGCCGAGACTGCCGAAGCTGAAGTGGTAGAAGGTGAGGACGGTTCCGAAGATGTTGAAGGCCGCCCAATCCCGAAGGACCTGCTGATGCTTGCTACACGAAATGGCCAGGCCCTGACATTCCCCATTACCTGCTTCCGCCCCATGGGCCGTGGAACACACGGCGTGCGCGGTATCAAGCTTGCCGAAGGCGACGAGGTGATTTCGCTCCTGTGGCTCAAGGCAGGCAACAAGGTGCTTACCATTACCGAGAACGGTTTCGGTAAGCGCAGCGAGCCCGGTACCTACCGTATCACCCGTCGTGGCGGCAAGGGCGTTATCAACCTGAAGGTCACCGACAAGATCGGTCCTGCTGTGTTCGTGGAAAGCGTTGCCGATGACTATGACCTGATTATCACCAGCCGCGAAGGCCAGGTCATCCGTATCAAGGCTGCCGACATCCGCCTCACGGGCCGCAACGCTCAGGGCGTGAAGGCCATCAGCCTTCGGGAAGGCGACGCCGTGCAGGATGCCACCGCGCTTCCCAGCGTAGAAGACATCGAGCAGGATAGCGCCGAGGCCAAGGAGACATTCGACAAGGTGGAGGGTGTTGAGGTGGATGATGACTCTATCGAAAAAGAGCCGACGGATGAATAGCCAACAGCCCTAAAAACGTGAAAAAAGACATCTTGCTATAATTTTACACAAGCCCCCGGTGACATCCGGGGGCTTTTTGTATAAGTTTATCGGGATAGATCTCTTTAAGGGGGCTTAACGATGAAAGAATGTCGTTCTTTGGGGACTGTGGCGGTGCTTTCTTTAGGCCTTTTCTCCTCCCAGGCATTGGCGCAGACTGAAGCGTTTTGTTCCACCACGACTCATTCGGGCGAAAGCAAGACGGAAACGGGTAGCTACAGCCCCGGTTCTATCGGTCAGTACGATTACCAGCTGTGGTATGACCATGCAAACTCCGCTAGCGCTACGTTCTATTCCGACGGATCCATGTCCTGTACGTTCAGCGGGGCGGGTGACTACCTCTGTCGTTCCGGACTTCAGTTTAACAGCGACAAAACCTACGACCAGATGGGCGGAGATATTATAGCCGAGTATAAGCTGGTGAAAAAGAATATCAGCGGTGTGGACTATTCCTACGTGGGCGTTTACGGCTGGATGGAAGGAGTACAGGGAGCTCCTAATGGGCTTGTTGAATATTATGTTGTCGATAATACATTGAGCCAGTGGATGCCTGGCGACTGGGTGGGCAATGAAAAAATTGCAGCGAATGTTTCCATTGATGGCGGAACCTATACTGTTTATCGTAACACCCGTACCGGTCCTGCAATTGGAGGTAGTGGTGATAAGGAATTCTACCAGTATTTCAGTATCCGCAGTTCCATGCGTGATTGCGGAACCATAAACGTTTCCGCCCATTTGAAAAAATGGAAGGAACTTGGTTTGGCCGATGGAAGACTGTATGAGGCAAAGGTCCTTGGCGAAGCTGGATCAACCGGCGGTGGTGTGAGTGGCGAGGCTGATTTCCCCCACGCCAAGGTTTACATCGGTGGCGGCTCTACTACGCCAACATCCAGCGGCTCTTCGAATCCAGGAAGCTCTACTTCCACCCGCACCTCTACGGGGGCCTTGCCGGGCACGATGGAGTTCGAAAAATACGAAAGCAAGCAGAGCGACAGCCTCAAGGTGTATGGTGACGTCATCGGGAACATCCAGCCTGGGGACTGGGTGGAATGGACCGTAGATGTTTCCTACACCGGGACGTATACCTTTGATATCTTGGCGGCGAGGGAAGATTCCCAGAATCGCGAAAGCGAGATTTCTTTGTCCATAGATGGCATGCCGGTGGGTTCGGTATCTGTTATCACGGATGGTTGGGATAGTTATGATACTTTTAAGGGGGTTACATCGTCCATTTCTTCTGGACAGCACACCTTCCGCGTGACCTTTACGGATGGCTATGTAAATGTGGACAATATCAAGTTTACGGAAAAAGAGGTGGATAAAAGTTCCAAGTACGAACCTCCTCCGGAGGCCATGGCAAAGACTCGCTTTGCATTGAAGGACAAGGACTTGCAGGTGTTTGATATGCTGGGCCGCCACCTGGGCCGCGTGAGTGTCGCTGCCGGAACAACTCTTCAGGATGCTCTTTCTGCCAAATTCCATAAGCCGGGAATATACCTGGTAAAGCAAGGAGCTCTTTTTGTACAGGTTCGCGTAAATCGTTAGTTTTTTTATAAGTTTATACTAGGATTGACTTCTCGGATGGAGAGCAATTATGAATAAAAGGTTTTTCTCTTTCGGGACAGCGGCTTTGCTTTCCCTTGGTCTTTTCACCCCACAGGCCCTGGCACAGGACTTCTGTAGCGCAACGGGTCACACTGGGCAGGGGGTAACGGTTTCCAATAGCGGCAGTAATCCAGTAGGTGATTATCATTACGAATTGTGGTATGACTATGCAACCAACGGCTATGCTGTATTTTATCCCGATGGTTCCATGGACTGCAGCATGGATGGCGCGGGGGACTACCTGTGCCGTATAGGACTGAAGTTTAACAATGGTGAGACGTATAAAGATTTGAGTGGCGATATCATTGCCGAATACAAATTGGTGAAGAAGAATATTTCCGGTGTAGATTATTCCTATGTGGGCGTCTATGGATGGATGAAAAATGTTCCGGGTGCCCCTAATGGGCTTGTTGAGTATTATGTTGTCGATAATACATTGAGTCAATGGATGCCTAGTGACTGGGTGGGAAATGAAAAACTTGCAGAGGGTATTACTATTGACGGTGGAACGTATAATGTTTACCGTAATACGCGTAATGGACCTGCTATTGAAACGAACCAGAATGTAGATTTCTACCAGTATTTTAGTATTCGTAGCTCTATGAGCGATTGCGGTACGATAAATGTTTCTGCACATATGAGAGCGTGGGAACAGCTGGGTATGGCTATGGGAAATTTATACGAAGCCAAAGTACTTGGTGAAGCGGGATGTAATAAGCCTCAAGGGGGAACTTGTGGCGTAAGTGGCTCAGTCGATTTCCCACATGCCAAGGTCTATATTAGCGGTAGCACCACGCCGACCTCCAGCGCTTCTATCAATCCCACAAGCAGCAGTGCTACGACTCAGGTTGTTGCCTCTGGTACCATGCCAGGCACGCTGGAGTTCGAAAACTACGAAAGCAAGCATAGTGACAGCCTCAAAGTTTATGGTGATGTTATCGGAAGTATCCAGCCTGGTGACTGGGTGGAATGGACCGTAGATGTTTCCTATACTGGGACATATACCTTTGATATTCTTGCGGCGAGGGAAAATAATCAAGGTCGGGAGAGTACAATATCTTTGTCTATGGACGACGGGGCAAGTATCGGTTCAGTTTCCGTATTGACAAATGGCTGGAATGACTATGATACCTTCAGCGGGACAACGTCGTCCATTTCTGCCGGACAGCACAAACTCCGCGTAACGTTTACGGGAGGCTACGTGAATGTAGACAATATCCAGTTCACGGCAAATGATGTGAATATGAGCTCGAAGTACGAACCGCCGAGCAGTTCTTCTTCGCCAATCAATGAGTCTTCTGCAAGCATTAATCCCACGAGCAGCAATTCTGTGAATAACGGATCCTCTGCAAGCGTTGGCCCCAATCCCACGAGTAGCAGCCCTGTGAACAATGGATCTTCTGCAAGCGTTGGTCCCAATCCCACGAGTAGCAGCCCTGTGAACAACGGACCGTCTACAAATGACAGTGGTTCCTCAAATGGTGGTGATATTGTTGATAACAATGGTCAGGACGTCACGGCTATTGGGGATATCCGTCTGTCTCTTTCTAGCAGGAATATGCTGGTGTTCGATGTCCAGGGCCGTAACTTGGGGCTCGTACGTGTTGCCGCGGGAACATCTCTCGAAGATGCCCTCTTCGCCAAGTTCCACAGGTCCGGCATCTACCTGGTCAAGCAGGGTAGCCGGATGATGAAAGTTCGGGTGAACCGGTAAATCTATCGGTAAAACGAAAGAATCCCGCCATCCGGCGGGATTCTTTGCTTTTAGACTTTGCGGTCTTATTGAAGATGCCCGCCTTCGCGGGCATGACATAGGCGATTACTTCTTCTTGGCTTTTTTCGCAACCTTCTTAGGCGGATGGGCGGCGATCTTCTTTACGCTCTTGTCAGCTTCTTCTTCGGCCTTGAATATGGCCTCGATGGCTTCCAGGGCGCCGTTGGGGTCTTCCTCAATGATTTCGGAGGCTTCATCCACCAGTTCGGCAAACTTGTCGTACCAGTCGGCGAAGATTTCCACTTCCAGGCGGTCTACGCCGGGAACCGTGAGGCGGGCACCGCAGCATTCGCCGATACGGTCGATGTACTTGGCCATCTGGGGCTTCAGAAGAGTCAGGTCCAGACCGTCCAGGTCTTCGGGCTCGAACCAGACGCCATCCACGTCGGAATCGTCATCCTTGGCCTTCTTACCCTTCTTGTTGGTTGCTGAGCTTGCCGAAGCACACTTGCAGTCGCAACCGCAGTTGCAGTCATCGTTGCCGTACAGGGCCATGTATTCTTCGTCATCCATACCACTGTCGTAGTAGAATTCGTCATCTTCCAGGTAGAGTTCTTCTACGAAGATTCCCTTTGCGCCGAGGGTCTTTGCCGCAGCGATGAATTCCTTGAGGTCACCACCGAAGTAACGGGTAGAGGCGGCCTCTTCGTTCAGGGTCTGTACGGGAATGGGGGAGAGTTTCTGCTTCTTGATGTAGTCGCAGATGATTTCGCTGATGGATTTGTTCTTTGCCATAGGATTCTCCTGGAAAATTAAACGTGGTACTTCTTCAGGCTTGTGGCCTTCTCGTTGATAAGCTTCATAATGCGGGCAACGGCTTCATCGCCCCGGGCGGTGTCCTTGACGCTGGTCATGGGCTGGAACAGCGGGCTGTTGAACATTGTTCCGAGAGGAATGGGGTTCTTGCGGCAGAAGGTCGCTTCTACGTAATCGCGGGCGGCGTCCTGCAGGTCATCGCACTCCTGGAACTTTCCGGCCTGGAAAGCCTTGTACAGGTCCACGAAAATCTTGGCTGCTTCGGGGATGTTGGCTGTCGCACTCACGAGGCCGGTACCGCCCATCTCCAGCATGTCAATGAAGAATCCGTCTTCACCGCTCAGCACGGCAAAGTCGTTGTTCTTGGTTTCGTTGATGACGCGCTTAGTGTCTTCGTGGAACTTCTCGCCGATGCGGAAATCTACGGCCTGCTTAAGACCGATGATGTTCTTGTCTTCGGACAGGGCAATCAAGGTGTCAGGGTGCACGTAGCTTGCGGTGCGGCCGGGCACATTGTATATGATAATCTTGGCGCCAGTTTCGGAGCTCAAGGTCTTGAAGTGCTTTTCGATGCCTTCTTGCGAGGGGTTGTTGTAGTAGCCGGTCACGCAGAGAACAGGCACTTCGGCAATCTTTAAAACTTCTTCGATCATCTCGACGGATTCGCGGGTGCAGTTGGAACCTGCGCCGGCAATGACGGGAACGCGGCCGTTTACGTAGTCCAGCGTGAACTTGATAATGTCCAGGTGCTGCTTGTGGGTGACTGTTGCGCTCTGGCCCGTGGTACCTACGGGAAGAATGCCTGAAACACCGGCGGCGATAAGGTCATCAATCATCTTTTCCATTTTCTTGTAGTCAATGGAATTGCGGAGGTTCTTGGGGTCGTCGTTCATCAGCGGGGTGAACAGCGCGGGAAATACACCAGTAAGTTGAGAAGCTTTAGTAATTTGCATAGTGGCCAAAATATAGTTTTTCCCCCTCTTTTGTACCTTTCCCAGTTGCCTGAATCTGATTTTTTTTCTCTATTTGTACCCGGTTTTAGACTGTTCGTGGAATTTTTCCCATGGAACCGAGGATTTAGGTCCGAGATGTTCAGGAGAAGTTCCGTAAGCGAACGGCTATTTTTATAAAGAGGTTTTTTTGGATAACCGGGAAAAACTGGATGCTCTTGTTGCCGAGGCCTGTGAATTCGCAGGGGTTTCCTTGGTGGAGATGGACATGTTCCGCGCAGGCAAGCGTAGGACGGTTCGCCTGTACATAGACAAGCCTGAGGGCGTCTCCATTGATGACTGTTCCAAGGTAAGCAGGCACCTGTCCGACGCCTTGGACCTGGACCCCGATGTTATCGAAGGCGCCTACACGCTTGAAGTGTCGTCGCCGGGGCTAGACCGCCCCCTGAAGTCGGTCGCAGATTTGCTCCGCAATAAGGGACGTACCATTAGGGTGACCCGCAGTACCGGCAAGCCCTTGACTGGAAAGCTCCTGGAAGCGGATGAGGATAATTTGACGCTGGCTCTTAAGGGAAATGCCGGGAATATTGTGGTTCCCAGGTCCGAAGTGCTGGTCGCCAAGGTGGATGTACAAATATAATAGGAAGGTCAATTCATGAAAAATGAACCGAAAGTCAATTTGCTGGAAGCCCTGAAGGCCGTCGTAGACGCCAAGAACATGGATGATTCCGTGGTACTGAACGCCCTGAAGCAGGCCCTGGTTTCCGCTGCTAAGAAATACCTGCACGTGGATAAGAAAATCGACGTAGAAATCGATGAGAGCGAGGTTCATGTGTATCTCCGCGCCAAGGTGGTGGATGATTATCCGGATTATGACCCGAACATGACCGCCGAAGAAGTGGAAAAGCTGGATGAAGAATATATGCTGGTTCCCGAAGCCCAGGAATTCGATGAAGATGCCCAGCCCGGTGACCTGCTTGAAATGGAGGTCCCCACAACCACGTTTGGACGCCAGGCTATCCAGACCGCCAAGCAGCTTTTGACGCAACAGATTCGCGATGCCGAACGCCAGAAGATTCTGGATACCTACAAGGGCCGCATCGGCACCATGATTAGCGGAACGGTTCTCCGTCTTGAAGGCCGTAACGTGATAGTAAGCCTTGGCAAGCAGACCGAGGCTGTGATTCCGCCTCGCGAACAGATTGGTCACGAACGCCTGGTGCAGGGTCAGTCCGTGAAGGCTGTGATTGCACGTGTGGAGGAATCCTCCAAGAATGGTGCCCAGGTGGTACTTTCCCGTGCAAGTGGCGATTTCCTCAAGGAATTGTTCCGTCAGGAGGTTCCCGAGATTTACGAGGGTTCTGTCGAAATTAAGGGCGTTGCCCGTGAGCCCGGCTATCGTGCCAAGATTGCGGTGTTCTCCCGTGATGAAAAGATTGATCCTGTGGGAGCATGCGTTGGCATGAAGGGTGCCCGCGTGCAAACTATTGTACGTGAACTGGGTAACGAGCGTATTGACATTGTTCATTGGAATGCCGATTTGGATGTGTTCATCACTCGTGCTCTCGCTCCGGCAAACATCGTGAAACTCACCGAAGTTCCTGGCACTCAGCGCGTGGTGGTGGTCATCAATGATGAAAACCTGGCCCAGGCCATCGGTAAGAACGGTCAGAACGTGAAACTGGCGGCAACGCTGGTGGGTCGCGATCTGGACGTGTTTGGCGAAAAGGAATGGTCCGAAAAGGATGATGCCGAAAAGAGCGAGGTCATGACACCCCGCGAGCAGGAACTCCGTCGCAGTGCCCACCGCGCAGAGAGCCTCTTTGCAAACGCCAATCCCGAAAATGGCGTCGAAGAAAATTCCAGCGAAGAAACCCAGGAGACTTCTGGAGAAGCATAAGGAATAGACTTCAAAATCGGGGATTTTTTTAAAGGATTAGATAGGCTTTTAATGAGTATAGAAGAACAGATCAAGCCGGTTGACTGGGCTAAAGAACACGGGGTCAAGAGCGATTTCGTTGTGAAGCTGTTGCGTGACAACGGCGTCAAGGTCTTGACGCAGGTGTCGAAGGTGAACGCTTCTGAATTCGAGAAGATCGAAGCTGCTGTGGCCGAGGAAAAGAAGAAGCAGGACTCCAGGAGTAAGAACCTGAAGAAAGCCCCGGCTTCGGATTCTCAGGAGAGCGCTCCCAAGAAGAAGTCCGCTACGGAAACCGTGACGGTCAAGAACGGAGTGACCATCCGTCGTACCAAGGCCGCTGCGAAGCCCAAGGCTACCGCTGAAAAGCCCGCGACGGCAAAGACCAAGGCCGCTACTCCAAAAGCTGCAGATGCCCCGAAGGAGGCCGAAGCTGTAGCTACTGAGGCTCCCAAGACCGTCGCAGCTCCCGAGGCTGTTGCTCCTGTCGCTAAGCCGGAAGCTCCTGCCGAAGCGAAGCCCGCTGCCCAGGTTGAAAGCACTCCGGTAAAGACGGACCCGAAGCCTACGGCTGCGGCGAAGGCTGCCGCTGTAAAGCCCGCCGTTGTAAAGCCTGCGGAGCCGGCTCCCACCATGATGTCTTCTTCTACGGAACTCAAGCAGCCTCCCATGAAGGCCCAGGTGTTCAAGCCCGATGCCGCTATCCTTGCCCGTATCGCTAAGTCTCAGCAACAACAGCAGGGTGGGCGTGGTCCCGTCAACCGTCGTCCTGGTGGCCCGGGAGCTCGTCCTCAGGGAAATGCCCAGGGCTATACGGGAACGTTTGGTCCCCGCAATGCCGGTAACGGTCAAGATGGCCGCAATGGAAATTTCCGCAACGGCCAGAATGGCGGTCGTGGCGGATTCGGTGGAGGTCGTTCCAGCGGTTTCTCTGGTGGCTCAATGCAAGACGCCTTCAATGCCAGCAATGGTGGTATGGGTCTCGGTGGTGTTGCTCAGGGTGGTAAGGGCGGAAAGCCCGGCCAGAACGGTCGTCACGGCAATGACAAGAACCGTCGTGGCAATTCCCGCGATAGGCAGGAACAGCAGAAGGAACAGCAGCAGGAAATGGTTCGCCAGAACGTTTCCC
>CAMIWK010000057.1 GCA_946402415.1 uncultured Fibrobacter sp.
CCACCTTGGTAATCTCGGCGCCGGTAAAGCCCAGGCCCGCAATCCATTCGCTGTCGAAGAAGAAACCCGTAAGCAGGTTGTAGAGCGGGTGGTAAACGAGACCGCCGATACCGATGGCCAGTTCCACCGCCGCATAGCCAAGCAGTGGACGCTTTACCCATTCCACCATCTTGCCCGCAATAAAGCTACCGATGGCAAGACCGCCCATGTAAATGCAGAGCGTGAGCACCTGGCCGTAGCTGGCGTGGCCCAAGAAAAGCTTAAGGTAACGGGCCCAGGAACCTTCATAAATGAGACCGGCAAAACCCGAAAGAGCGAAAAGAAAATAAACGAGAATGTTCATAAGTTACACAGCCTGCATCTTGAGGGTCTTGCCATCCTTATCGACAGCTTTCCAAGGCGTAAGGCCCACCACATCATCTACGGGGAGCGAAAATGCGATGCCCTGCCCCATAGTATCAAGCCCCGCCTTCTCGTAAAGAGCATGCAACACGTCATCCTTGATATCCTTGTCCACAAGAATCATCACCACCTCCTTTTCGGGCTGGATAGCGATGTGGAAGAAGGATTCTGCCTCCTTGTTGGCCGTGCCGCGACCGTTCAGGATAGTGCCGCCACGGGCGCCTGCACTCTTGGCCGCCTCCATGACCGTCTCGGAAAATCCGGCATTGACAATGCACATGATCATTTCGTGCTTGCTTGCGCTCATTTCTCATCCCTCCGTACCGCCTTGCGGTTGTTACTTAAAAAGTTGAAAATGGACTTACCGATAATGCTTGTCATGGGAATCGTACAGGCGATGCCCTTACCACCCGCGATGGTATTGAACTTTTCCTCGATGCTTTCCAGGGCCGCCTTGAGCTTGTCCTCGCCTATTACGCTCAGAATGACCGCACGCTCGGAATCCACCAGACCGATGGCCGTAAGAACTTCCTGGGAGGCGGTTCCCCTGCCGTAAAAGACCATCTGCATGTTCACGCCAAAAGACTGGATATGGTCCATATAAAAGTCCGCCTTGGCGCGGTTCACCATGGTCACCAGAATCTTGAGGCGGTTCATGGACACCCTGGAATGCCCATCGGGAGACCCGCTTCTCTTTCGCCTGACCTGTCTTTCCTTTTCAGCCATACCGCTCCCTACACAAAGTCTATAATCTGTTCATCATCGGCATCCTGGATACGGCGCATCATGGTACGGTTCCTGAAGAACCTGGAAACAATGGCCTTGAAGCCTAGAATCTGGATGGTAATCAAGGGAGTCATGGCCACCATGGCCACGATACCGAAAGCGTAACTCAGAATGGAATCGTCACCGCCATGAATAACGGTGCAGGCCCCGATAGAAAGGGGCAGTATAAAGCTAGAAGTCAAAGGTCCGCTGGCCACACCACCCGAGTCGAAGGCAATGGCCGTGTAGAGCTTGGGCACAAAGAAGGAAAGACCGAGGGAAACGAAGTAGCCAGGAATCAGGTAGTAAATCAGGGGGAAACCCATATAGATGCGGAACATAGAAAGCCCAATAGAAACGCCAACGCCGATAGAGAGGGCCACCAGCATAGAGCGCTTGGTCACAAGGCCACCCGTAATCTCTTCGACCTGCCTGTTTAGCACGTGTACCGCAGGCTCCGCAAGCACCACCACCATACCAATGACAAAGCCTGCCGCTACAAGAATATGGGGCATCTTTGCCAAGTTGCAACCCAATTTAAAACCGATGGGCATAAATCCCACCTTCACCCCCGTCAGGAAAATCAACAGACCCGCAAAGGTGTAGCAGATGCCGAAGCCCACCTGGATAAGCTTCGACCATGAAACCCTAAGGGCAAACAACTGCAGGACCACAAAGAAAGCCACAATCAACGCCAAGGCCACAAACACTTCCCGGGCAACCGTCAGCACCGTAAAGATGAAATTAAGACCTAGGTTTGCATCTATGGAATAGGCATCGGGCTCCAGCGTAAAGGTAAGGCCACCATTGGAGAAAAGAATCAGGCCCATAAGGGCAAGAATCGGCCCCACAGAACAAAGGGCAATAAGACCGAAGCTGTTTTCACTGGCATGCTTACCGCCGATAGCGCCGGCCACGCCCACACCCAAGGCCATAATGAAGGGCACCGTGATAGGGCCCGTAGTCACACCGCCCGAATCGAAAGCCAGGGGGACAAAAATCTCCTTGCCCATAGAGACCATGAGCATCCCCAGCATAAAAAGCACCAAGTAGAAAAAGATGATGATGGTGGAAAGGTCCATCTTGAACACAATCTTGATGATAGACAGCAGTAAGAAAATTCCCACACCCACACCTATGGTAACCACGAGAAGTACAGGGTGTATTGCCTGTTTCACCTGCTCGGCAAGTACCGAAAGATCGGGCTCCGCAACGGTAATGAGCACGCCCATGACAAAGCACACCGAAGCCAGCAATTGCAGCTTGCGGGACTTGGCAAGGCCCGAGCCCACATGCTCGCCCATAGGCGTCATGGCAAGGTCCGCCCCCAGGTTGAAAAGCCCGATTCCAGCAACGAGGAAAACCGCACTGATGACAAAAATGACCAGTTCCTTCATCGAAAGTTCCACCAGGGGCGTAAAGGACAGCACCAGCACAATCAGGGTGACCGGCAATACCGACGAAAACGCTTCGTGAAGCTTTTCAAAGAAGGTCTTGAACATTACTCGCCCAGGTACTCCACGGCAAAGATAAGGGTGGACCCTCCGGGGATAGATCTCTGACCACGAGAACCGTAACCAAGTCCGGGCGGCACAATCAGAATACGCTTTTCGCCCGGAAGCATTCCGACGATACCCAAGTCCCAGCCGCGTATCACGTGACCGCCACCCAGAGGGAACTTGAGCGCTTGATTGCGGTCGCGGGAACTATCAAACTTGTGTCCATTGGTAAGCCAGCCCGTGTAATGCACGCGAACCGTAGACCCCGAACGCGCTGGTTCACCCTCGCCCTGCTTCACAATAGCGTAACGGAGCCCTTCGGAACCGTTTTCAAGAGTAAGGGTCGTTGTGTCTGGGAAAAAGTCCATCTTCTCGATAATGGCAGAATCCACTTCCGCCTCCACCAGTTCCACGCGGAATATCAAGACAGAATTGGAGGGAATCATCGTATAGGCCTTGGCACCGTAGCCCATGGCAGGAGCCACACGAAGCCAGCGCACGCCGCCCTCTCGCATACCTTCCAGACCTTCCTCCCAGCCCTTGATGAGCTTGCCGTTGCCGAGGACCACTTCAAGAGGCTTGCTCAGGTCCTTGGAACTGCCGAACTTGCGGCCGCTCAAGAGCCAGCCGGTGTAATGAGTCTTGAGGGAGGCTCCGGGAATTGCCGGCTTGCCCGTTCCCTGCTTTTCATCGTAGGCCTTGAGCCCCTTGGAAATTTCCCGCCACTTCAGGGCGTCTACGTTCTGCGGGAACTTGTCCGGCTCCATAGGCGGATCGGCATGAACCAGCTCCACCTCAAAGTACAAATCCGAGTAGGGCGGAATATCTTCCATAGAACGTTCGCCATAGGCCATGACCGCAGGCACCGTCAAGTAGCGGATTTCGCCCACCTTCATACCCAAAATACCCTTTTCCCAACCGGGAATGACTTGGCCCACACCAAGCGTAAATTCCAGAGGTTCGCCACCATAGGTGTTGATGTAGAGCCACTTGTTCTTATAGCGTTCAATGCTGTCCTTCCTGGCCGCTTCGATAGCCCAGGCGGGTTGTGCTGTAGAATCTGTCGGGGCGGGAACGGCGACGGGTTCGACCAAAGCCTTGGCGGTGTCAGCAGCAGATTTCACCGTGTCGGCAGCAGCCTTGGCTGTGTCGGCCTGTGCGGAATCCGCGGGCACCGCGAATTCCAGAGCAGCCAACGAATCCTCGTAAGCCCTTTTCCGCATTTCCTCCATCCGCAGGCTATCCAGAATAAGGTACCCTTTGTAATGAACCTTTATCAATTGGCCCTTGCGAACTTCGTCGCCCTGGCCATCCTTGACGCTTTCTATGTTAAAAGGAATAGCCCACAAATTGCAAAATAACGCGAGGACCAAGAAAATCTTCAATTTCGGCATAAAAACTCCTGTCCCACAAGATAGAAAATGCTAGTTTTGGGGAGTAAGGTTTTTCCCCAGTTGAACGGAAAAAGAATATGCTATCTGTTGTTATCGTCATAACGATTGTCGTGTTGTCCATTATTCTTGCGGCCATTGGCGCCTACGTGGTCATCCACAGCACCGAAGAAAAAGAGGAGCCTAAGCCCGTCATCGATGTTTCCGGCCAGTACGCCGTGGTGGTCCGCCCTGCGCGGGAATCCCTCACCAACGTCAAACCCTCCGAGGTTTCCCTGCGATCCTGGCTAGAAACCCAAGAACAGCTCACCCCCGAGCAACGGGAAGACTATATCCGTCGCTGGAACGCCTCCCTCGAAGAGACAATCCGCACCATCGACGAGGGCGACAAGAACGGCACCGTCACCTATCGCATCGAGCTTGGCCCCAAGGGCAAGGAATACGTGAAGTTCGTCGACGAAGACAACTTTATTACCCGGGAGCAGATCCGGAACCATGCCGAAATTTTGCCTCCCTACGTGCTGGGCTGCGACTGCAAGCTCCTGCCCAAGCAGCCCTGGGAAAACCCCAGCAAGTCCGGTTGGAAGGCCGTGGTGCCCTCCCATGGAAATACCTACGATGTCCCCGACTGGAGGCAACTTGCGTAAATTCCTCCTCTCCCTCCTTGCAACGGCACCGGTCCTGACCTATGCCGCAGGGTCTGCGATTATCACTCTAGAAATGCCCGTAGGCGCCCGCCAGTTAGGTATGGGCGAAGTGGGCGCCGCCGTAGCCGATGACGCTACCGCCATGTTCTACAACCCGGCAGGGCTTGCCTTCGGCCCTCTGGCCGATGAATGGCGTATGTCCTACCCCGCCGATTCCAAGAACGCCCCCTTCTTTACCAAGATGGCCGCCCGAAGCAAGAACGGCTTCTTCGCCAAGAGCGAACTCTGGGCCGGAACCGCCCAGGGAATCCTCCGCTATGACGGTGAACAATGGGTAGACTACCACTCCGTCACCCTCCAAGGGAACGCCAAGATAAAGGACGCCGTAAAGGTCTATGTAGGCACCGAACGCGGCATCGATGAGTACACCCGGCAGGTCAAGAAATTCAACGACATCAAGTCCGCCGAAGAGGAATCCGACGTAGTAGAAGTCAAGATGCCCTGGAACCTGGTGGTAAACGACACCATCACGGCCATCATCTACGACAACCGCACCGAAAAGCTCTGGGTGGGCACTCCCAAGAGCCTGTACCGCTTTGACGGCAAGGCCTGGAAGAACTACGACGAGGAACTGGGAAGCCGCCGCATCACCGCTCTGGAGAATCAGGGCGCAAGCCTCTGGATTGGTACCGACAACGGCTTGTTCCTTTACCGTAACGGGCAGTTCGAGCAGAAGGGCAAGGTGCTCCCCAGCCAGAAAATCAATTCGCTGGTCTGGTCCGAAAACCGCAAGGAATTGTACGTAGCCGTAGAAGGCGCCGGTGTGGCAAGGCTCATCCCCAAGAAGAGTGTAAACGACAAAGACCGCTGGAGCCTATTCACCGAAGAAGACGGTATTATGGACCTGAACCCGAAGGCCCTTGCCGTCGACAGTTCGGGACACGTCTGGGCAAGCCACCAAGAGGGTCTCTCCCATTTCAACCTCCACAAGTGGGAACAGATCAAGTTCGAAGGCAACAACATCAACGACATCTCGGTGGACCGCAAGGGCGCCATCTGGATTGCCACCGACAAGGGCGTCTGGCGCCACCTGCCGGACTACGCCACCGCCAGCGGACGCAAGGCCGAACTGGAACGGGGCACCGCCGAAGCCGAAGGCGATGTCAAGAGCGATGACGAGTGGACCCACTACCATAGTGGAAACGGTCTTTCGGTCAACAAGGTATGGGCGGTTCTTCCGCAGGGGAACGACGTGTGGTTCAGTACGGCAAGCGGTATGGAGCAGTACAAGGACGCCGACTACCAGCTTACCGCCTTCTACGAAAAGCTTTTGCCTATCTTGAACATTCCCGACCTGTACCACCTCTACGGCGGTCTCACCATCCCTATGGGAGACTGGGGAACTCTCGGATTTTCCGTGAACTTTGTGAGCTTCGGCTCTACCGTGGTTTCTGGAGACATCGACGCCGATGACCTGGTGGCCTATAACAGCTCCGAAATCGTGGGCGGCATCAGCTACGGTACCCGTTTCCCGGGCGACATCGGTATCGGCCTCTCCATCAAGTTCTTCTATTCTGACCTGAGCTCCGGTGCCGCCGCCGGCGAAGAAGAAGCCACCACCTTCGGCTATGCCTTTGACGTGGGCATCTTGAAGAAGGCTCTACTCCTGGACCGACTGAACTTTGCACTTGTACTTGCAAACATCGGCCCCAGCGTCTACTATGTAGACAAGACTATCGAAGACCCCATTCCCCTCACCTGGCGCATCGGGCTTTCTTATGAGCTTCTCGCTCTCGCCGACTACAAGTGGATCGTGGCCGCTGACTATAACCGCGAGGTGGTCTACGACGACGACAAGGGCGACCCGGAACCGTTCTACATCGCCTGCTGGAAATCTCTCGCCAACCCGGAACGGGGCGGACATGGCGCCACCGCTGCCAAGAACTCCCTGCTGCAGGGCGTGTTCAACGTGGGTACGGAATTTATATACGCCAACACCATTGCGCTCCGCCTGGGCTACCTCTATGATGACGTGGGCCAGAGAAACGAAGTGGACTTCGGTTTCGGCTTTATGATTTCGGATATGTTGCAGTTCGACTTCGCCACCATCCGCGACGTGGGCGAAAACGACGGCGTCCGCGACGGACAGATGCGCTTCGGCATGCTGTTCAAGTTCTAATCTATTCCACCCGTTCGAGAATAATCAACGCCCGTTCCTGCGTACTGTTGGGAATGGTGTAGAAATGCTTGCCCACGAACTTGTAGCCGAAATCTTCGGGGTGGAAAGTCTTGAGCTCGTCGGCGACGGCGGGACCCTTCATAAAGAAAACACGCCCCCCCACCCTCAGGGAATTGGCTATGCGGGGCAGGGTCTTTTCCATCAGTTCGAAGGCGCGACTGATAACGCCATCTACCGGAATGGTCATGCTGCGGCTGGTGACCTTGTGGCCGAACACATCTATCCCCTTGAGGTCCATCTTCTCGATGACCATATTGAGGAAGTTGATACGGTTCGGGCGGGGTTCGCACAGGGTAAGACGGATGGAAGGGTTCACGATCTTGAGGGGAATTCCCGGAAAACCGGCGCCGCTACCCACGTCAATCATACGGGCTGGCCACTTGGGCACATAAGCGTTTATCAGCGTACAGTCGGCATAGTGCCGCTCCACCATGGTCTCAAAAGCGTTTAGGCGGGTCAGGTCCTGGTCATCATTGTTGGCCCGGAGCAGCTGGTGAAATTCCCAGATCTGCTTCAGGGTTTCGGGCTGGAGTTCCACGCCGTAGTAGTGCAAGAGTTTGTCCAATCCCTCGAGGGACGGCTTTACACGCTTGCCGTTGAACAGCGGAAAGTCGGTGCGGGGCGCCTTCAGGTGGGGCACGAAGTCGCGACCTGCAGCCGATCCATTGCGGGAAGGTTGCCGACCCGCACCATCACGGGAAAAGGGCTTTTTGGACCAGTTTGAACTTGCCATAATGAAAAAATAAAAAAACTTTGGCCTATTTCGGGGCAAAAATAAGTCTATACCTAGAGGAGACTTATTTTGAACCGAATACGACTCGTAAAACTGCCTCGCGGATTTTTCACTATCGCTCTTGCCTTCGGGGTACTACAAGCTGCCGCAAGCTCCCTAGATGAGGCGAAGGTCTTTGACTGGTGGGACAACGGTATCATCTCCGCAGAAGAGGCTACCGAAATCCTGGACCTGCTAGAAGAAGGCAACCAGGAGGAGGCCTGCCTGCTCGCCCAAGTCTACGCCCAGGAAAGTTGCGAAGAGTCGCCCACGCAAAAAAGCAAGTCCGCGACCTCGCAAGCCGCCCGCTCCAAGTCGCCTCGCCGCCCGAGCCTCGTACCCCACGGCTACATAGACTGGAAAGGCCGTATCGATTCCACCGGCCACCTGGAAAGCCACCGCACCGAACTGCAGGTCCAGTTCTACCGCTATACCCTGCGGCTCGGCTCCCAGGAACTTCTCGCCTACAAGAACCAAGGGAGCGAGGCCTACTTCGGCGACATTTCCACTCGGGAACTCCACAGCCAGATTCCCCTGGACACCCTCTGGGGAACGGCATTACTGTCCCCGCTGGGGAATTTCCATATAGCGGGCCTCCTGGATACCGCCAGAACAACCCAAGTCCGGCTGGGATACAGCCAGCGCGGGGCCACAACCATAGAAACTTTCTACTGGCACGGTTTTAGCGACAGCAGTCTACAGGCAGACGCCCGAGCCACCGAGATTCACTCCCTGGGCCTGCAGGCAAAAATGCCCTTCGCACAGATGGCCGCCTGGTGGCAGTACGGGCAACAATTCCCCCTAATCAAAATCCTGCTATACGGCAGCGAAAAAAGCGGCGGCAAGAACCGTGGCGGCTCAAACGACGATGGTATAAAAAGTGTCGGCCAAACCGTCATCTACAGCTGGCGAACCACCGCCTACATCCACCGGGAAGACATTCCCAGGTGGGCCCGCCTCAGCAACACCATACAGAAAAGCAAGTACTGGGGTTCCCAGAGCCTGTCCATGCGGGCCCCCGACCTGCTCGATACCAAGGTTACGGCCAACGCAGGCCTGATTTCGCCCCTAGACGCCGATACCATGGCGGTACGGCTAAAGCTTGGGGGCGAATCCGGGCCCGAATTCCTGCGGGTGGCCGCCAGCGGGACCTGTCGAGATGCCGGTTCCAACTGCCGGGTGACAGACTGGAAAGGCGGACTTAACGCGAACCCCTGGGAATTATGGGTTCTGGGAACTTCCGTCCGGGTCCGGCACACACGACCCGAGGGGTTCGCCCCTCCCCATCTGGAATTATCCAGCCTTTTCCGTGACCGCTCCAAAAGTTACACGAAATTCACCCTTATCGCACCCAAGGGGCAACCTCAAGACGACCTCCGTTTGCGCACAGAATTCCTGATTTCTGGGGATTTTCTGGATTTTTCGCTAATTTGTACGTTCAAGGGCATGGAACAGCTAAAACCGGCTCCCGTGAGAGGTTTCGCCGAGGCCAAAGTACGGTTTTAAGTTGGTTACAAGGGTATACGAAATTGTATACGCTCCAAGGGCATTTCACCCTGCCAGATTCTATCTTAATGCATACCCAAACACTCCCTTGACGTCCCTAGGCTGCTCCTTTGCCCAGGGGCGTCTTTTTTTCTAGTTTTATCCATATGGTCATCGCAGCCACCATCGGAGCTGTCGCCTTCTTGCCCTCCATCGTCCTGAACATCGCCCTTGCCTGCGGTGCTCCCTGGGGAGCCTACGCCATGAACGCCCAACATAAAGTTATCCCGCCCGAGGTGCGCAAGGCCTTTATCGTGCCCACCACCCTGCAGTTCGTGGCCCTGTTCGTGTTACTCAGCGCAGGCGGTATTCTGCCCGAGATTATCCCCTTCCTCATTACGAGAATCCTCGCCTTCTTCTTTGCATTATACCTGACTTTTTACGCCGCTACGGTTCTTTTTAGCACCAGCTACAAGGAACGCACCGTCATGGGGAGCCTCGCCGTGGTCAGTACGGTCTGCTTCTGGATAGTCGCCTTTGGAACTTTGGGGGGGCAGTCATGATTCACCCGTCCGCATTCGTACACCCTTCTGCAAAAGTTCACGACACCGCCGTTATCGGCCCCTGGTGCCTTGTAGATGCCGGTGCCGAAATCGCCGAAGGCGTAGTGCTGGAGACCCGAGTCCACGTGTACGGCGGTGTATCCATTGGCAAGTGCACCCGCGTTTTTGACGGAGCCATTTTGGGCGCACCGCCACAGGATCTAAAGTACAACGGCGAAGACACTCGGCTTGAAATCGGCGAGAACTGTGTCATCCGGGAATACTGCACCCTGAACCGGGGAACGGTACAGGGCGGTGGCGTCACACGTCTAGCCGACAAGGTATTGCTCATGACATATTCCCATGTGGCCCACGACTGCCTTATCGAAGAAGGGGCTGTAATTTCCAACGGATGCCAGCTGGGAGGCCACGCCCGAATCGGGCGCTACGCCACCCTGGGCGGGAACGTGGGCATGCAACAGCGCAACCAGGTAGGAGCATTTGCCTTCGTAGGGGCCACCCTGAAGGTGGACAAAGATGTTCCGCCGGCAAGCAAGGCCCTGGGCACCCCTCTCAAGTGGAGCGGTCTGAACCTTCACGCCCTAAAACTCCATGCCGACGAATTTTCCGAAGAGCGCATCGCCAGCCTTGACAAGGCCTTCCGAGCCCTATACCGCAGCGGACGGCCCCTGCAAGAGGTGATTGACGAGCTGACAGCTGACGGGGACCCACTTTTCAAGGAATTTTTCGGTGAGCATTGGACCCATACGCTGGTGAGGCCCTGACATGACCGAACAGCAAGGCAAGGCCGAGCAAGCCGCTCCAAAGCACAACTACCAGCGGGATCTGGACTATATCATCCGGCGGCTGGAACGCACCGGCGAGGTGCCCCACCTGCTGCTCCACGCCTGCTGCGCCCCCTGTAGCAGCTACACCATCGAATACCTGTCGCAATATTTTCGGATTACGTTGTTCTACTACAACCCCAATATCGCTCCCGACGAGGAATACCGCCACCGTGTCGAAGAAATCAAGCGGTTCGTAGCGGAGTTCAAGACCAAGCACCCTGTCACCCTCATCGAAGGCGAATACGACCCTAAAAAGTTCTACGATGCCGTGCGTGGGCTAGAAAAAGAGCCCGAAGGCGGCAAACGCTGCCGCAAGTGTTTCGAGTTGCGCCTGGCGGAGGCGGCAAAACTCGCCCAGCAGCTGAATGCCGACTACTTTACCACCACCCTTACCATCAGCCCCATGAAAGATGCCCAGGTGCTGAACGAGGTGGTGCAGGAGCAGTGCGACATCTACGGCATCAAGAGGCTCCCAAGCGACTTCAAAAAGAGAGGCGGTTACAAGCGTTCTATCCAGCTTTCCGCCGAATACAAGCTCTACCGCCAGA
>CAMIWK010000058.1 GCA_946402415.1 uncultured Fibrobacter sp.
CCTGCCAATGCGAATCTTGGAACCTTCAGGGAGAACTTCAAGGTGAATGGCTCTGCCTACACGATGACGCTTACGGTGGTGGCGGCTTCCAGCAGTTCTGTGGCTCCTAGCAGTTCATCGGTATCTAGCAGTTCTTCGACCCCCAGTTCCTCTGCCGCAAGCCAGGATTGGGAATCCAATACCAATCTTACCGTGAACGCCAATGGCGAGGTCGTTATCGGGCAGGCAAAACCCTACGAGGCTGAACGTGTGGTGACTAAGGGCCTGGGCCCTGTTGAGGCCAACAAGTCTTATACCCTGAGCTTTGACGCCTCCATTTTCCGCTATACTGACAATACCATGAATCTGGATGTGACTTTCGGAAGTTACTGCAATGGCTCCTTGGAACTGTCGGCTAAGGATGGAGTGCAGAGCTACACCTGTACCTTCAAATCGACGGCGGAGACGGGAATTGTGACCTTGACCTTGACTATGCCGGGTTCCCGTTGGGAAGACGTGACCATCTCGAATCTGTCCCTTAAGACAGCTAATGGTCAGGAGACGCAGTCTAGCTCTTCTCAGACGGTGGTCTCCAGTTCTTCGGCGACCGTGCAAAAGTTCGATATCAAGTTTGTCGTAGGCGAAACCGTCATAAAGACAATTAAGGTGGCAAAGGGCGATATGCCTGAGGCTCCTGCAAGCATAGATTTGCCAGAGGACAATGCCCAGTACACTTATAGCTTTGGTGGCTGGACTCCCACCATCGTGGCTGTCACTGGAGCGGCGACCTATAGGGCGAATGTTGTCCAGACGGTCAGGGCCTACAAGATAACCTTTGTCAACTACGACAATTCTGAACTTTGGTGGTCGAACGTGAACTATGGAAGGACTCCGGTATATGGCGGTGTTGAACCGACTAGGGATCCCTCTGGTAATGTGCGTTATGAATTCAGCGGCTGGACTCCGGAATTGCAGCAGGTGACGGGAGAGGCTTCTTATAAGGCTGCCTACGATGAACTTCCGATAGGAGCAAGTTCCAGTTCTACGGCTCAGTCCAGCTCCAGTGTCACGAGCAGCGCTACAGGCGATGTCGTTATTAGCGGAAGCCTCACGCAGGATGTTGTCAGGGGCGAGGAATTCGCGCCGGTCACCATTACAAATGTTACCTCCTTCAGTCAGAACACTGGGTACATTTACTGGCTCTCGTATGACTACGTTGGCAATACCCTCACCATAAGCAATGTCCAGTCGACACAGTGGCTATACCAGAATGAATGGAATGAACAGTTGACTATTAACGGGCAGCAGTACGAGATTAACGTGACCATCGTGGAAGCGCGTTCTTCTAGTTCCACTGAAAATGTTGATGAATCCAGCTCCAGCGAAGAAATTACCGTCTCTAGCTCCAGCGAAAATGCGGTGGAGTCTTCTAATGGTAACACCTCCAGCGGAAGCGAGGGCACGTCTTCGAACTCTGGTATTGATATTGTTTCTAGCGGTAGCGATTACAGCGTACCTAGTTCCAACAGCAATTACAGCGGACCTAGCTCCAATAGCAATTATGCAGGGCCCAGCTCTAACAGTAACGGTGTAGTACCTGGCAACAATGATGGTTCATCTCTCGCTTTGCGTGGTGGTGTGCAGTCCCGGATTTCTTTGGGCCTCGTGGGCCGTACGCTCCAGGTGGCTGGCGGGTACGCTACCATCGACGTGCTTGACCTGCAAGGTCGTCCACTGGCACGCTTCGAGCATGTGACGGGCTCTGTCGGACTTGAACGGTTGAATTCCGGTAGCTACATCTTGCGTATCAAGTCTGGGAGTATGGTCCAGAATCGTAGAATAACTTTGAGATAGTACTATGAAAAAAATATTTGCCGCAGTCATATCCCTTTTGTTGGCTTCCACTGCCTTTGCCGCCTTTGACGAGAGTCATTTTAATTACGGGCGGCAGTGGAGCAGTTCCTTTAATGCGAATACCGATTTCTCTGGTAAGGGGCTTTCCCACTTGGCTATCTGGATTGGCGACAATGCTCAGTACAATCAGTATTGGGAAGGTGACATGGCGAAGGCGTGCAAGAAAAACAACTTGACACCGGTTTTCTATGCCTATGTAATTGCGGAATACGACAAGGACCAAGGGTATGTGGATTGCGATATGGGTTCGCCCAATCATTGTACCAACGGAGCCCAGACCATTCGAGATCATTGGAGCGATATTATTGCACGCTACAGTTCCTATGCGCAGGGAATTGCCAATGATTTTGGAACATCCGGAACCACCATCTGGCTTATTGAGCCGGACTTTTTCCAGTATTCTGCCTCGGGGGATGCCCGTTCTAACTTTAATCAGGTCGGTGGCGGTATTCCTGATGATAGCCTTTGTGGTAAGTACTTTAACGATATTGTACATGCTATCAGGTCTAAGCTCCCCAACGCTAAGATTGCGGTGGATATTTCTCCGTGGATGAACGATTTTATAACCACATGGTATTCCAACTTTAACCCGAACAATGTGGATTACCTGTTTTCGTCTGGAGGTCGTACCCAAGGAAATCAGAGCCGTATCCGCAGCGATAACAATAACAATGTAACCTGGGCCCAGGCCAGTGCCGCCATGGGCGGAAAAAAGATTATCGCTGACGATGGTTACGGTGTAGGTGGAGGAAGCAACAACGATTACCAGGATTGGATGAATGTGAATAACCTGAATGCCCGTATTGCAGACGGAGTTATCGGTATTACCATTCAGGAACCCAATGATTCCTATTATAGCTTTGCCGCAAGCAATCCCATTTCCATTAGCGGTGGCAACAGCAGCAATTCGGGAAATTCCTCTAGTTCTGCGGCCCAGAGTTCTTCTAGCAAGCAGTCCAGTTCATCGACAGCTCCGACTCCAAGCAACTTGACCGCCTTGATTGACAATTTTGAAGATGGCGATGATATTTCTGAATGGGGTGGGGAATGGAGTACCTATACGGATGCTGGTGACGGCGGACAATCTACGGTTACTACTTCCTATTCGACGGGCTACAGTTCCTCCAAGGCGCTAAAGGCTTCTTACACGCTAAGAAAGGGTTCGTTGAGTTATGATCCGCAGGTCGGCGTTACTGTCGATTTGATGCCGGATAGGAGCACTGTCAACCTGAACTCTTGCACCAGCATCAGTTATTATTACAAGGGCGCTGCTCACGCGGTGCGTATGGAATCCCCACTGGTGACGGATTATTCTTTCCATCAGGCATCTGTATCTGCTGTAAATAGCTGGACCAAGAAAACGGTGACGCTCACATCTATGACTCAGCCCGATTGGACGAATGCAACGGTCAATGTGAACACTGCCCGACAGAATGTGAAGGCTTTCAGTTGGCAGATTTCTGGAACTAGCGGTAGCACGGGTTCTCTGGAAATAGACAACGTACGTTGCGAAGGTTTGCCAGAACCTGTTTCCAGCAGTTCCAGCGTTTCCTCTTCTAGTCAGTCTTCTTCGAGTGTTTCTTCCTCTAGCGTTTCTTCTTCTAGCCAGTCCTCAAGTTCTGAGAGTTCCAGTTCTAGCTCTTCTTCAAGCGAGTCGTCGTCTAGCGTGTCTAGCAGTTCTTCGGTGTCCTCAAGTTCCGTCGGGGAGGACTGGAATTCTAATACGGAGTTGACCATCAATGACGATGGTAGCGTGGTTATCGGACAATCCAAAGAATACGCCGATGCTCGCGTTGTGACCAAGGGTCTGGGTGATGTGGTTTCGGGGCTATCTTACACATTGTCCTTTGATGCTGCGGAGGGTAACGGTGGCCAGGAAATGGAAATGTCTGTGGTTGTTGGGGACTATTGCGACGAAACTGTGACAATGACGGGTGGCAATTTGACTCATGTTGCCTGCACCTTTACCGCCAATGCATCAGAATACCTGGTACTTACCCTTGGTATGCCAGGAAGTCGCTGGGAGCCGATAACCATTACCAACTTCTCCTTTGTGGCAAATGTCGCTCCTGTCACCTTCACCATCACCTTCAAGAACGGCAATACGGTTTTGCAGACGGCGGAAGTGGAACAGGGTGCACTCCCTGAGTATACCGGTGCTGAACCGACAAAAACAGCAACGGCGCAGTATACCTACAATTTTGCGGGCTGGACTCCGGAACTTGCCGCTGTGACTGGAAATGCGACATATCAGGCGAAGTTTGATTCGGTAGTGAACTACTATTCCATCAGGTTCCTAAATGGAACGCAACTTTTAACAACAGAATCTGTTGCGTATGGTAGTCTTCCCGCTTATTCTGGCGAAACCCCCGTTAAGAATGCAGATGCTGAGTACACCTATGCCTTTGACGGTTGGACTCCCAACCTGGTGGCGGTCACGCAGGACGCTTCTTATACGGCCAAGTTTACAGGGACAAAGCGGCAATACTCTGTAACCTTCCTTGATGAGGACGGCGTTACGGTGCTGAAAGAGGCTGCATTGTACGACTTTGGTACATTGGCCTCTGACATTGTGCAACCCACCAATGTCACGAAACCCGACAATGTGGAATACACCTACGAATTTGCGGGCTGGTCCCCAGAACTTGTGGACGTGGTTGACAACATAACCTATATGGCGGTCTATACGGCAACCAAGAAGAAGTATCCCGTTACCTTTGTCGATGACGACGGGGTTACGGTGCTCTTGGCCGCCACTGAATATCCCTATGGCACGAGGCCCGTGAATATCACAAAGCCTGCCGATCCTACAAAGGACACTACGGCTGAATACACTTATACATTTGCCGGGTGGACTCCTGCGCTTGCTATGGTGAAGGGAGCGGCCACCTACAAGGCCTCTTACACAGCAACCAAGAGAAAGTATACCGTTACCTTTGTGAATGGTGATGAATCTACGACTACGCAGGAAGTGGAATATGGAACTGTTCCGACTGCGCCTGAGGGCAGGACCCCCGCCAATACGGACCAGTACACCTATACTTTTGATGGCTGGGATAAAGAAATCGTGGCTGTGACGGGTGAAGTCACTTACACTGCAGTGGTTGACAGTACGTTGAACAAGTACACGGTGACTTTTGTGGATGAGGATGGTACGAGCGTCCTGAAGGCTGCGGCAGCGTACGACTACGGTACGGCTGCGGCCAATATCGTGAAACCAGCGAATCCGACAAAGCCGGGCAATGCCGGTGTGACCTATACCTTCTCGGGTTGGGCTCCTGAAATTGCTATGGTTACGAAGAATGTTACCTACAGGGCTACTTACAGGTCATCTGCCAATACCTACTCGGTCACGTTCGTGGATGAAGACGGTTCCGTCTTGCTGGCCGCTAGAGAATATGACTACGGTACACCCGCTGCTGACGTCGTAACACCCGAGAATCCAACCAAGGATCCCACTGCCGAATATACCTATACCTTCGCGGGCTGGGATTCCGAGATTGTTGCAGTGACGGCTGATGTCACCTACACGGCTACATATGCATCAACCAAGAGGAAGTACACCATTACCTTCAAGAACGGTGACGGGTCTATGACCTCTCAGAATGTGGAATACGGGACTGTGCCTACAGCACCTGCGGGCAAGACCCCCGCCAATACGGCTAAGTATACGTATACGTTTGTTGGTTGGACGCCTACAGTTGTCTCCGTGACAGGGAGTACCACTTATACCGCCAAAGTGGACAGCTCGCTGAATAAGTACTCCGTCGTGTTCGCAAATTACGACAACACGGAATTGCAAAGCTCACTTGTGGAATATGGGACCGTACCGGTCTATGAAGGGGAGACTCCTGTCAAACCCTCGACGGAAGTGTATGAGTATTTCTTCAAATCCTGGGATTCTGAAATTGTAGCGGTGACTGGTGCTGCCACGTACAAGGCTACCTTCCGTCAGGAACGTATTCCTGTAAGTTCCAGCTCTGCCCAAGAGTCTAGCAGTAGCGAAGAAATTGTACCCAGTAGCAGTTCTGTCGAAGTGTCCAGTTCTAGCGAAAAAATAGTGGAATCTAGTTCTAGCGAAGAGATTGTACCCAGCAGCAGTTCTGTTGAAGTGTCCAGCTCTAGTGAAGAGGTAGTAGAATCCAGTTCTAGCGAAGTAATTGCGGAATCAAGTTCCAGTGAAGATGTCGAGGAGTCCAGCAGTAGCGAGATTGTTGAATCAAGCTCCAGTGATGCAAATGGCATTGTCATTACCGGAAATCTTGTGCAAGAAGTTGTGAAGGGCGGTGAGTTCGAGACAGTTACGATTAGCAATGTGGAATCGTTTGATCGCAGCTATGAACCAGGTTCCTATATCTACTGGTTGAACTTTGATCGGGTTGGCAAAGACTTGGTTATCAGTCATCCTACGTATTATAGCACGGAATGGATGGAGGTCGGAGTCCTGACGCAGAGCTTTACTGTCAACGGAGTCCAGTACGAAATCAGCGTGGATATTGTAGAGGCGTCTGCAGTTTCTAGCAGCAGCGAAGAAGCTGAAGAGTCTAGCAGCAGCGATGCCGTAGAGGAATCTAGCAATAGCGAAGACGTTGAAGAGTCCAGCAGCAGCGAGACCTTTGAATACAGCTCCAGTAGCATCTATGTCGGCCCAAGCTCCAACAGCAATTACGCCTGGCCCAGCTCTGACAGTAATTATGATTGGCCCAGCTCCAACGGCAATTATGTTGATCCGAGTTGGGATAATTCCCAGGCGATTGTCGCCGGGAACATTGCTCGGTTGAACATGTCATTCCGGAACAACGTGCTGACGGTGGTTGCGCCTAAGCAGGCTCTTGTCTGCGTACAGGTGTTCGATATGCTCGGCAACCGGGTGAAGGCCTTCCAGGGTACCTTCGCAGGAACTAGAGATGTGTCTCTCCAGGGACTCCCGCAGGGCAGTTACATGGTTCGCGTAGTAAGCGGTAGCTCTGCGAAGACGGCCAGGGTTACGATTAAATAAGGAAAAATCGACTAAACGCCCCCAAAAGGGGCGTTCTTTTTGTTTTTATAGCGGGTTTTGCATAAATTTACATATTTGCATAAACTTGGCATAGAAAATAGCTATATTTGGAGTATGACTTTTTCAAAAGGTGTAAAAGATGGTCTGCCCATAGGCCTCGGCTATTTTGCGGTTTCCTTTTCATTTGGTATAGCGGGCTCCAAATTTTTTTCGTGGTATCTAGTGACCCTGATTTCTATGACCAACCTGACTTCGGCGGGTCAGTTTGCAGGGCTCCAGATTATGGCTAACGCTGCGGGAACTTTTATCGAGATGGCTATCGCCACCTTCTTTATCAACTTGCGTTATAGCCTTATGGCCATATCCTTGTCCCAAAAGGTGGCTCCGAATTTTGGAACCTTCAAACGCATGCTCTTGGCGACGGGAATTACCGATGAAATCTATGCGCTGGCGGTAAGCCAGAAATCTCCTGTGACGGCGCGGTATTTTGCAGGCCTTATGGTGCTACCTTACATTGGGTGGTCTTCTGGAACGATGGCTGGAGCCATCTGCGGAGAAATTTTGCCGGCGGTGGTGACCAATGCATTAGGCGTCGCCCTTTATGGGATGTTCGTGGCGATTGTGGTCCCGCAGATGAAGGCTTCCCGTTCTACACTGGTTGCGGTAGCTATCGCCATAGTCTGTAGCTTTGCTTTCAAGTTTGTTCCTGCACTGAGCCATGTGACGGTGGGTTTTGCGATTATCATTTGTGCCTTGGTGGCCTCGCTTTTGGGAGCGGTGTTATTCCCTGTGAAAGATGACCCGGAACAGCAGAAGGAGGACGCATGAGCTTGAGGGACTATTTTGTTTTCTTGATGGTCATGGCAGGAGTCACTTACCTGTTGCGGGCGGTTCCCTTTATTTTGCTTAAGGGTAAAATCAAGAGCCGTTTCTGGCGATCTTTCTTGGCCTACGTTCCTTACACGGTGCTTGCCGCCATGACAGTTCCCGCCATTTTCTATTCTACGGATTCTATGTTGTCGGGAATCCTTGCCCTCGTGGCAGCCGTTATAGCGTCGCTCCGGGGGCTCGGCCTTGTTGGCGTGGCCGTGGTGGCTTGCTGTACGGTGCTTTGTATTGATGGACTCTGGCCTATGTTCCTTTAATATGCTACATTAGTGGCGCTATGGAATTTGGTCGGTTTGAAGCCCTGATTGAAAAGTTTCCGCAGGTGCAGATTTTCAGCACTGATGGTGCTGATTTGGATCGGGTGATTGCCCATTTTTTGAACCAGCGAAAAAACGTCTCCACAATGTCTGAGGCCATCCAGCGGAAAATCCAGCAGGCTCTGGCTCCCTTCTGGCAGCAGCGCTTTATCAGCCTCCACGATGAGGAAGCCCCGCTAGTTAAAAATCTTCTTTTGAACAAGAAGTTCTTTTTGCAGACTGACCGTTATATCGATGACGTGCCGTTTCCGGAAACGGATCCTGAAAAGCTTGATGAGGCTATGGAAATAGCGGACTTGGACCGGAGCATTCTGGAACGCAAGCTGCTGAGCCTTTCGAATGGGGAACTCCGTCGTGTATTGCTCGCCCGCATGTGGATGGAAAAGCCGGAGTGGATTTACTTTAACGACCTGTTCGGCGGTCTGGATCCGGAATACCGGGTGCACTTGGCTGCCAGCGTGGCGAACCTTGCCAAGCGGGAAAACTTGAATGTGGTTGTCCGCCTAGCCCGTGAAGACGAGATGATTCCGGATATTCCCGCCTTTGTTTTCGAGAACAAGGTTTTCAAGGAATATACGGGAAAGCTTCCGCAGGCAATGGCCGCTCCTAAGTACACCAAGGCGGAACTTAGGGACTACGAGATTGTGGAACTTGGTGGGGGTGATGATAAGGGAGAAATCCTCTTTGACCTGAAGAACACCAACGTTCGTTTCGGCGATACCACCGTTATCAAGAACCTGAATTGGCAGGTCCGTAAGGGAGAGCATTGGGTGGTCATGGGGGAGAACGGTGCCGGAAAGAGCACCCTTCTTGGATTATTGACAGCAGACCACCCTCAGATTTACGGGAACGACATCACCCTCCTGGGAGAACGCCCGGGCCATGGATTGAACATCTGGGATCACAAGGCAAAACTGGGATTCTTTTCGCCGGAACTCGCTCTCCAGTATCGCGAGGACTTGAGTCTTCTGGAGGTACTCTGTACGGGCTTTACAACCAACCTCTGCAAGGCGGACAACACCACCTGGGAAGAACGTGCCAAGGCGAAGGAGTGGCTTGCCTACCTAGGATTTACGGACCCCGAAGAAAATGTCCGCAAACTTTCGCCCATCGATAAACGCCTGATTCTCATGGCCAGGGCCGCCATCCGTCCGCCGCAGGTGTTGTTGCTGGATGAGCCTTCCCAGGGGCTGAAGGGTGAATACCGCCAAAAGATTTTCCACCTGCTGGATTTGTTATCTAAGGAAACGACTATTATTCTGGTGAGCCATTATGAGGAGGAATGGCCCCCCTGCATGACGCACCTTCTTCGAATGCCGAAATTTTCATAACCTTTTGTCATTCCCGCCTTGAGCGGGAATCTCCATTGACTACCAATATGCAACTTTCAGAACAAAATATTCTTAACGCGTTAAAGGCGGTCCAGGACCCCGATTTGCACAAGAACATCGTGGAACTGAACTTTGTGCAGAACCTGAAGATTGAAGGGACCAAGGTTTCTTTCGATCTAGTGCTGACCACGCCGGCATGCCCCATCCGTGATCGTTTCAAGGACCAGTGCATTGCCATAGTCAAGGGGCTAGGTGCTTCGGAAGTGGAGGTGACGCTCACCTCTACGGAAGGTCGAGTGGGTGATACTCCTGAACAGCCAAAAGTTTCTTTCTTGGGCGAAGTCTCCCATATCGTGGGTGTAGCTTCTGGAAAGGGCGGCGTGGGAAAGTCTACGGTAACGGCAAACCTCGCTATGGCGTTAAGCTTGTCCGGGGCCCGCGTTGGAATTCTGGATGCGGACATCTACGGCCCGAGTATGGGTCTTATGTTTGGCATCGACAAGGACCCTCAGGTTTTTGAGGACAACACTATCGCTCCGGTGGAGGCCAAGGGCGGCATATCTATCGTTTCTATGTGCATGTTCGCAGGCTCCGAGAAGGCCACCATCTGGCGTGGCCCTATGGCGAGCCAGATGATCCAGCATTTCTTGAACCGAGTACGCTGGGGCAAGCTGGACTACCTGCTGGTGGATTTTCCTCCTGGAACGGGCGATATCCAGCTGACGCTGACCCAGAACTGCCCTATGGCTGGGGCCGTAGTTGTGACAACTCCGCAGGAGGTGGCTTTGGCTGACTGCCGCAAGGGGCTAGCTATGTTTGATTCCGTTGGGGTTCCGGTAGTGGGCGTCGTGGAGAATATGAGCTATTTCATTTGTGACCAGTGCGGCAAGCACCACAACATCTTCCGGGAAGGTGGCGGTGAGCGCATTGCAAAAAATTGGGGAGTTCCGCTTATTGCAAAGGTGCCGCTTGAACCCGCGGTCGCCGATTGCGGTGATGAAGGTGTTCCTGCGGTGTTGCGCTACCCGAATTCCGAATCGGCGAAGGCTTTCTTGCAGGCGGCTGAAACCGTAGTGCGCACGCTCTCAGTATTCAAGTCTGAAGGTGACGGCGTGCTCAAGAATTTCAACTACACATTCGCTGAACTTCCAGAGGAGGATGTATGATCCAGCCCAAGAAGATTTTCAGGACTAGGGACGGTAAGCTCGGCTTTGAGTGGAACGATGGTACGCGCGGGGTCTGTTCAGTTCGTGAGCTCCGCCTTGCGTGCCCTTGTGCGTTGTGTGTAGATGAACATACCGGTGAAAAACTGCTTGACAATTCCACCGTTCCAGACGATATAGAATTAGAGAGGATTCAGTCCATAGGTCGTTATGCAGCGGGGTTGTCCTTTAGCGATGGACACCGTTCGGGAATTTACCCCTATGATAAACTGAGAAAATTGACAAAAAACGCGTAAAAAACAATATTTACTGCGATAAAACTGGAAATGTCATGAGCGAGTTTAACGAATCTCTTTATTTTCGCGATTTGAATCGTTACCCGACCCTTTCTCAGCAAGAGGAAGA
>CAMIWK010000059.1 GCA_946402415.1 uncultured Fibrobacter sp.
GCCGACACCGTCATGGACCTTTCCACCGGCAAGAACATCCACGAGACTAGGGAATGGATTCTGCGGAACAGCCCCGTACCTATCGGCACCGTGCCTATCTACCAGGCTCTTGAAAAGGTCAAGGGCAAGGCCGAAGACCTGACCTGGGAAGCTTACCGTGACACCCTGATTGAACAGGCCGAACAGGGCGTGGACTACTTTACCATTCACGCAGGGCTTCTGCTGAAGCATATCCCGCTGACCCTGAAACGCACTACGGGAATCGTGAGCCGCGGCGGCTCTATCCTTGCCCTGTGGAGCATGGTCCACAAGAAGGAAAATTTCCTTTACACACACTTCCGGGAAATCTGCGAGATCCTCGCCAAATACGACGTAGCCGTTTCTCTAGGCGACGGACTCAGGCCCGGTTCCATTGCCGACGCCAATGACGCCGCACAGTTCGGAGAACTGGAAACCCTGGGCGAGCTCACCAAGATAGCCTGGGAATACGGTGTGCAAGTCATTATCGAAGGTCCGGGACATGTGCCCATGCACAAGATCCAGGACAATATGGCCAAGCAAACCGAAAAGTGCTTCAACGCTCCTTTCTATACTCTGGGTCCCCTCACCACCGACATCGCTCCCGGCTACGACCATATCACTTCTGCCATCGGGGCGGCTCAAATCGGCTGGTACGGTACCGCCATGCTCTGTTACGTGACACCCAAGGAACACCTGGGACTTCCTGACCGTGACGATGTGCGTGCAGGCGTAGTCACCTACAAGCTGGCTGCCCATGCGGCAGACCTTGCCAAGGGCCATTTCGGCGCCCAGTTCCGTGATGACGCACTATCCCGCGCCCGTTTCGACTTCCGCTGGAACGACCAGTTCGCCCTCTCTTTGGACCCGGAAAAAGCTATGGAATTTCACGACAAGACTCTGCCCGAAAGCAGAGCCAAGAGCAGCCATTTCTGCAGCATGTGCGGACCGAATTTCTGTAGTATGCGCATCTCACGAGCTGTCAGAAATTTCGTTGAAAAAGGCGAAGTGGGAGACGTTTAGGGACGCACATGCGCCGAGTCGAAGCAACAGGTATAAACCTGTTGTTGAGACGAAGGGCGAGCAAAGAGTAACTAATCCCAGTGGAATCGCATTGTCTTTGCTCGCATTCTTATCAGTGTGGCCCGAACTTCTGCAGTATGAGGATTTCCAAGGCTATAAGAAATTTCGTCGAGAAAGGCGAAGTGGGAGACGTTTAGGGACGCACACGCGCCGAGTCGAAGCGTTTCTACTCTAGCATTATCGTAAATGGGCCGTCGTTTGTAAGGCTTACCTGCATATCGGCGCCAAATTTCCCTGTCTGTACGACGGGGATTTCTTTTTTGCATTCTGCGATAATATATTCGTAGAGTTCGTTTGCAAGGGCGGGATTGCCAGCCCCGTTAAATGTGGGGCGGTTACCCTTGTTGCAGTTCGCGCACAGCGTGAATTGCGAAACCAGCAAAAGTTCACCATTCACGTCTTTGATAGAAAGATTTGTCTTGCCGTTTTCATCGGCAAAAATGCGGAGTGCAAGCATTTTGCGGATAAATCTGTCGGCGATTTCACGAGTATCACCTTCGCCCACACCGATAAGAATCAGGTAACCCTTGCCGATTTTACCGACGGTCTCACCTTCGATATCCACCTGGGCGTTCAGGACACGCTGTATTAGGAACTTCATATTACCCGAACAGCCGCAGCACGCGTTGAATACCCGCAATAAAGCGGTCAATATCCCGCTTTAAGGTGTACGCCCCAAAACTGAGTCGAAGAGTGGCATCCACACCAAAACGCTCCATTACGGGTTGTGCGCAGTGGTGTCCACTCCGAACAGCCACGTTTTCTTCATCCAAAATCATAGCAGCATCACTGACGGCGATGCCATTGAGCGTAATACTGATAAGGGCGCCCCGTTCCTTGGGGTATCCAAAGATTTTTGCCTGGGGTATTTTTGCAAGTTCAGTGAGAGCATACTGCGTAATTTCTTCTTCGTGCTTGCGGATATTCTCGATTCCCTTCTCGTTAATCCATTCGATGGCCTTACCGAGGCCGATAACTTCGGCAATGGCGGGGGTTCCGGCTTCGAAACGGGCAGGGACATCTGCAAAAGTTGTCTTTTCGAAAGTCACGTTCTTAATCATCTCGCCACCGCCGTGCCAGGGGGGCATACTGTCAAGAACGTCATATTTGCCATAGAGTACGCCTACGCCTGTGGGGCCGTACATTTTGTGTCCACTGAAGGCGAGAAAATCGCAATCCAGCTTTTGCACATCAATCTTGATATGGCTTGAACTCTGGGCCGCATCAATCAAAACCTTTGCCTGGGGAGCAAGCTTACGGGTTATGGTGATGATTTCTGCAATGGGGTTCACTGTGCCTACAGAATTGCTCACGTGGGCGACGGCTACCATCTTGGTACGCGGTGTGAGTAATCCGGGGAGTGCCGCTAAATCCAAATCTCCGTTACTGAGAACCGGGATGACCTTGACTTTGGCCCCCTTCGTTTCGGCAACCAGCTGCCAGCTCACAATGTTAGCGTGGTGTTCCAGACCGCTAATCAAAATTTCATCACCGGCCTCAAAGAACTTACGACCATAACTCCACGCCACCAGATTGATGCTTTCTGTGGTACCTCGGGTGAACACGATTTCATCTTCAGACTTGGCATTGATAAATTTGGCCACATTCTTGCGAGTCGCCTCAAAAGCCTCGGTAGTACGGGCACTCAGGCGATACACGCCACGCTTTACGGAACTATAGTGTTCTCTATAGAAATCATCCATCACGTCAATTACGCAGGCAGGCTTTTGCGTGGTGGCTGTACTATCCAAAAAGGCGAGGGGTTTTGCCTCCTTATCTCCGGCAGCAAGCATTGGGAATTCGCTACGGACCCTTTCGGCATCAAAAACATTTGCATCAATCATAGCGTCAAATGTAGAAAAAATTAAAAATGAATAATCAATGGTTAAGAATGATAAAATGTGGCATATCCGTTTTTTCTATATTTATCGCGATATTTTAGAGGTCTTATCATGAAAGTGCCACAAAAGTCATTTGCAATAATCAGCCTTATCGTTTTTGTTTTTGCAGGTTTTTCCTTTGCGCAAGAGGCCTTCAGGAACGCCATCGACAGTCAGGATATCGCCACTGCAAAGAAGATGGTCAAGAACAATGAAATCGAGGAAATCTATTGCGGCAAGCTGAACGCCAATGATGCTGTCGCCGTCTTTGAAAAGATCTTCAAGTCCATGCCCGATGAATCCTTCGCCCAGTGTCCGACACAGTTTGCTTATGGTTACGGAGCCAAGGCCTGCGCCAATGCAAAAATGCTGAACGCCTGTAACGAGGTGGTAAGCTACCTACTTATGGAAGGCACCTCCGGCAATGCCAATGCCCTTGAAACCCTAGACAAGGTTGTCAAGGCAGCCCTCAAAACCAAGCCCTTTGCCAAACCGGTCAAAGAACAGGTAGATACAACCATTTGGGTTGCGTGTCCCAAGAAAGGCAAGGACAAGGAATTCTGCAAGCTACAATGCGAGACCCAGGCAGATTCCCTGAATGATGAGGCCCACAAGCAATCCTGCGCCTCCAAGCCGGAGCATTTCATTGACACAACCATTACCGTTACAAAGCCATCACCCCTCTACGAAAAAATCCGCACAGGCCTAACGGATGGTTTCTGGAAATCCCCTATGACCATGGCGGGAACTTTTTCCAAACTAATCCAGTCCAACGCAAAAGCCCTTTCTATCGCCGACACCGCCGTACCGAACCTAGCCTACGTTAAGCGGTGGGCCGAAGTCCACAAGGCCGACAGTACGGCTTTGCCAGGCGGAGAGCTTTTCCGATTCTGCACACCGTGGCAGCCCCAAGTGGATTCCATCTTGACTCTGCTAGAATTGGAAACCCGTTGCCCCGTTTTTGAGACCTTCAGGGATCCTCGGGACGGAAAAACGTACAAAGTAAAGGAAATCAGTGGCGTACGCTGGTTTGTCCAGAATCTGGACTACGCCATTGATGAAAGTTCTATGTGCTACGACGGCTACGATGAAAACTGCGCCGTCTATGGAAGGCTCTACACCCAGGAGGCCGCCAAGACGGCCTGTCCCGAAGGTTCGCACCTATCTACCGACGCGGATTGGAAGTTGCTGGAAGACCTCGCAGGAGGAGCTTCCGAAGCGGCTCTGAAACTCCGGAGCAACGGCGGAGATGATTACGCCTTTACCGCAATGTTCGCCGGCTACGCCAACAAGAATCACATTTCCACCATTATGGGCGAAGGAGCCTACTTCTGGACTGAAAAACAGGATGGGGATTCCCGCGGAACGGCCCGCTCTATGTTCAGCACTGATAAAGAGGTTTCCTCCATCTCCGTAGATAAGGGATTCTTCCTTTCGGTCCGTTGCGTCGTAAACAATGAAAAGTAATTTCCGCCCTACCTGCGACCGTGAGACCTGGAAAGCAAGACAGTCACTTCTTGCGAAGGTCCGAGCCTTTTTCGAAACCCGCGGAGTGCTAGAGGTAGAAACACCCACCGTTTCCAATGCCGGTGGGACGGACCCGCAATTGGACTATTTCGAAGTGGAAGGCAAACGCTACCTGATGACAAGTCCAGAATTCCACATGAAGCGCCTGCTGGCCGCAGGTTTCGGCGACATATTCCAAATTACCAAGTCATTCCGCAAAGATGAGTTTGGAGCACACCACAACAACGAATTCAGCATGGTGGAGTGGTACCGCGTGGGCATGCCCCAGGAACAGCTGATGGATGAAGTCGAAGCTCTGGTCTCCGACATTCTCGGAAAGCCCATCCATGCGCGTCGTACCCGCTGGATTGACGCCTTCAGGAATTATGCAGGCGTGGACCCGCTTTCGGCAACCGAAGGCGATTTTGCCGCGGCCTGCACCGAGCATAGCATCCCGCTTCCCGCCGGTATTTCTGCCATGTCCCAAGAGGACTGGTGGGACTACCTGATGGTCTTTGCCGTAGAACCGGCTCTGGCAAAGAACGGTCCCGAATTCATTCTGGATTACCCTCAGTCTCAGGCCGCACTGGCCCAGACTTACATTGGCGAAGACGGCCACACCTGGGCTAAGCGTTTTGAACTGTTCGTAGACCAGGTGGAACTTTGCAATGGTTATACGGAACTGACCGACGCAACCGAACAGCGCCGTCGTTTCAACGCCGACCTTGAAATCCGACGCAATATGGGAAAGCCCCTGCCTACCCAGGATGAGAACTTTCTAGCGGCATTGGAGTCGGGAATGCCCGCCTGTTCCGGCGTGGCTCTGGGCCTGGACCGTCTTTTTATGCTCGCCTTGCACAAAAAGGAAATCAAGGACGTAATCCTTTTCCCGAGTGTAATCGCCTAAGATTAATCCAGCAGTTGCTGGATTCTTTTTTCCAAAGCATTTTCGGAAACGTCGCCTACAACGGCCATCTCGATTTTGTTGTCGGCACCTACCAGGCAAGTGGCAGGAATGAACCCAGGGTTCCCCACGGCATTCGAGGCGTCGCGGTTCCAGTGGACCACGGTCCAGGGAATCTCTTTTGCCTTAATGAACCGTGCCATGGCTTTCAGGTTGTCATCCTCGTTAATCATCAGGATTTTTAGGCCCTTGTCGCTGTATTTTTGGTGCAGGCGTTTCAGCATAGGGATTTCCATGATGCATCCTGGGCACCAGCTGGCACTCAGCACTATAAGGGTGGCCTTTCCCTTTTCACTTTCGTAGTCCGTCTTGCTGCCATCGGCCTTTAGGGCTACAAAGTTGACTATCTCTGTGGGCATTTCCCGAAACTCCGGTTCCTGGGCGGTGATGCGGGATAGCACGAATATCGCAAGCAGAAACAGCGGAATCAGGGCCAATTTTCGTACAGAAATTCGCATAACGCACTAGAATTTATGAAAATAATCCACCTTTTTAGTTATATTCTTCGATATGGCATACAATATTCAAGAACTTCTTTCTGAAATGGTCAAACGTGGAGCCTCCGACTTGCATATCACGGCAGGTTCCCCTCCCCTCCTCCGTATTTCCGGCAAGCTCACCCCTGTCGGGGCAGACAAGCTGAAACCGGACGAGACTATGCGCATGACGTACAGTCTTATGAACGAGATGCAGAAGAAAACCTTCGAACAGCAGAAAGAATGCGATTTCTCTTTCGGTATTGCGAACCTAGCCCGTTTTCGTGCCAACGCCTACTTGCAGCGCGGTTGCGTAGCTATCGCCCTGCGTATTATTCCGCTTGACATCCGAACCTTCAAGGATTTGGGTCTCCCGAAAATTTTGGCTGAATTTACCACCCGTCCCTCGGGTCTGGTGCTGGTGACTGGAGCAACCGGTTCCGGTAAGTCTACCACCCTGGCCGCCATGATCGACAAGATTAACAAGGAACGTCACGACCACATTCTCACGGTAGAAGACCCCATCGAATTCTTGCACAAACACCAAGGCTGCATGGTGAACCAGCGTGAAGTCGGTAGCGACACAAACAGTTTCGCCCAGGCCTTGAAAATGGCCCTACGTCAGGACCCCGACGTGGTGCTTATCGGCGAAATGCGTGACCTGGAAACTATCCGCGCAGCCCTGACCATCGCTGAAACGGGCCACTTGGCTTTTGCCACCCTGCACACCAACTCCTGCGTGCAGACGGTGAACCGTATTGTAGACGCGTTCCCCAAGGGCGAACAACAGACCGTCCGTACCCAGCTGTCCTTTGTGCTTCAGGGCGTGATATGCCAGACCCTGGTCCCCAAAATCGGTGGTGGACGTGTTATGGCCTACGAAATCATGAACGTTACTCCCGGCATTCGAGCCTTGATTCGCGATGACAAGGTTCACCAGATTGAATCCATGATTGAAATCGGCCAGAAGTTTGGCATGAACACTATGAACATGTGCCTATGCGATCTGGTCAAGAACCGCAAGGTGGACCGATTCGAAGCCCTTTCCCGCTCCCCCAGCCCCGACCAGCTGGAACAGTTGTTCGTGAAGGAAGGTGTATAACCTATGCCAGAATTTCTGTACAAAGCCCAAAACACACAGGGCAACGTTTTCCAAGGCGCCATAGAAGCAAAAGACAAAGCTGAAGCCGAGTCTATGCTCCTGCGTCGCAGGCTTGTCATCACAAGCCTGAAAAAGAAACCCACCGAAATCAAGATTAAAATCGGTTCCGGCATCAAGCACGCCGACATCGCCCGGTTTACCCGTATGTTCTCCTCCATGAGCTCGGCGGGTCTTCCCATGCTTCAGTGTCTGAACATTCTTGAAGAGCAATGTGAAAACCCAGAACTGAAGAACGTGATCCACAAGGTGACCCAGTCCATCAACGGCGGTTCATCACTGGCAGATGCACTTTCCCAACATCCGAAAGTGTTCGGTTCCTTGTACACCAACATGGTGGCCGCTGGCGAAGCGGGCGGTATCTTGGACGGCATTCTCGCCCGTCTGGCCGAAACTCTGGAAAACCAGGAACGCCTGAAACGTAAAGTGAAGAAGGCCTTGACCTACCCTGTGATGTTGATTATCGTGGGTGTTCTGGTGGTGATTGCCCTTATGACCTTCGTGGTGCCTACCTTTGCCGAGCAGTTCGCCGCCCTTGACGCAGAACTTCCGACCCCGACCCTCGTGGTGATGGGCATATCTGACTTTATTCGCGATAACGTCGCCTTCATGGTTATTGGGCTCGTCATAGCAATCGTAGGATTCAAAATGGCCATGAAAGTGCCCTCCATAAAATTCGCGTGGGACGGTTTGATGCTGAAGGTTCCCAAATTAGGTGACCTGCAGATCAAATCGACGACTGCGAGTTTTGCGCGTACTCTCGGAACCCTGTTGAACGCCGGTGTATCCATTATGGATTCCCTGAAAGTGGTGGCCTCTACCGTAAGCAACAAGGTGGTGGAAAAATCCATTAACAGGATTTCTATCGGTATCGCCGGCGGTAAATCCATCGCCGAACCTATGACCGATGTCGGAATCTTTCCGCCTATGGTTATCCAGATGACTGGCGTGGGCGAAAAAACGGGTAACTTGGGAGGCATGCTCCTGAAGCTTGCCGACTTCTATGATGAAGAGGTGGATGCGGCCGTGGACAGCGTGGTGGGTATGATGGAACCTATGATCATCGTGTTCCTGGGTGGTGCAGTCGGTGGCCTGCTGATTGCAATGTACATGCCGATGTTCTCTATGGGCGACGCCATCAAAGGATAACCCTTCAGCGAAACCATTTGCTTTTTCTTAGCCCGCTCAGATTCGAGCGGGCTTTTTGTATTAACAATACATTTAAAACGTATCAAAAATAACACCTGGTTCACAAAATCTTTTGCAAAAAAGAGTATATATTATACAGAAAAGAGGTGCCTATGAAATCAAAATTTATTCTCCCAATCATCGCACTTGGTTTTTTCATCGCCTGCTCAGATGACAGCAGCTCTGGCACAAACACGAACGGCGAAACACCTGAAAGCAGCGCTTCCATAGAATCTTCTGCCGAAGTCCTTCAAGAATTTCGCAAAGAAATAGAGAACACTATTCCGGACAACAAGGTCACGGAAGTAGCAGATTTCGACAATTACAACTACTACGGGGCAGAGCTCACAGGTTTAGACCATTTCACCTACGGCCGTTTCGAAGCCCGCATGAAGATGGTATCCATCTCGGGGTCCGTCAGCTCCATGTTCCTCTACTACGATGAGTCCTACAAGTTAGGCATAGAACCATGGAATGAGATTGACATTGAGGTTCTCGGCACAAATCCCGGTTCCTGGCAATCCAACCTGATTACCCGCCTACCCGATGAGGACAAGAAAAATCCAAAGATTACGTCTGAATATAAGACAGGCTTTGGTTTCAATTCCACCGAAGATTTCCACCTGTTTGGCTTTGTCTGGACGCCCGAATACATTTCCTGGGAAATTGACAGCGTTGAAATCCGTCGCGATGTCATTGGCATGGAAAAAGGCCAAGTAGAATTTATGACTGAAAAGCAATCCCTTCGCTTTAACTTGTGGGCATCCAAGGTTCCTAGCTGGACAGGGGAATTTACCGGTGCCGAACTGGCAAACGGTCCCGTCGCTCAGGAAATCGACTACGTCCGCGTATATACCTACGACAAGGACACCAAAACTTTCACAGAAGCCTGGACAGATAATTTCGACGGAAACACCTTGAATACAGATCGCTGGAGTAGAGGCAACTGGGCAATGGAAAATGTAACGCTATCACGCGACAACATTGTTGTAGAAGATGGAGTCTGCAAACTTCTGATATCCCGCGAACCGAAATAGGACAAAGCGGGATTAATTCCCGCGACTGCTCATCGAAGCGAACATCGCCACAATTTCATCCGTGAAGGTGCTAACCGGCAGGGACTCTGCAATGGCAAGCGCCTTCTCCAGGTGATCCTGGGCCGTTGCCTTGGCCTTGTCGAAGGTCCCCTTCTCATCGAGCTTCTGCATTATCTGCTCAGGAACGCCATCTTCAGAGGCCCGCTTAATCAGGGCCTCCATTTCGGAGCGCTCATTAGGGTCACAACTGCAAAAATAATACAGCAGGGGCAGTGTAATCAGTCCATTGGAAAGGTCGGTAAACTTGGCCTTGTCCAGGTTCTTGGAACCGTAGCCGTAATCCAGCAAGTCATCGATAATCTGGAAGGCTATGCCGAAGTGGCTGCCCATCTCGGCGCACTTGTCCACCAAGGGAGCGTCGAATCCAGCCAGAATAGCTCCGATTCGCGCAGCGGCGTGGATAAGGGCCGCCGTTTTTCCATCGATAATCTGGTTGTAAGTCTCGAAAGAAAGCTCCATGTCTCCGCAATGGTCCAATTCCAGAATTTCACCGGCGATTAGCTGGTCCGCTGCCTTGGAAAGAATCACGGGAATGTTCCGTTCCGGCTCTTCAATAACGGTCTGCATGGACTGGGAAAGCACATAGTCGCCGATAAGCACGGCCACCTGGGTACCCCATTCCCTATGGGCAGTCTTTTGCCCACGCCGGACTTCGGTATCGTCGATAATGTCATCGTGGACAAGACTTGCGGAATGCAAAAGTTCAATGCCTGCGCAGGCATGGGCCACGCGGTCCTTGTCGGCAGGAGCCTTTCCGCAGTTGGCAATCAGGCAAAGCAAGGTGGAGCGGATGCGCTTCCCTTTTTTTTGGAAAAGCACGGAAAGCCTGTCCGAAATTCCAGCAGGGGCATTTTTTGCCACGTCCAAAATGACCTGTTCGGTCAGTGCAAGCTGGTCCTTGACCAGTTCGCGGGCCTGGCTTAAAACGCTCTGGAAATCGGCCTTGGTCGGATTCATAGTCTAGACATCCAAGTCGTTCAGAACCTTGTAGGCGTTGCTCTCAATGAACTTACGGCGAGGTTCCACATCTTCGCCCATGAGCATGCTGAAAATCTGGTCGGCAAGAACGCTGTCCTCGATGGTGCACTGCTTCAAGAAACGCCTGGAGGGATCCATAGTGGTTTCGTTCAGCTGTTCCG
>CAMIWK010000060.1 GCA_946402415.1 uncultured Fibrobacter sp.
GTACCCTTGGCGATGGCGCTTTCGATGTTCTTGGTAGGCAAGCTCTGGCTCTTGGACTTAAGAATAGCCGCACGCAAACGGGGGTTTGCGTCGGGGTTTCCGCCACCCAGCTTAGCAGCGATGGAAATTTCCTTAATCAGCTTATTCCACGCCTTGGCGCGGGCAACGTCAGTCTTAGCTTTCTTGCGTTTGGTGGTGGCCCATTTGGAGTGACCAGACATAAATACCTCTATCGGGTTTCAATGTTGATGTTTCGTTAAACTCTCTAGGAAAATTATTCCTCATCGTCATCTTCATAGACGACTTTTTTCTTTTTCTTCTTTTTCTTCTTCACGACGGGTTCTTCTTCATCCTCGTCGTAAGAACGCTTCTTCTTTTTCTTCTTAACAACAGGTTCTTCTTCATCCTCGTCGTAAGAGCGCTTCTTCTTTTTCTTCTTCACGACAGGCTCTTCTTCATCCTCGTCGTAAGAGCGTTTTTTCTTTTTCTTCTTAACAACAGGCTCTTCCTCTTCGGCATCTTCTTCGGCGGCACGCTTCTTGCTCAGCATAGCACGGCGACGCTTTTCCTTGACGGTGAGGTTGGAACCGTCTTCATCTTCTTCATCTTCATCATAGGAACGCTTCTTCTTTTTCTTCTTCACGACAGGTTCTTCTTCATCCCTAGCCTTTGCCACAGGAGCCGGTTCCGGCTCAACAACAGGTTCGGGACGGTCTTTCTTCTTCAGGTTAGCCTGAAGCAGTTTCTTATCCATAGGTACTGCCGAAGCCTTGGTAATTTCATCCTCGTAGGCACCGCCCCAAACAGATCCCAGAGCCGTTCCCGTCGCAATGGCGTCCTTGAAAATGCCAAGAGCCCACTCATCGTTAGCCGGCGGCAACAACCTGAACTTCACGTTGCGAACCTGGGTCGGTTCATCTTCCAGGAACAGCATCATATCGAACACACCAACCTGGTATTCCTTCCCATCGGTTCCTGCCGCAGTGGAGGGAATATAGGCAACAACGGAATAAACCGTTCCGTCATAAAGGGCGGTGTTCAGAAGTTCCGGGTCTCCGGCCACGATATGGACTTCACCAATGGCCTGGAAAGCCCAGGGCGCCACCTCGACCTTCAGAGAAAACTTCTGCCATCCATTCTCTGCCGGCTTCAATTTCAGAAGCGAGCCTGAAAAAGCCTGAAACTCAGGTTTTGCACCCTCTTGTGCAAAGCTCAACACGGCAAAGGCCATAAAAAGCATGCATAGTAGTTTTTTCATCGTCTTTTCCTTTTTTGTTAAAACTCAAACAATCCCTAATTCTTGAAGAACAGAGCCTTGGCAGCCTCGAACATCGGGTCCTTTTCATCCGGTTCGCGGCATTCGGTGTAAATACGTACCTTAGGTTCGGTACCCGACGGACGCACCAGCATCCAGGAGTCATCATCGAAAATGACCTTCACGCCATCAAGCGTCAGGAGTTGCTTCACAGTCTTCTCATTGTTACCGACCATGACCTTTGCACCCGGCTTCGCGATGTCGGCGATAGCGTTCACCTTGGCCTTCAAGGGTTCGCCCACCAGGGACTTGTCCACTTCGAAACCGGAGCGGGTCGGATAGAATCGGCCATATTCCTCGTACAGGGCATCCAAGTACTCACCCAGGTTCTTGCCCGTGGTGGCCATGATTTCAAGAGCGATAAGAAGGCCGAACTGGGCATCCTTCTCAAGGGTATTGTTCAGGCCCGAGATGCCGTCGGATTCTTCAAAGGCAACCAGGGCCTTCTGCTTGGCGTTACGGGAAAGCCAGGGGCGGAAGTTCTTGAAGCCCACCGGAGTTTCCATCACGGGCACGCCCAGTTTTTCGGCAATAATGTTCACAAAGTTGGAGGTTGCCACGGACTTGGCCACACAGCCCTGTTCCTTACGCCAGGTGGCCATATAGTGGAACGCAATGGCGCCGAACTGGTTCATGTCGATTTCGCGCGTGCCGTCGTAGAAGCGGATACGGTCACCATCCGGGTCAAAGATGGCGCCCAGGCGGAACCAGGACTTGCTCTCATCCAGCACCTTGCGGACCTTTTCCAGGTTTTTGCTGGATGGCTCGGGGGCGATACCGCCAAACAGGGAGTCATCCTCGTTACGGAGAGTGATGAGGCATTCCGGATTGTCGAGCAGCGCGGCCGGGCGGCGGCGGGTAGAGCCGTGCACGTGGTCACACACGAGGGTCAGGCGACCCTTCTTGATGAATTCCTTGATGCGGTCAAACTTGATGGTTCCCTGCTTGATGAGGAATTCCTTGTAAATCTTGAGGGAATCGATAATTTCCCAGTCAACCTTGCCCACCGGTTCAAACTTCCAAGAGGCCATCATTTCGTTAGAAAGCCTGGTAATGACGTTGGTGATTTCCGGACCCGCAGGACCGCCGTCAGCCGGATTGAACTTGATGCCGTTGTAGTGGCTCGGATTGTGGCTCGGGGTCATGTTGATGGAGCTGGCGGCACCCAGCATCTCGATACAGGCGCTAAACTCCGGAGTGGGCATCTCGCCACCGTAGTAGACCTTCACGCCGGCCTTAGCAAACTGGTCGGCCACGGCTTCGCAGAACTCGTGACCCAGAAGGCGGTTGTCGTGACCGACAACTACGCCCCTCTTCTGAAGCTCGGCAAAGTCCTTGACGCCGAGGGCCTCGAAAAGTTCCGGGGTAGCTTCCTTGTATAGACGAACTATAGCGGCACCCACCACCTGAAGGTTGCGGAGAGTGAATTCGGAACCGATTTCGCCACGCCAGCCGGATGTACCAAAGCTCACCTTGGCGGGCTCCTGGGAGGTCAGTGCGACCTGCTTCACCTGTTCGACCAAACCCATATCTGTCGCAGGATTAAACTCAGGGGACTGTATTTTTTTCCAAATCTGGGTAATATTATCCATAACGGTTCCTTTTAAGTTTTAGCAAGGAAAAATTAGTAAATTTTCACCCATGATTTACGTTCTTTTGATACTCGCTAGTCTTATCGGCATCGCCGTATCCGTTTTTTATCTACGTAAGAATATTGTACGTATTCGAGAAAAGAACAAAAACGAGCCTAAGGCCTACAAACGTGGCCTAAACTACGTGCTCACCTATCTGTGGTACGGGTATTTGTTGGTTTTCTTTGCGGGACTGACCGTCAACAATCTCGGGAACTGGTAGCCCCCAGCCACCGTTCATACAGGAACAACGCAATCAGGTTCTTTCCATCGATGAACTGCCGGGCCGCTTCTTCGTAAGGGAGCACCACCGTCTTAATCCACTCTATTTCTTCAGTGTATTGCTGATCCTTGCCGTCCATGGCGGCAAGCTGTTCGGGAGTCACATCCCGCTCAATAGCATACAAACGAATTCTTTCATCCAAAAGTCCGCAACTGGCGGCAAAGCCCTCGCTCTTTCCCTGGTACCAAAAATCCATCAGGTCTATCAGTTCCGAATCGTCAGCCTTGATTTGAGCCTCTTCCTCTAGTTCAGACAAGGCCACCTTGCGGTAATCCCCAGTCCAGTCAAGAATTCCCGCCGGAATCTCCAAGGAAGCCTGTTCGCTAATAGCGAACCTGGGCTGACGTACCAGCAGTAGATACTTCTTGCCTTCACAGCGAAGCACCACCAGAATGCCGACGGCATTCCCCCTCACAAGGACAATGCCATGAACAGGGCGACCATCGGGAAGCGTCGCCGTGGCATTCAACTTTATAAAAAGAGGCTGGTGGCCGTTACGCAGATAGTCCACCGAGGTGAAATGAATCTTAGAAATCCTGAATTTTTCGCTTGTCGCAGAAAGCCAATCCCTAAAAATCCGACTTTCCAAAATAACCGGATAGTCGGCCTCGGCGATTTCAGAGGCAAAGGTATATTCAATCGAATTGATCATCATAAGAATCAGCGAGTCTTCTTTTTGGCGGTACTCACCGTCGCCTTGTTCCAAACGCCCCGCAGGGAATCCATACTGATACTATCCGGAACCGCATATCCAAGACTTAAATCGTACCAGAACATATCCTTTTGGGTCGAGGGACCACAGAATTTTTCTGTCTTGTCTGGAGTATAAAGTTCCCGAATAACATTCATCTCTCTCAAAGTGCCGTAAGCCGACGTCTCAAAGTAATTGACGGCTCCGCATTCGGGTATTTTTTCCACATAGTAAAGGTGCGTGTACCACAAGGTATCCTTGCGTTCATATACCGAGCCCAGCGAACTAGAATCATCTACCCAGCCCGCCGACTTACAGTAGAACAAAGTGGAATCGGCACACTTCTGCCGCATCGGAACCAAAGTCGTATCCGTCAGGCTCCACGACCTCGGGAAAATCGTGTCGGGGACAACCTTGTCACACTTGTCCATAGTAAACTTGCAAACCGACTTCATAGGCCGCCAATAGTAGACTCTCGGAGTCAAAGAATCCAGTACCTTTAAAAGAGAGGGAGAGCCCTTGGTCCTAAAAGGCAGGACATCCAGAGAATCGAAAAGGGAATCTACAAATATCTTGAACGTGTCCAACTTAAATGCACCACGCCGTACTAAAATTGTATCCAGCAGGGAATCCAGATCGTTATAGATGTTGATTTGCGAAATTCCCTCTATCACGCTTTTCGACATCATCGACTTGATGACCGTATCCGGCCTGTACATGGGAGCGGCACAGTCTTCCACCTTTGTCTGATAATGTATTACCGGGCGAAGCGCAAGGACCGTATCTTCTCTCTGAACATCGAAATAAATATTCGATAGCGCACAGTTGGAAAAAGACCAGATACTGTCTAGGTGCACATACAGGGTGTCACTCACCAAATGGATTAAACTGCCGGAATCCAGATCCGCCAATAGGAAAAAACCCTCTCCCTGAAAAACCTCCGTAGAATTAGTCACATCTATGGGACCATCGTCATCCTGGGTACACGCTACGACAAATAGCATACCCAAAAGAAAAAACAACGATGTTCTTTTCAGAAATACCACAAAGACCTCGAGCCTGCGTTACAGGCCAATCTGTTCCTTGAATTTAGAAATTTTGGCAGAATCCACTGGATGACTCTCCGCAAAGAAATCTTTCCAGCGAACAAAATGTCCATTGCGCCGAATGGCCAGGTAAATGGCAGAACCGTCTTTGGGAGCAATGCGCCCCACTAGTGTCTGGACATCCACTTTGTCTCCCGGCGAAAGCATTATGGAATCCCTATCGTAACGGAAAAGCCCCGACATTCTTGAACTTACGTTATACCCGTGATCAATTTCAACAAAATGGCCCAGGGAATCTTTTCCCGACGCAATAACCTTCCCCGGAAGGATAGGACGTACGGGAGCCTCCCCCACACCACCTAGTTTATCCATAGCCAACAGGGCCTCCTGCCCGCTAAAATCGAAATCCTCCGAAATGGAAAGAGAGGACCAGCCCAAAGGTTGCTCCGGACACAATCCCGGGAAACGGCAGCCCGTAGAGGCGTCAATCCACACCATAGAAGAATCCGCCATGGGAATATGCAGGTAAGCCCTTGAAGCGGAATCCTCGTGAAGTACAAAAAGGGCCTTTGAAAAATTCCCTATGGGAGCAACCCAATGAAGGGAGGAAACAGGCCCCTCGCGAAGGGAGGCCACATAACGCAAGAACACATTTGGCAATTCCGCCATGGAGTCCTTGACAAACCAGGAACACTGGGCAAGGTCCCCATCCAGATCAAAAGCCTTCCCCGAGTATTTCTCACAGGCCACTTTCCAGGAGGGGCCTTCCGGGGCATTGTCCATTCCGGGAAGGGGAAGCTTTTCCACCACCATGGAAAAAAATCCCAAATGGTAGGCCAGCAAAAGAACTAGCCCTAAGAGAATCAACCGAAACAAAGGAAACTTGTGGGTTCCCGACTTATACTTGCGTTTGCAGCGGTATTCCGAAAACTCGACAGGCATTCATCACATTAAGAGGAACACAGCCAAGGCAGCAAGGAGCAATACAATAACTACGGCCACAGGAGCGATTTTATGAGTCGTCGGGGCCTCTTCAAAAAGATCATTCATCCCCTTCTTGTCCAGATCGCTCTCCTTGTTCCGGATAATAGCGTTGAAGCTCTTGGTAAAGCGCCTGTTCAAGCCCGTCTTTCTTTCACTCCGTTTGGCAGGAGCAGCCCCACCACCCACATTCTGGGAAGCAACAGCAGATACCGCAGGTTCCTCTGCCACTCCAGAAGAACTTTCCTGTTCCGGGGACTGACTGTGCAGAGAGAAGGACATCATTTCCGCTTCGAAAGAGAACACCTTCAACTTGGAGGCGAGACCCGCCTTCATGAGACCGTCAGCGATGGTCTTGCTGTTAGAAAGCAGGGCCAACATACCGCCCTTGGCGGACAGTTCCTGCTGAAACTGGATAAAGGCATTGTAGGCATCACTATAGACAAAATCCAGGCCCATCAAATCTACAGCGACAAACTTGTCGTCCGGGTTGGAATCGATCAAGGTGCGAACGTCCTTCTTGAACTGCTCCGCATCAAAAGCTCCGATGGGGTTGAGGGGGGCGGATAAAAGATCAAAAATTCCGACTTCGCGGTAGTTCTTCAAAGGATTCATGGTCAAAATATAACCAAAATTAAACAAATTTAAAGGATTTTATGCTTTTTTAATAAAAAAACAAGGTTTATTCTTCCCAATAGACTCCACCGGCTGGCGGTCTATCCGAAATTTCTTCCTGATGTTCCACGTTTTTCGGCTCGTTTTGAGACGGCGACGTTTCCGGTTCCTCAGGAGCAGATTCCTCCATAATTTCCTTTTCTTGGGGAACTTCAGTCATCAGGGGCTCCCGAGCTTGGGCGCTTTTTTCTGGATGGGAGAACAGGTACGGACTGATGCTTACGCTCACCCGATGGACCGGAGACAGTACCGGGTGAGATTCAAAGGCGTAGTCCACCCGCAGGAATTTCATAATGGTAAGACCTGCACCTGCGGTTACGCTCCGGAATGTGGAGAAACTGCTGAGGCCCGCCCTTAAGGAAAGACCAAAATCGAAAGTGAATTCTACACCGCCACGTCCACCGGAAAGCCAGTCCACAGGATCATCCCAAAGACGGCCGCCGGTGTCCTCGTCGGTATCAAAATCCAGAGCCCGAGCCTCGTGATGGAACCACCCGGCACTCTGCCAGTAAAGTCCCAAAGTTCCGTATAGGTAAGATACCGGCAAGGAATAGTTAGCCGCCAGGTAAAACTCCGGAGAGCTATACTCCACCTCCCCCGATTCCCAGGTAACAGCCGAAGAGGTCCAACCCTTCAAGAGTCCCGAAACGAACAGCCGATCCACCAGGCGGTAACGCAAACCGGCATCACCACGGAAGCCCCAGCCGGTCTGGTCCATCTCCCGGTACAATCCATGAAAGCCCACGCCTATATCCAAACGGTCCATAATCCTGCGGCCAAAGGTCACGGAAAACATCCAGTCCGCATAGGACAGGGTATTGTAATCGCTCCCCTCGGGAATAGGTTCCCCCTCGCGGATATAGGGAATGTCATCGGCGCCAAAGCGGGCAAAGGAAATGCCAAGGCCCTGCCCCTCACCTAGAGGGACTGCCGCCGACGCAAAATCGTATTGGGTATCTTCAAAATAGGCCGTATGGGAAAAGCTAGCCCAGCCATATCTGACGCCTGACAACTGATATGGATTGGAAACCAGGCCCAGGTAATCCCCGTCTACTGCCATCGTAGCTGAACCGAGAGCCGCAGAACGGGCACCCGGTTCAACATCTAGGGTCGCATTTGCCCCAGCTACACGATCCACAGCAAGCACCTGAAATGCAGCCACGAGAAATAAAACTGCATGCCAGGGACGCAGGCGAAGGAATCCACAAAAATTATTCAATGCCATTGACATTTTTACAGAATCAAAATAGATTTTTTCATAGTCACAGATGTAACGAAATGGACCTTCAAAACCACATATCCATTTTTTTGACCTACCTGGAAACCCAGCGCCGGTTTTCGCCCAAGACTATTGACACCTACCGCAAGAGTCTGGACAAGTTCTTGGGAATGGTGGGCGAAGGCGCCCTTCTGGAATCCTTTTCGGAGATGCAGGTCAAAACATTCGTGTGGAACCTGAAAATGCAGCAGAAGCTTGCCCCTACAAGCATCTGCGAGCACCTGGCCGCCCTAAAGAGCTTTGGAAAATACCTGGTCCGTTCCTCCATCCTTGAGACCAACCCGGCAGGAAACATTCCCATGCCCAAGCGACCCAAGCGTCTGGTATCGTTCCTCAGCCAGAAGGACCTTTCCGAAGAAAAGTTTCCCGATTTACCTGCCGACGCCACACTTCCGCAGGTCCGCGCCAGGGTTCTGCTGGAGCTCATCTACGGTTCGGGGCTCCGCATTTCGGAATGCCAAAGCCTGACCTGGGACCGCCTTCGGGAAAAGGAACGTCTGGTCCGGGTGCTAGGAAAGGGCAACAAAGAAAGAATCGTCCCCATCACCGACGCCTTGGTAGAAAAACTTGGACTTTTCAAGGCCAAGCTGACCGAAGCAGGCCACATGCCCACTACCACCGGATACGTTTTCTTAAGTGAAGAAGGCAAGCCCTACGGTATTCGGACCCTCCGAAACGACATCCAGAACCTGCTCCGGGAAATCGGCTGGGAAGGCAAGGCTAGTCCCCATGTGCTTCGCCACAGCTTTGCCACCCACCTGCTGGAAAACGGAGCCGAAATCATGAGCGTAAAAGAAATGCTGGGGCATTCCAGCATTTCCACCACCCAGATTTACACCCACGTGAATGCGGAACGGCTGAAGCAGGCCTTCAAGAAGACCCACCCCAGAGCGTGAGCCTCTCTTTTCTATATTACCCGTCCACAACAAGGAGTCTTTATGGTCGCCGAAGGTGAACACAACAAGTGGATAGCGCTGCTTCTCTGCGTATTTCTTGGATACCTGGGAATCCACCGCTTTTACGAGGGCAAAATCTGGACCGGCATTCTTTGGCTCTGCACCGTTGGTCTGGGTGGAATCGGCGTTGTCATAGACGCGATCCTCATTGTCATGAAGCCCGAGCGCTATTAGTTCGGAGTTCAAAATGAAGCATCTTTTTGTTATCGCTACCGGAAGTGCCGGTAAAATAAGGGACTTCGCCCATATCCTTGGAACCGACCACTACGAATTTCAAACCCTGAAAGATATCGGTTTTGACGGGGACATCGTAGAAGACGGCAAGACCTTTGCCGAAAACGCCATCATCAAGTCCAGCACCACCGCCCGCTGGCTTATGGAACGGGGCATCGAGGCCACTGTGCTGGCCGATGACTCCGGACTGGAAGTTTTCGCCCTGAATGGTGAACCGGGAATCTACAGCGCCCGCTACAGCGGTGGACACGGCAACGACACCAGCAACAACGATCTTCTCCTGAAAAAGCTGGAAGGCATCGAAGACCGCAGAGCCCGATACTTCTGCGCCCTTTCGTACCAGACCGTCACGAAAAACGGCGAACAGTTCAACATCAGCGAGCCCCGCATTTTCGAGGGAGAGTGCCGCGGGTCCATCAACCATGCCCCCGTAGGCGACATGGGATTCGGATACGATCCGCTCTTTGTGCCCGATGGCGAGACCCGCACCTTCGCTCAGATGGAACTTGAAGAAAAGAAGGCCATCAGTCACCGCGGAAACGCTATCCGCGCCCTGAAGGCAGCTCTTGCTCCAACACGATAAAAGTTACCCGTGAGCCGGAACAGTCGATATTAATCGACTGCGGAGGCGAGAGCGAGCACCGGCCGGAGAAATTGCCCCTAATTTTAGTGCGAGCGGTCTTATTAGCGCGAACGGTCTTTTGTGAGCAACAAGCGCCTCGTATTAACGAGGCGTGGTTGTGAGAGTGAGCGCAAACCGGAGAATTTGTACCTGATTTTAGCGCGAACGGTCTTATAAAGGGAAGAGAGAGTAGTGTTCCTTAGTATAGGCTCGGGTGTAGGCATTGAAATGCCACCATTCGCTCCCCAACGGAACAAAACCTGCCCGGGTCATAATAGAGCGAAGAATCTTGCGGTTATTCACCTGCTGCCCGGTTAAGCGTCCGCTCTGGAGCGCATCGGCCTCCCCTACCTCCCCAGCGCAGCGTTCAAAGGAATCAAAGTCGGTTCCCATATCCAGCAGGTTACCTTCGCTGTCGGTGATACTCAGATCCAGCGCCAATCCATAATTGTGGAGTCCGCCAGTCACACCCGAAGAAACAAAGTTGGAATAGGGCGTTCCTGCCACGGTCCGCTTCAAGGCCGACTGGGCGTACAGGGGGCGGGAGGCATCGAATATGACCAGCGTGGAGCCTGGCATTTCTCGCTCCATAATCTTGATAGCACGCTTTAGTTTAGGCAATGCATCTTTGTGGATAAAGGCTCGCTGCACTCCGCAATAAAGATCGTGCCCTGTCACGTTGTTGAAGGTCCCGTAACGCAAATCCATACGGAGCCCCTTCAGGTGCGTGATTTCCACCATATTGGAATCCGTCGTGGCAAA
>CAMIWK010000061.1 GCA_946402415.1 uncultured Fibrobacter sp.
CACTGCTTCAAGAAACGCCTGGAGGGATCCATAGTGGTTTCGTTCAGCTGTTCCGGGGACATTTCGCCTAGACCCTTGAATCGTGTGATAGTCACGTTTTTCTTGTCTTCCACCTCGGACATAACCTTGTCCTTCTCGTTTTCGTCGAAAAGGTACCGTTCCTTCTGGCCCACCTTCAGCTTGTACAGGGGTGGCATAGCCAAGAAGATATGTCCCTTGTCAATCAGAGGACGCATATAGCGGAAGAAGAACGTCAAAAGCAAGGTCTGGATATGTGAGCCGTCCACATCGGCATCGGTCATGATGATAATCTTGTGGTAACGGAGCTTCTCGATCTTGAATTCGGTACCGATGCCTGTGCCGATGGCGTTTACCAGATTCTGGATTTCTTCGGTATCCAGCACGCGGTGAAGGCTGGCTTTTTCCACGTTCAGAATCTTGCCTCGAAGCGGTAGAATAGCCTGGAATTCACGACTACGGCCCATCTTGGCGGAACCACCTGCAGAGTCGCCCTCCACAATGAACATTTCGCATTCCTTGGGGTCGCGGCTACTGCAGTCAGCCAGCTTGCCCGGGAGTCCGCCGCTTTCAAGAATGTTCTTGCGGCGGGCGAGGTTACGAGCGCGATGTGCCGCCTCACGGGCAACGGCTGCGTTGTAGACCTTGTCGAGAATCACCTTAATGGCGGCCGGGTTTTCCTGGAAGAATTCTTCCAGCTTGGCACCGAAGGCGCTGTTCACATAGCTTGCGATTTCGGAGTTGCCCAGCTTGCGCTTGGTCTGGCCTTCGAACTGGGGCTGTGAAACCTTGATGGCGATAACGGCGGTAAGGCCTTCGCGAATATCATCGGCAGTAATCTGGGCCTCTTTCTTGCCCTTGGGCATGTCTTGGGCGAACTTGCCAATGACACGGGTAAGGGCGGTCTTGAAGCCCGTCACGTGAGTACCACCGTCGTAGGTGTTCACGTTGTTCACAAAGCTAAAGAAGTTTTCTTGATAGCCGTCGTTGTACCACATGGCCACTTCCAGTGGGTACTGACCGTCAGGAAGCACCAGGTGGATGGGCTCGTTGAACAGGGGCGTACGGTGCTCATCCACGTAGCGCACGAACTCGGAAACGCCACCCGGGTAGCAGAAAGTCTCGGAACGCTTTTCTTCGTCACGCTCATCGGTAAGGGTCAGACGGAGCCCACTCATCAAGAAGGCCAGTTCCCGGAAGCGGGTGGCCAAAGTGTCATAGACGTAGACCGTCTCGGTAAAGATGGAATCGTCCGGATAGAATTCAACGCTGGTACCGGTAGTACCGTCAGAGGGACCTACCTCAACCTGTGGGCCGCAGGGAATGCCACGGGAGAATTCTTGCTTTACCACCTTGCCGTCGCGACGGACGGTAACGATAAGCTTGTTGGAAAGAGCGTTCACGCAGCTCACGCCCACGCCGTGGAGACCTGCGGAAACCTTGTAGGAATTACTGTCAAACTTACCACCGGCGTGAAGTTTGGTCATCACCACCTCGATGGTGCCAATGTGTTCCTTGGGGTGGATGTCGGTAGGAATACCACGTCCATTATCGGTAACGCGGATGCCGTTGCCCGGCAAAATCGAGATTTCGATATGGCTGCAGAAACCCGCCAGGGCTTCATCCACGGAGTTGTCCACCACTTCCCATACCAGGTGGTGCAGACCGCGGATATCAGTGGAACCGATGTACATAGCGGGGCGTACCCGCACAGCCTCTAGGCCTTCCAGAACGGTAATACTGGAACCGCTGTAGGCTTCTTCGGCCTTCTTCATTTCTTCGGATTCTTCTGCCATATTTCCTCTGAGGCTTTCGCCTCTACTGTACTAAACTAGACAAAGCGGATGCCCTGAATTACAGGGCTTCCGAGCATCAAATTACACTTGTCAATTATAGCTTTTTTTTGCAGGAACAACTCGCTTTTCCAGGCGGAATTATCCACCTTCAGGGAGAGAATTCCCTTCTTAATTTCTAGTGGTTTTACGTGAGGAAAAACAAGCTCCCCCACCACCTCCTGGAACCGTTCCGAAAGGCTCTGGAACTGCATTTCTTCGGCCAATTTGAACTTCTCCAGAACTCGGCCAACAAGTAGCTCCACGTCCACAACCTTGTGGCCCGTATACTCTTTTCTTTTGCGTTTTGGAAACAGCATGGGGCTATACCAGCAACAACTTGGACAGGGTGAATCCGCCAATCAGAATGCTGGTCATGCCGGCCACCACGGTGGCCTTGGTACTCTTGCCTACGCCCTCGGCACCGCTATGGGTGTAATAGCCAAAGAAGCAGGCATAGCTAGAAATAAAGAATCCGTAAAGAGTAGCCTTGATAAGGCCCACCACCAAGTCCCAGTTGTGGTAGAACATGCGCACGCCGTAGAAGAACACGGACCAGGAAACTTCCTTGTACAAGTGGGCCACCTCGTAACCACCCACGATACCGATAAAAATACTAATGACCGTCAGCACCGGTAGCATAATGACGGTGGCGATAAGGCGAGGCGCCAACAGGAACTTGAAGGGGCTAAGTCCCAGCACCTTATAGGCATCTAGCTGTTCGGTCACCGCCATGGTTCCAAGCTCCGAGCACATGGATGCGCCAATACGGCCTGCCAGCACCATCGCAGTGAGAATGGGGCAAAGCTCCACCATCACAGACTTTCCCACAGCCATACCCACGAACATCATAGGGATCATATCGCCGAACTGGTAAGCCAGCTGCCACGACATGATAGCTCCCGTGGCCATGGACGCCGCAAACACCACCGGAATGCTGGTAATGCCCACCACCTGCATCTGCTCCACGGTGGTGTGGAAATTGGAGAAAGCGCCGGGAATGTTCTTGAACAGTTCCCACACGAACTTGATGTAGTTGATGACCGTGCGGAAAAACCTTCGGACAAAGCGTCCCAAGGATTCAGCAGAACTGTTCATCAATTCGACCAAAGATTACCTACTTGTTTTTCTTGTTGTCCTTTGCGGCGGGCTTGTCGCTCTTGGCGGCACCGGCCTTGGCTTCGGCCTGTTTCTTGGCGGGAGCGGCCATAGCCTTCTTAAAGAGGTTCATATCGCTCAAGTATTTGACGGCCTCTTTCAGCTGCTCATCTCGCTTCAGGGAGAATGCCGTACTTACGGAATCGTTCACCATGGCAGTCAGGAGCTCGCGCTTGATTCCGTCCTTGATGTATTCCTTGTTCTCATCGAACTGGGCTTCACGCCTTACTTCCAGGGCGTTCTTCATGTCAGCAAGGCGGGCGGCCAAGGTGGAATCTGTAATGGTCTTGGAACTGTCGCCCATATAGTTCTGTTCCTGGATGATGCTCTTTTCCAGCTGATCCACGCCTACCAGGGCATTACTCTTCACCTTCATGAAGTTGGTGTCCTTCAGGCAGAATTCCTTAAACTGGGTATATAGGGAATCAGGAACTTCCCAAGAGGCATCCATCTTGACGCCGGACTTGTCGAGACCTGGGCGCACCTTCACCGCAAACTTAAAGTACATGGCCATCCGTTCCTGGACCTGGACCACCCAAGGCATGGGGGAAAGATCCACGTCCACGTCCGGAGTGATTCCTCCACCGCCGAACATCATGCGCCCGTTGTTGGTGTAGAAGGTGTCCACCTTAGCGGTGTCCTTCTTTACAGAATCGGCCTTGGCTTCGCCTTCTTCACCTTCGGCGTATTCATCTTCCAGAATTTTCAGACCCTTGATGCCGTTCTCGGGCTTATTGATGCAGCGTCCAAAAGGCAGGTAATAAAAGGCCGTGGTGAGCTTCAGGGCGTTACCCTGGTTGTCCAACGGGAAAATGGTCTGTACGGAACCCTTACCGAAAGAAGTCTTTCCGATAATCAAGGCGCGGTCCCAATCCTGTAGGGCGCCGGACACGATTTCGGCGGCACTGGCAGAGCCCTGGTTCACAAGCACCACGATCGGCATATCAGGCTTCACAATGCCGTCCTTGCGGGCGTGGCTCTCGGTCTTCTGGGTACGGCCCTTGGTACTGACAATCACGTTCCCCCGCTTCAAGAAAAGCTCGCTGATCTCGATAGCCTGGTTCAAAAGTCCACCGGGGTTGTAGCGCATATCCAGAATCAGCTTTTTCATACCCTGCTTTTGCAGGCTCTTTATGGCGTTTTCCACATCGCTCAGGGTCTTGTCGCTAAAGGTGGCGAGCTTGATGTAGCCGATGTCGTTACTAACCATACCGTAGTAAGGGACGGCGTGTACCACAATCTCAGCCCTGGTAATGGTAAAGTCCATCAGTTCAGGCACGCCTTCGCGTTCGATGGATACGGTCACGTCGGTACCGATCTTTCCGCGAAGCTTGCTGACGGCGTCATCCAGAGAAAGGCCCTTGGTATCCTTGCCGTCGATTTTACGGATACGGTCGCCGGCCCGAATGCCTAGCCTAAAGGCGGGAGTCCCAGAAAGCGGAGAAATCACCGTGAGGATATTGTCACGCAGGCTGATGGTGATGCCCACGCCACCGAACTTGCCTTCCATGGAAACCTTCAGCCCCTCGTAATCCTTGGGCGTAAATACCGTCGTATGGGGGTCCAGGATATTCCGGATGCCATTCAAGGCGGCATCGGTAAGTTCCGTAGGGTTCACATCCTCCACATACTTGCGGTTCACTTCTGAAAAGACCTTGTTTAGCCTAGAAACCTCATCGTAGAAATCTCCAGGGGGCGTAGCCTTTTTCTCGGCGGCTGAGGCAAGTCCCAGAGCGGCAAGGGAAACAACAAGCGTCTTGCGCAAAATCGAGCTATTGATAATCATGTCCAAAAGATACAATTTATCGGAAACCACCAGGCCCCCAAAAACGGGAAAAACCGGCCATAAAGGCCGGTTTTTGATAATAAGAGAGAGGAGAAAAACTTTTAAGCGGCTTCATCCAGAATTTTCTGGATGCGGCCATTCCGGAGTTTAGCAAGGGCATTTTCCTTGAGCTGGCGGACACGTTCCTTGGACAGCTTCACCATAGGAGAAATTTCCTTCAGATTCAGGTCGCTATCCATCTTGAAACCATAATAGAGCTTGAGGATATCCCGTTCCTGCTTGTCCAGATTCTTGTCCAGAACCTTTTCGAAAACTTCGCGACGGTTATTCCGTTCCGCCAGGTCCTCGGTGCAAAAATCCATAGAGGGAATGCAATCGCCCAACGTGGAATCACCGTCTTCACCAACGGGAGCCTCCAGAGAAGACGTACGATTTCCCATCATCAAAACCTTATCAATGGCATCGCCCTTGTACTTGGAGACCCCTTCCAAGCTTTCGCTGTCTAAAACATAGCTTCCGCCAACCACCTGCTTGAGCTTACCGCCCTTCTTGTTGAATCGGCGAAGAATCAGTTCCTTTTCGGCGCTAATGCGAACCATACGGCCCTTTTCGGCAATGGCGCGGGTGATGTTCTGACGGACCCACCACACGGCGTAGCTGATAAACTTGATTTTTTGACTGGGGTCAAAACGGCGGGCGGCCTCGATAAGGCCCATGTTGCCTTCACTAATGAGTTCACCCACTTCCAGACCCTGACCCTTATAGAGGTTGGCAATGTTCACCACAAAACGAAGGTTGGATTTTACCAACAAATCCAAAGCCTCGCGGCTACCTTCCTTGACCTTCTTAATCAATACCTTTTCCTGTGCCGGGGTCAGCAGAGGAATGGCGGAAATATCTTCCAGGTACTGAAAATAGGTACTTCTTTCATCACGTGTATAGGTAGCGGCGTTCATAGCAGATCCTTTTCTTTTCGCCTATAAATCTACCTCCATTTGCCCCCTGGAGTGTCAGAAAGGGCCCTACCCCCTGCAAAAGTTTAATTTGACTTTTGTCGGAAAATTTCGCGTTTTTGTCATAAATTTGTCATTCTGGCCTTTAACGGGGGCCTTTTTGGACCTATTTTTGTCATTATGGAACCAGAAAAGGACAAAAACAGCGCCATAAAACGCTTTTTCAGCAAAAATCGCCTGAGTTTTGAAAAACTCCGGGAAACGGACTTCGACAAGCTGGAAAAAAGATTGCTTGACGTGATGGAACGCGAAGAACAGATAAAGTTCTCTGTTCCCTCCTTCGTGCTGCCCTTGCTGGTCATCACCTTTATCCTTGTTTTTCCGACCTTATTCCTATTGGATCCGAATTACACATCTGAATCCAACTACAATTTGCGAAACCTGGTGAATTTCTACTACCCTCTATTCTCCATGATAGCCATCTTTTCGCTGAACCAGAAAATCCTGGTGCCCGACTGTGTTTTCCGCAAACACTATTTCCTTTACTTTGTTTACAACGCCCTATTGATTGCCCTATTCTCTTTTTTACGAGAAGTGATCATGTTCCTTATTGACAGGACTCCCGAAAACACCTGGGGCTATTTCTTTACAGAGTACTGCTATTCCTCCATCAAGAACCATTTCAGTTATTGGACTATTCTCTCGATGTTCATCTTCGTGTGCATCGTGTGCCTGATTAGTGTTAGCTATCACCTTGTGTTCAGGCAGTTCCTGAGGGCGTTTATGCTGAGGGAGCAGAGCCGTTCCAAGGTGCAGTATGAACTGGACTTTTTAAAGAGCCAACTTTCTCCACATTTTCTTTTCAACACCCTAAACAACATTTCTGCACTAATCCAGATAGATTCTAAGCGGGCAGAAAACGCCATGACGGAACTATCAAAACTTTTACGGGTCATGCTCTACCAAACAGCCGATGAAGCTATTACTCTGGAAGAGGACGTAGAAATTTTGCAAATGTACGGGAATCTGGAAAAACTACGGCTAGACAGTAACTTTGACTACCAATTCAACGTGAAGATTGAAAATCCGAAGATAATGATTCCACCCCTGATGGCCATGCCCCTAATGGAAAACGCATTGAAGCACAGCAAGAACCCCAAAGGGAAAAGCTTTGCCCACATTTCCATTTGGCAACAGGGAAACGAGCTTGTCCTTGAAACCGCCAATTCGAATTTCCCGAAAGTACACCAGTCTCCAAAAAAAGCAAGCGGTCTTGGACTATCCACTTTCCAGAAGCGCCTAGAAATGCTTTTCATAGATAAAGCCGAATACAACGCCTATGTAGAAGACGGTGTGTACCATAGCCGTCTAAAGATTCGTCTTGCAGAAGGGGCTTAGGGAGAACTGGCGACTCGCGACTATTTCCGTCGGATCCAGAAGCCGAGGAACAGCACCACCGACAGGATACACACGGCGATAATGGCCCAGAAGTCCAGCGGGGAACCCACGGTGGCGTCCCCGTTCATACCGAAGGGCAGTTGCACGTTCATGCCGAACAAACTGGCAAAGAACGTCGGGAGCGATATGGAAATCGTCACGATGGTCAAGTTCTTCATCAACTGGTTCACGTTGTTGTTGATAACGCTTGCACGCGCATCCATCATGGATGTCAAAATGTTTGCGTAAATGTTTGCCTGTTGCAAGCTCTGGCCGTTCTCAATCTGGATGTCTTCCAGCAGTTCCCGTTCGGCCTCGGTCCAGTTGAGGCTGCGGCCCATCTGGAGTTTCTTCAAAAGGGTGTCGTTGCTGTTCAGGGCGCTCACGTAGTAGATCAAGCCCTTGTTCAGGCTGAACATGGAAAGCAGGTACTTGTTCTCCATGGAGGTGTTGAGCCGCTGTTCCAAGTCATCGTTGATGCGGTTGATAATTTTCAGGTGTTCGTTGAAATGGTAGATGGCGTAGCTCAGGACCTTCAGCACGAAGGTGTTCAGGCTATCAATTTTGGAGAAGCGCTTCTCGTCCATCACCGGGATGTCGCTGTCAGTCAACAAAAGCACCCAGTCCTTGAAGATGAAAATGCCGAAGGATTCCACCCGGAACTGGAAGTTGTCGGCGGCGGAATAGTTCTTGGGCTTCTTGAACACGATGGTGGTGAAATCGTCGTCGTATTCGATACGGGAAAGCTCGTCGGAGTCGAATGCAGAGGCGATGGTATGTTCGGTAATCTCGTATTCCTTGACCAGGACGCTGCGCTGTTCCTGGCTGAGGGAGCCCATCATCACGATGTCTGCGGCATCTTCACTCGGTGCCACCGCCAGACGACCCGATTCGATCTTGTAATACTTGAGCATAGGCGCCCCCTTTATCGAACGGGGTAAATATAGTAAAAGGGGCTAGGATCTAGGGGTTAAGGGTTGGTAAAATACTTGCGCATTCAAATAAAAGAGTGTATATTCAAGAGAAATCCAAGAGGAGAGACTATGCGAAAAATATGGTGGAATCTTTCTTTTGCCATTACGGCAACCCTTGCCATATTCCTCACGGCCTGTGGTGACGGCGGCAGTTCTGCTGACTCGGGTCATATATACGCATCCCTTGATGACCTGCCTAAATGCACCAGCGACAAAGAGGGAGACACTGTCAGCGTGCAGGACAAGAACTACATCTGTGCGTTTGGCGAATGGCTCCCCGATGAACTGGAATTTGGTTCCAGCAACAGCGAGAAATCTAGTAGTAGCGAGGATGTCGACGAAGAGGAATCCTCTGACAGTGAAGAAGTAGATGACGAGTCTTCAGACAGCGAAGAACCGGAAAGTCCAGAGTCTTCTAGTAGCGAAGAGTCCTCCAGCAGTGAAGAATCATCCAACAGCGAGGACCCACTGCCCACTGGACCCGATGAAAGCGAATATGATCCGGAAAACAACACCCTTACGGACAAGCGTGACGGCAAGGTCTACGCCACCACCACCATCGAAATCGACGATGACGAACGGAAAGTTCACTATTCCGAGGTGTGGATGGCAGAAAACCTGAACTACCGTTATCTACAGCCTACGGGAACATTAGACTCCAGCAGTTTCTGCCACGACAACACCCTAGCATATTGCTTCATATACGGACGCCTCTACCTATGGAGTGCCGCCATAGACAGCGCAGGCGTGTGGGATGAAAACGGTAGCGGTTGCGGTCTTGGCAAGATCTGTCAACACACCAACCCTGTCCGTGGGGTATGCCCCAAAGGCTGGCATTTGCCAAACGTAGACGAAGTGAAGGCGCTATTCGTGGCTGTTGACGGCAACGATACGACATACGTCCGTCAAAATGAGGCCGGTATAAAACTTAAAGACACTCTCACCCACGATGAATCCCCTTACGGTTGGAGGAACTTTGGGCATTTCAAAGGCAGCGGTACCGACGACTATTCCTTCGCCGCGCTCCCTGCGGGCCGTCGGCAATGCGATCGATACTCAAACCCCACCAATCAATACTATAATAATGACACCATCGCGGAATTTTGGACAGCCTCCGAGGATGTTACAACAAAGTACAAGCAGGAATATGCGACCAAGTATACCCTTCGCTACGATACCGACGAAGCGCACACCGATTATGCAGAAAAGGACAACGGCTTTTCCATACGCTGCGTCAAGAATAAAGAATAGGTGGATTTTCCCTCATACAAAAAAGAAATCCCCGCTTATGCGGGGATGAAATTCTGGTCTGGATCCTTCGTGGCCTTCGCCACTCAGGATGACGCTGTTACACACCCTTCTTGAACTTCTTGCTCCACCAGAGAACGATGGGAGAGCAGAAGCACACAGAGGAGTAGGTACCGATGAGGATACCGAAGCACTGCACCAGACCGAAGTCGCGGATAGAGGAACCGCCCTTCACGGCGAGGATCACGCACACGAACAAGGTGGTGAGAGAAGTCACCATGGTACGGCTGAAGCACTGGTTCAGAGACTTGTTGATGGTCTCGCCGAAGTTGCCGGAGCCAAACACTGCAGTGTTTTCACGGATACGGTCGAAGTTCACGATGGTGTCGTTCACGGAGTAACCGATCATGGTCAGCAAGGACGCAATCAAGGCACCGTCGAAGGACAGGCTGAATGCGGAGATGAAGCCGAGAGTAATGATGGTATCGTGCACAAGGCCTGCGACAGCGGCCACGCCGAAGCCGAGACCGAACTTGCCGAATCGGAACCACACGTAGAGCAGAATGCCGAGCCAGGCGAGAATCACAGACAAGATAGCGTTGAAGCGGAGTTCCTTACCGATGGTGGGACCCACGTTGTCGCGAGCCACGATTTCGCACTTCTGACCGGCCTTTTCGAAGGCCTGAGCCATCTTGAGTTCAAACTGGGCGTCATCGGAGGCGCGCATGCTGATCTGGTAGGAGTTGGCAGAGGTACCGCCCAGAGTGCGGACCTTGGCACCGGTAATGCCAGCGGCAGAGAGAGCACCGCTCAGGTCCTTCTCATGCTTGGCGTCATCCTGGTACTGAATCGTATAGACCTGACCACCGGTGAAGTCGATGCTGAAGTCGAATCCCTTGACGGCGATGCAGGCGATGGAAGCAATGATCAGAATGGTAGAAATCAGGCCGAAACGACGGCGGTTCGGGATAATCTGGAGGTTGGCCTCGTTGAT
>CAMIWK010000062.1 GCA_946402415.1 uncultured Fibrobacter sp.
AGTCTCCGCCGAAACCGTCGTGCAGAAGATTCTCGATTCTGTGGAAGTTCCGTAAGACGCAACTGCCGTAAAGGCGAGCGTCGCGCCCGACCCCTTTATACAAGCCGAGATTTAATCTCGGCTTTAATTTGTTCTAGGTCACTGCAAGTGAGAATCGGCAAAAGCTTGTTGATTTCATCAATGCTCTTGTCCCACCATTTGAATTTAAGCAGCAGTGTGGTAAGTTCTTCGTCGAAACGTTTGCGGATTTGTTTGGCAGGGTTGCCTGCCACGATGGTGTAGGGTTCTACATTGCTGCCCACCACAGAATTGGCTCCGATAATCGCTCCGTCGCCAATGTGCACGCCGGGGAGGATTGTCGTGTTTTGGCCAATCCATACGTCGTTCCCGATGACTGTATCGCCCTTGAGCGGCAAGTCACTTTGGGTCGGGGCTTTCTGCTCCCAGGTTCCGAAGATGTAGAAGGGGTAGGTAGTTGCCGCGTTCATCTGGTGGTTTGCCCCGTTCATCACGAATTTCACGCCTGCAGCAATCTGGCAGAACTTGCCGATAATCAGCTTGTCGCCGATAAAGTCGTAGTGGTGGGTAACATGGCTTTCAAAGTCGGTATCTGCAAAGTAGGTGAAATCTCCGACGATGATATTCGGGCGTTTAATCGTCGGCTTGACGTAGGTCAACCGATCCACATGGGGGATAGGCTGGGCAATGTTTGGGTCGGGGTGTTTTTGCATGGTTAAATTATAATTTAATCGTCGCAGAAGTTGTCATATTGCAATTCGAAGAATTGCGATTGTTCTTGGGAATATTCTGGACTGAGTATATATAAGCTTGAGTTGCTGTGACGCTTGACAAAGAAATGGATAGTTCTGTTTTCGATGGAGTCTGATGGCCAGTAAAAATTCATATTCACGGTCCAGTTAAAATTGTCAATGTCTCGGTTCTCTTCGTACCAATGGACATTGTTTGTGTCACTTTTTGAATAAATTAGTGAATCACCTGCTAAAACTTCAACATGCAAGGAGTCGGCGCCTTTAGGCTTATATACATCAACACTTGTTGTGCATTCTAAATCAGGCCAAAAGAACGAAAAAATATCGCTGCAGGAGCTAAGCAAAAAGAGGAGCAGAACAATCAATACACGCATAGGAACTTGTCAGCTATTTTTCTCTATTATTTTATAGTCGGCCAATTCTTTACATTTGCCTGTGGACAAATTATCGAATAGGCTGATGCCATCGGGTCGCGTCGTTAGGTAGATGGACGTAAGGCCGCTTTTGACTTCTATGCGGTAAGGGGTTCCCCGTTGCCACTGGTCATCACAAAAAAATGCTATTTCAAGTTCATATTCGGAGTCTAGCCTATTGCCTGCAAAAACTGGATTTATTTCGTTCGCCCCTGCATATTGAAATACAACTTCTTCATCATTGCGGACGGTTATTTTTAATGAATCTGCAACTGGCGGGTATTCGATATGTAAACCGACATGGACATCGTCATAATTTTGATCAGGAAAGCGATCGCATTGGCAAAGGAGCAATGGCGTTGTCAAGACGAATAATTTGGCGGTGGTGCAAGGTTTCATATTGGGCCCGTGTCTTAAATATACATTATGGGAAAATGAAAAAAAATCCCTTTTTTAGCCTTATTCCCGGCCATAAATCACGGCCTCCATCCTAATCGTTCTCCGCTATCTTACTATCTTTATGGCGAAAAAGGGCGCAGGGAAGGCCTCTGCGCTTGAATTTTCGTGTTTAACTAGAAAGACAAAAAACGAAGGATATATGGCAAATCGTGTTGTAATCGGTTCCCAGTGGGGTGACGAAGGCAAGGCCAAGGTTGTTGATTTTCTGACTCTGGACGCAGACTATATTGTGCGTTTCCAGGGCGGCGCCAATGCAGGCCATACCGTGGAAGTGGGCGACAAGAAGTTCGTGTTCCACCTGATTCCCTCGGGCATTATGCATGATGACAAGATTTGCGTCATCGGTAACGGCGTGGTGCTGGATCCGGTGCAGACCCTGGCCGAAATTGCCGACCTGCACACCAAGGGAATCAACCCCGAAGGCCGCCTGTTCATTGCCGACAACGCACACGTGGTGCTCCCGTACCATTCAACCCTCGACAAGGCTAAGGAAAAGAAGGCTGGCAAGGGCGCTATCGGTACCACGGGCCGCGGCATTGGCCCCTGCTATAGCGACAAGGTGAACCGTATCGGTGTCCGCGTGGGCGACCTGATGGATGAACGCGAACTGCGCCCTCGCGTTGAAGCTATGGCCAAGGTTCATAACGAAGAATTCAAGGTGATGTACGATGTTCCTGAAATCGATCCGGAACAGGTCATCAAGGATTACCTGGAACTGGGCCAGAAGATCAAGCCCTTTGTGCGCGACGTGAGCGCCATGCTCTATGCCGCTGTGAAGGCCGGCAAGCGTCTGGTGTTCGAAGGTGCCCAGGGCACCATCCTGGACGTGGACCAGGGAACTTACCCCTTCGTGACCTCCAGCAACACGGTCGCAGGCTATGCAAGCTGCGGCGCCGGCATTGGCCCCACGGCCATCGACCAGGTTGTGGGTGTTGTCAAGGCTTACACCACCCGCGTGGGTAACGGCCCCTTCCCGACTGAACTTTTGGATGAAACGGGCGATGTGCTCCGTAGGATTGGTAACGAATACGGTGCAACTACTGGTCGTAACCGCCGCTGCGGTTGGTTTGATGCCCCGGTGGTCCGCAAGGCTGCTGTAGTGAACGGCCTGACCCACTTGGCCATTACCAAGCTGGACGTGCTGGACACCTTCGATACCATCAAGATTTGCACTCACTACGAATGCGACGGCGAAAAGATCGAGAACTTCCCGAACCAGCTTTCCAAGGTGGGCCGCTGTGTGCCGGTCTACGAAGAAATGCCGGGCTGGAAGTGCGATACCACCAAGTGTCGCAAGCTGGAAGATCTGCCGGAAAATGCCCGCAAGTACCTGAACCGTATGGCGGAACTGGTGGGCGTGAAGATTGGCATGATCTCCATTGGCGCCAAGCGTGACCAGAGCATCGTGGTGGATTTGGACTAAAGCCACCGCCGCCCCGGCGCGGCCAAAAGAAGAGAGGAAAACATGGACGCATCTGTATTGGAACTGCTGAAAGGCGTGGAGCTGTTTTCGGAGCTCTCCGATGACCAGCTGAAGCTTCTGGCTAACCTGGTTGAAGTGCAGAACTTCAACCGCGATGAAACTGTGGTGCTGGAGGGTGATGACGCTGTCCAGGCGCTGTACCTTATCGCTTCGGGTTCTGTTCAGGTGTATATGACCGGTGCCGACGGACGCGAGACCATTCTCAGTTTCTTGGAACGGGGGGACTTTTTCGGTGACATGTCGCTAATAGATGGTGAGCCTAGGTCCGCTTCGGTTCGTACGGTGACAGATTCTCAGCTGATGATTATCTACCGCGATGCCTTTTTGGGGCTGCTCCGCAGGTACCCCGAGCTGGCCATGTCTCTCCTCTCTGAAATGTGCAAGCGGCTCCGCAAGGCCAACAAGCAGATTGGATCCCTTTCTACTATGTCGGTGAGCGGGCGCGTGGCAGGCACTCTCCTGAACCTTATGGAAGAACGGGGTGTGCGTATCCATACCGAGAACGGCAAGATGGTCACCGTCATACACAACCGCCCCACCCAGCAGCAGCTGGCGGATATGTCGGGCACTACCCGCGAGACGGTGAGCCGTATCAGTTCCATTCTTGTGAAGGCCGGTGCCATCGCTGTCACTGGCAAGGACATCGTGATTTTCGACGAGGAGTCTCTGCAGGAGAAGGCGGCAAAGGGGTAGTTTTTTAGAGAATGAACAAGATTAAGAAGTTTTTTTCGTGGCTTAGGACATCGCCCTTTATCAAGGCGGTTATTGCCTGGGTAGTGATTCTTATAGTTCTCGCGCTGGTTGTCGACAAGATTGCGCTTCCTATTTTTTCTGGACAGTTCACTAGCACCGCCGAGGTTCCCAAGCTAGAGGGTATGACAGAGGCCGAAGCCGACGCGGCCCTCGCAAAGGCTGGTTTCAAGGCCAAGTGGCTGGAAGAAGGCCGCTACAACGCGCAGATCCCTGCGGGTCGCGTGCTGGTGCAGATGCCTGCCGCAGGTCGTATGGCCAAGATTGGCCGGACCGTCCAGATTACAAGGAGCCTGGGGCTCCGTCAGGTGGAAATTCCTGACCTGCGTGGAAAGAGCCAGAAGCAGGCCACCATCTCCTTGACCCGGGCAGGGCTTGTACAGGGTCAGATTATCAAGGGCGCCCACAAGAGCATCCCACGCGGGGTCGTTATCCGTACCGACCCGATGGCAGGCGATACCGTACGTGTGGGCGATACCGTCAACGTTATCATTTCGGCAGGCGAGACTCTCGGTCGCGTGCTGCTGCCCTCTTTTGCTGGCGAAGTCATCGATGATGTATTTGTGAAGGTGGAACAGTTGGGCTTTAAGGTGGGCAACGTGAAACGCGTGAAGGCCGAAAACGGCGAGGCCCCGAATACGGTTCTGGAAACATCACCCAAGGAAGGCGACTACCTGTTGCCCGACACCAAGATTGACTTTGTCATTGCAGACTAGTTATGTTCCGTGGCGGTCTTTGGTTCATCTTGAGTTTGGCGCTTGCCGTATTCTTTACGGCTTGTAGCTCTGCGCCCCGCAAGGACGCAAGTGGTGCCCAGCTGACCGCTGCTGATTCTGCCGCTCTCGCAAAACTCCCGGCAAATTCCGAGAAGTCGAAGGCCGCACCGGTCCAGAATCTGGATGTGGCTCACGAATCTTTTATCCGCGCTATGGAAATGGAACTGCGGGGTGAAAAAGCCCTAGCTGAAATTTTCTGGCAACGGGCTTTCGAGGCGGACCCGGAAAGCCGTTATCTCTCTTTTGCCATAGCCGAGCGTGTGGCCGCCCACGGCGAGGATTCTGCGGCTCTGGTGCTTGCCCAACGAGCGAACCAGTTGAAGGGAAAGCCGAACCCGGGGCAGTATGAACTGCTTGCTAAGCTGTATGTGAAGGCGGGAATCGCAGATTCCGCCCGCCGGTATTTCAACCTGGCGCTGGATTCTTCCCGCTATCAGGATTTTACCCTCCTGTACGATTACAGCCTGTTTCTGGAAGCCGTTCAAGACAAGAAGGAACTGATTCGGGTCTATGACCTGCTCTTGCCACAGGTGAACTACATCTCTTCGCTTTTCCAACGTCAGCTGAACTTGCTTATAGAAATGCAGAAGGATTCCGCCGTTGTGGAACTTTTTGCGAAGGGTTACGAAGCTACCGGCGACAAGAAGATGTTGCTCCAGCAGGTGCAGGGGCTTATTATCCAGAAGCGCAATGCCGAGGCCCGTGCCATCGTGGATACGCTTAGCACCGTCTCGGAATACGAGGAGAACATGATAAACGTGATGCTCCTGGTGATCGCCAAGGACAGCCGTGCCGATGCCCTGGCCTTTTTGCGGAAAAAGATCTACACCGACCATCTGGAATCTCCCGTACTGATTTATTTCTTGGCCAACTACGAATACGCCCAGAGCGAGGTGGACAGCGCCAAGGTCCATTACAACAAGGCCCTGGAAGGCCTCACCAGCAAGCCCTTTGCGGCCCAGGCCTGCAGGGCTCTGGCCGGGATCGCCCTGACCGAGAAAAAGAAGGACGAGGCTATCGCTTACGCCTTGAGGGCCGATTCTACCTTGGATGGTGGCGACAAGGATTTCTTGGCGATGACCTACGGTTTTGCTGGAAGATACCCGGAGGCCTATTACCTGCTGGATTCTTTGCTGGGCGTATGGACCAACTGGACTCCTATGGTTGGCATAGCTGATTCCGCTTCTATGGCCCAGGTGAACCAGGAGGCTCAAAAGACCTATAGGCATTTGCAGCACACATATGCCAAGATTCTAGTCGCCCAGGCCCAGGAAATTGAAAATAATGGCAAGGCGGATTCCTTGATGCTGTTCCAGGCAAAAGAGGCCAGATCCAAGGCGAACCTGTTCTGGGAAAGCATGTTGATGGGTGATTCCACCAGCCTGCTTATCCGTTATTTTATGGCTATGAATCTGGAACGTATGGGAGAATACGAAGAGGCGTTCAAGCTGTTTGAATACCTGCTGACGGCTCCTGACAAGGGTGAGCTTGATAGGCCTGAATTGTATAACTATTACGGATATTCCCTTATCGATCTGAACCGGTCTACCGAAGAACTGGACAAGGGAATTATGCTGGTGGATAAGGCTCTTTCTCTAGAAAAGGGCAAGGCTCCTTCGGAGGCTTTTTTGGATTCCAAGGCCTGGGGGCTCTACCGCAAGGGAAAATTCGAGGAAGCGCTTTCCGTGATGCTACAAATCAAGAGCGAAAATTTCAAGGATGATCGCGTTTATTGGGAACATATGGGCGCCATTCAGGCGGCAGTGGGCAAGACTAGCGATGCGGTGAAATCGTACAAGTATTTGCTCAAGTTGAAACCGAACGACGCCACCGCCAAGGAATTCCTGAAGAAACACCACTAACGTCATGAGCGCCGCCTTTTTATTCCAACGTTTTTCTGGAGCCCTGATAAGGGCGACGGGATCCATGCTCATGGCTCTTGCCTTGGCGTTCCTGGCGGGTTGCGCCGGGAGCCGTGGCGTTTCGGGTAGCGCTGGCGCTTGCGATGCCTCTGCGGGTTGCTCCGCGGAAGTTGTCCGCCCTGATAGCCTGCGGGCGAAATTCCAGCTGAACATTACCCAAGAAGACGGCAAGGTCCAGGAATTCGATGCCGTACTTTTCTCTGTACCGGGAAAGCGCTACCGCCTGGAATTGACGGGCCCCTTGGGAGTCGGCGTCGCTTCTATGCTGTGGATGGAATCCGGCTGGCAGATGGTGTTCCCTACGGAAAAGCTTTATGTGAAGGGGAACGGCTACATGGTGGGACTTTTGAACGACAACACGCTCCCGCTGGTGCACATCCATCAGGTCGCGGCCCTGTTCGAAGGGAAGCTCTTGCCGGAGAATTTCGAGAAGGAAAGTTCGGCGGATTCGGCTGGCGTGACCGTAGTGAAGGCGAAGGAATCCACCGGACGGCTCTTTACCTATGGCGAAAAAGATGGGCGCGTCCAGTGGCTCTTGCGCCAGGGCCGCGACGGAAAGCCCGAGAAGGTCATCTTCTCGGATGTCGGGACTCTCGAGGGTCGCGAGATGCCCAAGAATATTCGCTTCGAGCGAGACGGAAAACCTTTCCTGGAAATCCGTATCAAGAAGGTGACCCTCGGCAAACCTTTCAGCCTGGGCACCTGGCGCCTGAACATTCCCAAGAGCTACAAGGCCGTCGGGGAATAGCTAGGCCTTACAAAGCGATTTTCAGGATTTCCTTGATGGCCGCGGCATCCAGGGTCACATAATGCCCCACCTTGCCGTTACGTGTAGCGCGGGCCGCCATGGCGTCAAAGTCATTGTCGCCAATTTTGAGTTCTGTTAGGGTCGTTGCGAGGTGCAACTTCTTGAAGAATGCAGCGAGTTTTTCGGACAGAATGAAAGCCCTTTCGGTTTCGCTATAGTTGAACGAATCTACGCCGAAAACTCTGCTGGCAAGGAGCGCAAGACGCCAGGGCTTCTGCACCGCCATGTACTTTGTCCAGGCCACAGTCACCACGGCCATGCCTTCTCCATGGGTGATGTTGTACTGAGCCGAAAGTTCATGTTCAATTCGGTGCGAGCCCCAGTCGGCGCGGCGACCTGCATCCAAGAACCCGCCGTGTGCCACACTTGCAAGCCATTGGATTTCTCCACGGGCGTTCACGTCTTTCTGGTTGGCGATCAGCTTGTCCGCATTCACGAGCAGAGCCCTGATTGCTCCCTCAATCAGGTAGTCTGTCGTGTCGGAATACTTCTCGTCCGAAAAGTAGCGTTCCAGCAAGTGCGAAAGCACATCGGCAATTCCCACGAAAGTCTGGTACGCCGGCAGGCCCACCGTGTATTTCGGGTTCATGATGGCAAACTTTGGAATGATCCGGTCGTCTTCAAAACCGAGCTTCCACTGCCCGCTAGAAAGAATAGCCGCGTTCGAGGTCTCGGAACCGCTGGAAGCCGTGGTCGCAATCACGCCAATGGGCAAGACCTGCTTGGGCGAGACACCTTTTTCAAAGAAGTCCCACACATCGCCATCGTAGGGAATACCAAGCGCCACCGCCTTTGCGGTATCTATGGAACTTCCGCCTCCGACAGCCAAGATGAAATCGACACCGTTCGCTTTGCCCTGTTTTACAAGTTCACGCACAAGGTCAATGGAGGGGTTCGGCACCACGTTCCCGTTTTCCGAAAAACGGATTCCCAGTTCCGCAACCGCATCTTTGATTACGTCGTAAATGCCCAGGGTCTTGATAAAGTCACCGCTGTACACAAGCTGAAGCGACTTCACGCCGTATGTGGCCAAAAGAGATTTCAGTTTCTGTTCACTGTGTTCGCCAAAAACAATCTTTGCCGGGTTATAATATTCAAAGTCAATCATGTAATACTCTCCGTTTCCGCCTTGGTGGCGGGTATAAAAAAGAATCCAGTTCGACGATTGTTTCCTAATGGTGAAAACGCCGTCGGAACTGGATACTTAACGTTATTTCTTAGATTGCGGCGAAACCGTTTTCCAGGTCTGCGATGATGTCTTCGTAGTGTTCCGTACCGATAGACACGCGGATCGTTGCCGGGGTGATTTCAGCAGCAGCCAGTTCTTCCGGAGAGAGTTCGGCGTGGGTGGTGGTGTAGGGGTGAATCACCAGACTCTTCACGTCGGCAACGTTTGCAAGCAGGCTGAAGATCTTTAGGCTGTCGATAAACTTGAAGGCTTCGGCCTGGCCACCCTTGATGTCGAAGGTGAAAATGGAACCGCCACCGTTCGGGAAGTACTTCTTGTAAAGTTCGTGATCCGGATGGTTGGGCAGGCTCGGGTGGCTTACGCGGGTAACCTTCGGGTGTTTGGTGAGGAATTCGATAACCTTCTTAGTGTTTTCCACATGGCGATCCAGGCGGAGAGAAAGCGTCTCGACACCCTGCAACAGGAGGAATGCGTTGAACGGAGAAATTGCAGCGCCTTCGTCGCGGAGCAGGATCGTGCGAACGTAGATCACGTAAGCAGCGGCGCCCGTTGCGGTGAAAGGAATACCGTAGCTCGGGTTCACTTCGGTGAAGTGCGGGAACTTGCCGGAGCCAGCCCAGTCAAACTTGCCACCATCCACGATGATGCCGCCGAGGGTCGTGCCGTGGCCACCGATGAACTTGGTTGCGGAATGCACCACGATGTCAGCACCGTGTTCAATCGGGCGAATCAGATACGGAGTACCGAAGGTGTTGTCGATCACCAGAGGAATCTTGTTCTTGTGGGCGATTTCGGCGATAGCGTCGATATCCGGAATGTCGGAATGCGGGTTGCCGAGAGTTTCGATAAAGATGAGCTTCGTGTTGCTCTTGACAGCGGCTTCGACGCTCTTGAGGTCGTGAGTGTCAACGAAAGTAGATTCGATACCGAAGTCACGGAGCGTATGCTGCACCAGGTTGAAAGTACCGCCGTAAACCGTGCGCTGGATAACCACGTGGTCTCCGCTGCGGGCAAGAGCCGTGATGGCGTAAGTGATGGCAGCGGCACCAGAAGCAACCGCGAGAGCGGCAACGCCGCCTTCGAGGGCAGCGATACGTTCTTCGAGAACGCCCTGAGTCGTATTGGTGATGCGGCCGTAGACGTTACCACCGGCCTTCAGGGCAAAGCGGTCTGCAGCATCCTGGGCGTTGTGGAAAACGTAAGAGGTGGTCTGGTAAATAGGAACTGCGCGAGAATCGCTTGTCGGATCTGCATGTTCCTGGCCAACGTGAACCTGAAGAGTTTCAAAATGGAGCTTGTTCTGTGTAGTCATTGTATAAATTCCTTTTAGGTTGTAGCAAGCAACGGGGTTTTTGCTGACCCTTGCTCACTAAATTTTTTTCTGGGGTGTCCTTTCGGCTTGTTTTTCTAACCTGCAAAGCCTTAAGGACGTAAGACTTTCGGCTAGTTCGTTCTCAGAATGCCTCTCGGCATTCGACAGTCACTTATCATAGGCGCTCCTTCGAATGCTTAGGGTTCACAAACCATTTTGTTTTCCCTATCAATCTTGTAGGGTTTAAGATAGAATAAGAAA
>CAMIWK010000063.1 GCA_946402415.1 uncultured Fibrobacter sp.
ACCACGTAGTGGGTCCACAGCATGACTGTCGCAATCATGGCCACAAAATAAACGGTAGTGTCTGCAAACAGGAGCTTGATAAGGTGGTACTCGTCCAGGATACCCCACAGCATGTCGGTCATGTAATACACAAGTACGCCAAAAAGGAATCGCCGGTAATATTTTTTGGTAGGGGCGTTTTCCGCTCCGTCCTGCGGGCGCAACACGTCGCGGTTGCCGATAAGCAGCAGGATTGTTGCCAGAATGCCTATGATGGAGTATGTCATGCTTTTCTCCCGTCCAGTACCCGTGCAAGCGTTTTGATCATCAGCTTCACATCTACGGGTTTTGCGATGTGTGCCTGCATGCCTGCGTCTTCGGCGGCCTTTACGTCTTCGGCAAAGGCGTTTGCGGTCATGGCCACGATGGGGATTTGTGCCAGGGCCTTGTTTTCAAGGAGCCGGATGTTCTTGGTGGCGGTATAGCCGTCCATGACGGGCATCTGGATGTCCATGAGAATCAGGTCGTAGTAGCCGGGAGCGGATTTTCCCACCATCTCCACGGCGGCCTTTCCGTTTTCGGCGGTTTCTACGGCAAAACCCGTCTGCAAAAGGATCATCTTTGCAATTTCTAGGTTCACCAGGTTGTCTTCTACCAAAAGCGCGCGCTTGCCTGCAAAGGAAACTTCGCTGGTGGCGCTTTCGTCGGATTCTTCGGGTTTGTCGCCGCCAAACTTGAGCAGGTCTTCTTCGGTGGCGAGCTTGAACTTGACCCGGATAATGATTTCGGTACCGTTCCCGAGGGAGGTGAGCACCTCGATGGTACCGCCCATCATATCGACGATGCTCTTGGTGATGGCAAGGCCGAGGCCGGTTCCTTCGGTGCGGCTGTTGGTGGAACTCCTTTCACGCTCGAAGGCGGTGAAAATCTTGCCTACAAAGTCCTTGGACATGCCGATGCCCGTGTCCTGGATTCGGATTTCGTAGAAACCGTAGCCTTCTTCGCCTGCTCCAACTTCCCATAGGGACACGTTGACGCTCCCCCTTTCGGGAGTGAACTTGAAGGCGTTGGAAAGCACGTTCAACAGCACCCGGTTCAGGTTTTTCTTGTCGCACCAGACCAGGTTATTCTTGACCTGCGAGAGGTGCAACTGGAAATTGATTTTTTTCTGCTTCATCTGTTCGGCGAACAGGTCCCGGATGCTCTCGAAAATCTTGCACAGGTCTTCGGGTGAAAATTCCAGCTCTACCTTGCCGCTTTCGATACGGCTCATTTCCAGAATGTCGTTGATGAGGGTCAGCAGGTGCTGGCTCGACATGTCAATCTTTTTCAGGTAGCTGTGCAGGTTTTCGGAAGCGGGCTCCTTCATGGCCAGGTTGGTATATCCGATAATGGCGTTCATGGGCGTGCGGATATCGTGGCTCATGTTGAACAGGAACTGGCTCTTGGCAAGGCTTCCTTCTACGGCACGGATTTTTTCGCGCTCTACCAGTTCGTTCTTTTTGCGGACCTGGTTCTGCACATACAGCATAACCACCAGCCCGATAAAGACAATGGCAAGGAGCACGACGCCGGTAAATACCAGCATGTCGCGGGAAACTTCGTCGGGGGCTTTTGCATACAGGAGCTTTGCCACCCACATGATGGCGGAATACAGGAGCAGGGCAAACAGCACCACGCCCGAGATGGACATGCCGCTGTATTCGGCGAGGGAACTCCGGCGAATGGTGCTCCAGTAAAAGACAAAGCCCAGCAGGCACCACAGCGACAGGAGCAAGAAGGCTGCAGAACTCATGGCTTCCATGGCGGCAAGCCTGGGCACAAGCTGCACCACCACGAGGATAATGGATATGATAGTGCCGATACCGCCGGCCACACGAACTTTGGAGTTGTTTTCGGTCTTTGCGATTTTCCAGGCCGCAGCCGATACATAGCCGAACCCTACAATGGCGCCGAAGGATGTCAGATCTACAAACCAGTTCAGCGTGTTTCGGCCCAAAAGCGCAAGCACAATGGAAATGACCATGATGAACAGGATGCTGTTGGTGGTCTTCGAGAAACCGTCAGAAAGGATACGGTCTTCGGCCATGGTGGAAAGGATGCGCACGATGGCGCGGTAACCGCCTATAAGCCCGGTCAAGATGGCGGCAACGGCAGTGATTCCCAGGACCACAAGGCCAAAGGGCCCCATAATCTCTTTTACCCCGTAGAAAACGGGCACGGAAACGACCCCTTGTAGAGTGCCGATTTTGGAGACATAGTCACTCCAGGAGCTGAATCCTTCTGGAACAACGGCCACTCCTACCAGTGCAATCGATATGTACGAAATAGCGGCCAGGATAATGGCGATGGCGATAATCCACTTGGTCTTTGTGGGCGAAAAATTGAAGCGGTAGGTCTCGAAGCAGGCCACGTCAAAGCCAACAAAGGCCCACGGGGCAAGAATCACCAGGCTGAAAATGCCGTAAAACGGGTTCAGCCCTGCCGTACCGAAAACGGGGCCGTTGGTGAGTGCGCCGGTAGCGAGAGCCTTGGGCAGGCAGATAATTCCGATAATGACAATTCCTATGAATAGAATCAGCGCGAAGAGGGTCTGCAGCTTGTGCAAGATTCCCTTCAGGAGCAAGAACAGGGTTCCGACCATGGCGAGGCTCACCACAGATACCATGGCCTCGGTAAGGAAAACCTTGTGCCCTGCTACCGTATAGCTGTACCCGATTTGCAGGGCGTCGCCCAACAGGAGCCTTGCCACAATGAACAAGGCGGTCGCGTTCAGGAAAACGACAGTCAGGTAAGAAAGGCACAGGAACCAGGAACTGAGAAAGGCGTGGTCGCGGCCGAAGGCTTCCTTGGCGTAGGCGTACACACCGCCGGGCTGGCCGTTTCGCCCCATCAGGTAAGAGAAATTGTAGCCGATCACCAGCATAATAGCCATACCCGCCAGCATGGCGATGAGGGTTCCCAACGGGCCCGCCACCGGAAGGAACGTGGTCCCCGGCATCACAAATATTCCCCATCCGACCATGACACCGAAAGCCATGCCCCAGACGTCTAGGCGCGACAGATACTTGGAAAGAGCAGAATTCTTGTCTTGCAGCATATCTATTTCCTATTCTCGGCGGTCCAGATGAGTTCTTCGAGGGTCTGGTACAGGTGTTCCGGTTCCACAGGCTTAGAAAGGTGGGCGTTCATGCCTACCTGCAGGGACCGTTGCACGTCTTCGTCGAAGGCGTTTGCGGTCATGGCCACGATGGGAACCTTGCGGGAGTCGCTCCGGTCCAGGGCGCGTATGGCCCGGGTCGCTTCCAGACCGTCCATTTCGGGCATGCGGATGTCCATCAAGATGGCGTCATAGAAATTTTCATCGCTCTTGGCGAACATGTCCAGTGCAATCTGGCCGTTTACGGCGTGATCGACAATGGCGTCTTTTACCGTCAACAGCTCCTTCATGATTTCAGCGTTGATGAGGATGTCTTCGGCCAGCAGGATATGCCGCCCGGCGAGGCTTGCACGGCACTTTTTCTTGAAAAGGTTCATGTTGTTTCGACGGGCGATGCGTTCGAACTCGTCGATGACGTTGCTTGCAAAGAGCGGTTTCGCAAGGAAACTGTCCACCCCGATATGCAGCGCCTCGTCCATGATTTCGTCCCAGTTGTAGGCGGTAAGGATAATTACCGTGGTCTCGTTGTCGTAACGTTCACGGATCTTTGTCGCCACTTCCAGGCCGTCCATGTTGGGCATTTTCCAGTCCAGGAGCACCAGGTTGTAGGGCTCATGCTTGGCGTGCTTTACCTCCAGCATCTGCAGGGCTTCTTCGCCGCTGGTGCTGGTGTCCGCCTTGATGCCCGCCTCGTCCAGCACGAACCGCGCGTGTTCGCAGGCGATTGCGTCGTCATCGACGACCAGCACGCTGATATCGCGCAGGTTCACATGGCCTATCGACACTACCTCGTGGTCGCAGTTCTTGAGGGTCACCACCACCGTGAATACGGAACCTTCGCCCTTCTTTGACTTTACCGAGATAGAACCGTTCATCATTTCCACGATGTTCTTGGTAATGGCCATGCCAAGCCCTGTGGAGCCGAACTTGTTCTTGCGGCTGGAATCTTCTTGGGTAAAGGAATCGAACACCTTCGGGATAAAGGATTCGTCCATGCCGATACCCGTGTCCTTTACCTCGAATTTCAGGGTGCTCTGGTCTTCGAACTGGGCCACCTTGGAAATGGTAAGGGTGATGCTCCCGGGGGCTTCGGTAAACTTGATGGCGTTGCTCAAGATGTTGATGAATACCTGTTTGAGCTTCATGTCGTCGCCGATAAAGTAGTCATCAACGTGGCCCTCGATGTGGCATTCGAATTTGAGACCCTTGTCCGAGCACTGGGACATGACCATGGTGTTGATCTGTTCCAGCATCCCGGCAAAGGAGAATTCCTCCTTGCGCATCACCAGCCTGCCGGATTCGATTCGGCTCATGTCCAGAATGTCGTTGATGAGCCCCAGCAGGTGCCGTGCGCTCCCGCCAATCTTTTCCAGGTATTCGCGAGTCCGCTCCGAAATGGCCGGGTCTCTCAGGGCGAGGCTGTTGAGGCCGATGATGGCGTTCATGGGCGTGCGGATTTCGTGGCTCATGTTCGAAAGGAAGGCCGTCTTTGCCTTGCTGGCCTCTTCCGCCGCGTCCAGCGCTTCGCCCAGGGCCTGGTTCTTGGCCATGGAATCCCGCATTTCGGCATCGATGATGGTAAGCCCCATTCCTACCGCATGTACCATGTGGTCCTTGCGGTCTTCGGGGTGGTGCACCCCTGCCATGCGGATCATTTCGTAGTATTCCTTGCCGTCCCGGCGGGCCAGGTAGCGGTAGGCAATCAGCTGCTCGTTCTGGAGCGCCTCGCGGATGTTCGCGGGCTCGATGAACTTCAAGAAACCTTCGCGGTATTTTTCCGTAACGCAGTTGTTGCCGTAGTCCCGGAACCGTTCCAGGTAGGGGAAATGCACTCCTTCGGCATGCTGGTGCTGGTCTTCGGGGTCGCCGCGGTAACAGACGGCGTCATCCTTGTCGAGGTCCACGTGATAGACGCTGCGGTAGTCCGAGGCCATGGCGGTAATCATGCTGTCCAGCTGTGCCCGCTGTTTTTGGCCTTCCAACAGCTTCTGCTCAATCTGTTCGTGCTTTTCGGTAATGTCCGAAATAAACACGTAGTAGAGCCCACCGTAGTTTTCGCTGTCGGCGTAGTGTCCGTAATCATCTACCCAACGGAGCTTTCCGTCTTTGCGCTTGATGCGGTACTCGACATAGTCCAGTTTTTCGCTTGATTGTACGATTTGCTTGTCGATAGAGGACTGAATTTTTTCGTAATCCTCGGTGTAAACCATGCCCTTGAAGGTGAAACCGGTCAGTGACTTGAATTCGTCCAGGTCACGGCACCCGAAAATATCGAACACCGTGTGGTTTGCGTAGAGCAGTTCTCCATCACCTTGAGCCTTGTAGATGAAGAATCCACCGGGCATGTAGCGCCCGATGTCTTCTACGATGGACATGTTCTTGTCGTTCAGCTTGAAATGGTTGAACATGGTTGCACCTTTCGGTTAAGTGTTTATGCGCACAGTTCCGACAGTTTGTCCCTGAGGTTAAGCAGTTCCGACACCATGCCGCTGTAATCCATTGCGGTACGGTTCCGCAGGGGTTCCGTAATCTTTACCGCCATGTCGAACATGGGCGTGAGGGCCAGGTTCCCAAGGACCCCTTTCAGGGCATGGACCGCGTCGAAGGCCTCGTCCAGGTTGTTGCTCTCGATAGATGTCTTGAGCTTGTCAAAGTTCTTTTCGGCGGGTATTGTGGCTACCAGTCGCAAGTACAGCGCCTCGTTTCCCATGCAGCGGCCAAGACCCTCTTCGGTATTGGCGCCGAAGGCTTTCAGTTTTTCGATAGTAATCATGGGGCGTTTCTCCTATGTTCAAGTTCCTTTTTTATAACCTTTGAAAATTCTCCGGGCGGCACCGGCTTCGAGAAGTAATATCCCTGGATGATTCCGCAACCCATTTGCTTTAGGGTTTTCAGCTGGGAGTCTGTCTCTACGCCTTCGGCCACCGTGGGTACGTTCAGGAACTTGGCGATGTCGATGACCAGTTCCACCAGCTTCATGTTCCGCTCGTCCTTTTCCATGTTGCGGATAAACGACATGTCGATTTTCAAAATGTCGATGGGTAGGCTTGTGATCATGTTGAGGGAGGAGTATCCGGAACCGAAATCGTCCATCTCGATACGGAACCCTTTCTTGCGCAGGTTCTCTACAACCTCGATGAGCCTTCTTGCATTTTCGGAGTAGGCGCTTTCGGTAATCTCCAGCATGTATTCGCTGGGAGAAAGGCCGTTTTCCTTGAGAATGTTGTCTAGCTTGGATTCAAGACTCGGGTCCAGAATGTCAATTCGGGAAACGTTCACCGAGACGGGGACGGTGATTCCGAACAGTTCCTTCCACTTGCGGATCTGGGCGGCGGCTTCGCTCCACACGAAGTTGTCCACCTTCTGGATAAGCCCGTTGGATTCGAAAAGTGGCACGAAGTCGGTGGGGTTTACAAACCCGAGCTTTGGGTGGTTCCAGCGGATAAGCGCTTCGGCGCTGGTAAGTCTCGGCGTGTCGCCTTCGATGTTGTACTTGGGCTGGTAATAGACCACCAGGTCCTTGTTGGCGATGGCTTCGGGCAGGTCCCGGATGAGGGTCTCTTCAAAGACATGCCTGGCGTGGATTTCTTTGTCGTATCGGGCGAGGGTATGGGTGTAGTCGCCCCGAATCTGGTTGCAGGCGATTTTTGCACGGTCAAACCAGGCCTCGATTTCCACATTCTTGTCGACGTTTTCCCAAAGGCCGCAGCGCACGCGGATGTTGTTCATCTTGAAATTCGCGAGTACGTTCTGGATGGTTTGTCGTACACTTTCGTAATCAACTTGGTGGGCCGCATAGATGTAGAATATGTCTGCGTTGGCACGGCAAGCGATGGCGTTCATCTGGGGGAGTTCCCTGTCCAGAGCCTCCGCGATTTTTGAAAGCAGCAGGTCGCCAAAGGGCCTTCCGCAGAACTCGTTCACCAGGTGGAAATGCTCGATGTCGATGACCAGGGCGTCTCGCGGTGTTTCGCTGTCCCAAAGTTCAATCTGCCGGATATACTCGAAGAAATATTCGTTGGTATAGAGCCCCGTGACGGAGTCCCTTTCGGTCTGCTTGATGAGGCTCTGGTCTTCGAACAGCTCGATAATGCGTTCGCAGCGGGCAAGCACCACCTCGGGCATGTCGAAGGGTTTCTTGATAAAGTCTTCTGCTCCCAGTTTCAGGCTCCTGACTTCGGATTCCTTTTCCGAGGTCATCACGATGACGGGAATCCGCTTGAGGGCTTCGTCTTCGCTCCGTTTCTGCAAGAACTGGAAACCGTCCATGACAGGCATGAGCAGGTCCAGAAGCACCAGGGAATAGCTGGAATCCTGTCCCGCAAGTTTTTCCAGGGCTTCCTTCGCGTTGTCGGCGTAGCTAACCGTATATTCCTGCGAAAGGATATTCCCGAGAATCTCGCGGTTGATCAGCTCGTCATCCACGATGAGGACGTTCCTCTTGATGGTCCTGTTCTGTCGAAACTTTTTCATCGGGAATCTCCGTTATGGAATCATCGTTTCCAGGGTTTCAAAGAGGGTTTCGGGCTGCACGGGCTTTGAAAGGTGGGCGTTGAGGCCCGCCTGCAGGCTCCGCTGCACGTCTTCATCGAAGGCGTTGGCCGTAAGGGCGATAATTGGGATTTTTTGGGCGTCGGCCCGGGGGAGCTTTCGGATAGCCATGGTGGCCTGCAAGCCGTCCATTTCCGGCATGCGCATGTCCATGAGAATGGCGTCGTAATAGCCTTCGGGCTGCTTGCTGAACATCTCTACGGCAATCTTGCCGTTTACGGCGATGTCCGTTTTCATGCCGCGCATTTCCAGCACGTTCTCCATAATCTGGGCGTTGACTTCTACGTCTTCGGCAAGGAGTATGTGCCTGCCCTTCAGTTCCGCCTTTTTGCGGGAAGACTGTTCTGCGCTCCGTTTTTTCTTGAGCACGGTCTTGAATTCGTCCAGCAGCGTTCCCGTAAAGATCGGCTTTGCGATAAAGCTATCTACGCCTGCCTGGATGGCCTCGTCCAGGATGTCGTCCCAGTTGTAGGCGGTTAGGATGATGATTGCCGACTCGTCGCCGGTGGTGGCGCGTATCTGCCTTGCGGTCTCTACGCCGTCCATCTCGGGCATCTGCCAGTCCACGATAATCAGGTTGAAAGGCTCCCTGCGGGCGTGGCGCAGCTTGACCATCTCCACGGCCTCCTTTCCGGAGCTTGCCGTTTCGGTGGCGATTCCCGCCAGCTCCAGCACCAGCTTTGCATGCTCCAGGGCTACCGGGTCATCATCGACTACAAGCACGCTCAGTTCGTTCAGGTGGATGTCGATGTCTCCGTTGTCCTTCTCGTGCTTTTTCGTAGAATCTTGCAAGGTGACGGTAATGGTAAAGGTGGTGCCCTTGCCCTTTTCGCTTTCCACCTCGATGTTTCCGTTCATCAGTTCCACGATACTCTTGGAAATGGCAAGGCCCAGGCCAGAACCGCCGTACTTGCTGGAACTGCTGGTGTTTTCTTGGGTAAAGGTCTCGAACAGCTTAGGCAAGAATTCCTTGCTCATGCCGATACCCGTGTCCTTGATGGTAAACCGGAGGGTGGATTTGCTGTTGAACGAGGCTGTCTTCTGGACGCTGAAATCGATGCTCCCGCCCTTGTTGGTGAACTTGACGGCGTTTCCGAGGATGTTGATGAGCACCTGCCGGAGCTTCATGTCGTCGCCTACGAAGTATTCGTCGATGTTTCCGACAAAGTGGCAGTTGTACAGGATTCCCTTTTCTTGACACTGCACGCTGAACATGGTGTTCACCTGCTCCATGAGCTTGGAGAAGGGGAATTCCTCGTTTTTCAGGGCGAACTTGCCCGATTCGATGCGGGACATGTCCAAAATTTCGTTGATGAGGTTCAGCAGGTGTTCGGCGGAGCCTCCGATTTTTTGCAGGTAGTCCTTGACCTTGTCCGAAAGTCCCGGTTCATGGAGGGCGAGACTGTCTAGCCCGATGATGGCGTTCATGGGGGTGCGAATCTCGTGGCTCATGTTGGAGAGGAATATGGTCTTTGCCCTGTTGGATTCTTCTGCTACCTTCAGGGCCTCGGACAGGGCCTCCTGCTTGATGCGGTCTTCGGCTTCCTGGATTTCGTGCTGGAGTGAAACCCGTGTGGTGCGCCGGACATGCAAGATGATAAAGACGAACATGGCGACGAGCACAAAGGCTGTCACTGCCGCAAGGAACTGGCTCCGGACGATAATTCCCGAAGAGATGCTGCCAATCTGGTTGCTGATGACACTTTCACGGATGAGGTAGGTGAGCATCCAGTCCGTGTTGTGGATGGGCACGTAGTACAGGGTTTCGCGAATGTTATTGTAGGTGAACGAGACTTCGCCTTCGATGTGTCCCTTGAAATCGTCCTTTACTTTTTTAAAGGAGTAGCCCTTGTCGTAATCGGCGTGACTGAGGGCGTTCAGCAGGTTGTCTTCGCTGGCAAGGCCGCCCAGCACCATGTTGGTGAGGGCGTTCCCGTCTTTGGTGTAGATGTTACAGAAGGTGGAGTTGTTGTTGCCCCCCTGCAAGGAGAGTCCTTCTAGCAGGTTCGGGATACTCAGTTCCATGAAGCACACCACCAGGACCCGGTCTTCTAGGGGTAGCCGGTCAACGGGGATGGCGATGATGATGGTCTTGTTCTCGGCGCTTACATTCTTGATGGAAATCTCGGGTTTCTGGAGGTTGTTGTAGTCGATGTTGTACAGTTGGATGTCGGTGCGGGTTCCGCGGGAGGTGTAGAT
>CAMIWK010000064.1 GCA_946402415.1 uncultured Fibrobacter sp.
GGCTCATGGAAGGGAAGGACGGCGTGGTTCTCGGCCAGCGTATCCGCCCGATGAATCGCGTGGGCCTCTACGTGCCGGGCGGTGCGGGTATCTACCCGAGCACCGTCATCATGAACGCGGTTCCGGCTCTCGTTGCCGGCGTGGAAGACATCGTGGTCGTGACCCCCATCAAGGGCGAAATCAACCGTGCAGTCGCATTCGTGCTGCAGGAACTCGGCATTACCGAAGTCTACCACATCGGCGGCGCTCAGGCTATCGGCTTGCTCGCTTATGGTGCGAAGGATGCCAAGGGCAAGACCGTCGTGGAGCGCGTCGACAAGATTGTGGGACCGGGCAACGTTTTTGCGGCCATCGCCAAGAAGGAAGTCTTCGGCGTCGTGGACATCGACATGGTGGCTGGCCCCAGCGAAGTGCTCGTGATGGCCGACAACACCTGCGATCCGGACTTCGTTGCGGCCGACCTCTTGAGCCAGGCGGAACACGGTTCCGGCTTCGAGGCGGCCATCTGCATTACCGACAACATGGAAACCGCCCAGATGATTAGCGTTTGCGTGGATATTCAGGTTGAAAATTCCCCGAAGCGCGAACTCCTCGAGAAGGTGCTCGGTAACTTTGGCCGCATCTTAGTGGTCAAGGACTGGTTCGACGGCGTGGAAATTGCGAACCGTATCGCTCCGGAACACTTGGAAGTGATGACCGCCGAAGCTGAATCCATGGCTGCCCAGATTGAAAATGCGGGTGCCGTGTTTATCGGCCCGTGGTCTTCTGAACCGGTGGGTGACTACTTTGCTGGCCCCAACCACGTGCTGCCAACCAACGGCACGGGCCGCTTCTTCAGTCCGCTGGGCGTGTACGACTTCCTCAAGCGCATGAGCATCATTCGCTACAGCGAGAAGGCCATCAAGAAGAACGCGAAGGCTATTGCCGCCGTCGCTACCGAAGAAGGCTTTATCCACCACGCGGCCGCAGTTCTCAAAAGGCTTTAATCGCTAAAAGACTTTAATCCGTGAGCCGTAAGCGACTCGTATCAACGAGTCGTGACGGCGAGAGCAAAGTCAGGCCAATTTTTTATTCTTGCTTTTAGGCTTTGCGGTCGCTTCCGTGAGCCGTAAGCGACTCGTATCAACGAGGCGTGACGGCGAGAGGGTTGGCCTTTGGTAAAAGCCGATTTGCTTTCAGCCAACCCGGTCAGTCGTGAGCAACAAACGCCTCGTATTGCGATTACATCGCATAAACTGGCGCCTCAACAATAGAAACAAGTAAACTTGTTTCTGCTGTGTTCGGCTTAGGTTTATTAACGAGGCGTGGTTGCGAGAGGGTTGGCCTGTGGTAAAAGTCGATTTGCTTTCAGCCAGCCCGGTCAGTCGTGAGCAACAAACGCCTCGTATTGCGATTACATCGCATAAACTGGCGCCTCAACAATAGAAACAAGTAAACTTGTTTCTGCTGTGTTCGGCTTAGGTTTATTAACGAGGCGTGGTTGCGAGAGGGTTGGCCTGTGGTAAAAGTCGATTTGCTTTCAGCCAGCCCGGTCAGTCGTGAGCCGTAAGCGACTCGTATCAACGAGTCGTGACGGCGAGAGGGTTGGCCTGTGGTAAAAGTCGATTTGCTTTCAGCCAACCCGGTCAGTATCAGAACAAAAACATGGAGTCTTCGCCCAAGTTCAGGCACACGCGGTTGCGGCCTGATTCCTTGGCGTGGTACAGGGCATCGTCTGCCCGCTTGATAATGGATTCTACAGTGTCGCCTGGTAGCCGCTCCGTAAAACCTACACTGATGGTAACTGAAATGGTTTCTCCTGTGGAAAGGGCAATGCGAATCTTCTCGACACCGGAGCGCAACCGTTCTGCAATAATCTTTGCGTTGTCGACAGTGGTGTTGGGCAAGAATACCGTAAATTCTTCGCCCCCGTAGCGCACCGGCATATCGCTGGGCCTTAGACAGCGGGTAATTTCTTGTGCTACAGCAATCAGCACCTGGTCTCCGGCCAGGTGACCATAGGTGTCGTTGATGTTCTTGAAATGGTCAATGTCCAGCATGAAGGCGGAAAGGTTGAAATTTCCGTCGTTGCTTCGTTTGAGCTCTCTGGTATAGGTCTCTTCTAGCCAGCGTCGGTTGTGCAATCCCGTTAGGGAATCGGCTTTTGCATTCTCTTCGATACAGCGGATGTGGTATTCTTCGGCGCAGACAACGCGGTTGTTGTGGCGTAGCCTGCTGCTTAAAAGTTGCAAAAAGTTCAGGCACAGGTCGTGGGAGGCGTTGAGCATGGCGAGGGCGATGTCGGCCTCGACCACAAGGAGAGTGCTTTTCTCTTTCGCAAAGACTTGGGCACTGGGCCTTACATTATCGAAGATGGACATTTCCCCGGCGCAATGTCCAGGAAGAATATGGTCCGAAAAGGAGCCTCCCTGGGAATTCATCTTGACTTCTAGCAGACCTTCCAGCAAGACAAGCAGCCTTCGTTCTGGTTGGTCGGGATCAATGAGCAGGGTACCTGGTTCTGCGATAATCTTTTTGCAACTAAGCAGGTAACCAGCCAGGCTCTCAAAGGAAACATTCCTAAAGATGTCCGTCTTTAGGAACTGAGCCCTGGAGATGGGCAGTGTTTCCAAATCATCTGTACTCATGCCTAGAATCCCAGGCTTAGCTGTACCATGTAGATACGTTCTTCGTCCTGGCCCGTGTAGTAGCCAAGTTCCTCGGCCCACGTGGCAAATTCTAGTGTAAAGAACTGCAGAACTTCTAGAGCGACGCCGCCGGCAGGATAGCCGCCTTTGAAACCGCCAGACAAGCGCAGTGCTAGTGCGCGTACCGCGTAATAGTAACCAGGCCATGCAATCAGGTTCTGTTCCACTTCCATACCGAAGTTAATGTGGGACAGAGGCTTGTAGTTGTTGGAGCTATTCACGATGTCTGCAAAGTCCATAGCGATATTGAACTTACGGCCAAACCCTGTATTCTTGTTGAAGAATCTGGGGCTATAGTTGGCGCCGATAGTCCAGTTGGGCGTAATCTTGTCACCGGCCAGTTCCTTGAAGTAGATGTCCCTGAGAGATGTACCCAGCCTGACTTCGCGGGTGAGCTGGTAAAGGACACCCAGGTCAATACCCATGGAAATGGAATTGAAATCAAAAATTTTGTCAGTGGCGTCATGATAACGGTCTTCGAGAGTGTCCTGCATGGTGTCATAATTCAAGATGTCGATGGTGAGCATTTCCACCTTGTGGCGCTTGACCGCCTTTGCACCGAAACCTACGGAAAGATTGTCCGTAAAGCCGTAAGATATACCACCCTGGACTACGCCATCCACATAGAAGGTGTCGATTCCCATACTGGGGAGAACAATGCCTGCATCCAGGTAGGGGGCGACATTCGCATCGACCCAGACTGCACCGCCAATGCCATGGAAGGCGAGTTCTGCATCGAACTTGAGCTTCATGGCCAAGCTCCTATGATCATAGCTGTTCACCTTGTGCATCAGCTCGGGGTGGGCTGCCAGTGAGTCCATCAAGACCGATGATGCCTTTAGATTATTAGCGGCAGCTTCGTTGGACGCTCCTTGATAGATCCCCTGTAGGTCCTTGGCAACGTTGTAGGTGTGGAAATAGGTTTCAAACGGTCCGGCACCACCCAGATTTAGGCGCATGTCACCAAAGTTTCTGGGGTAGTAACCTGTTTCGGGGAACTTGTCGTAGTTGCCTAGCTTGTTGATTTGGGTCAGACCGGCATAGTTAAAATAAATGGCCTCCTTGTCATCGACAACGGCCACATGGGCATTACCCATAGCTTCGGCACGCAGAGAATGGTGGGTGGGCGCCTTGATAGCCAGGGCGTACGAAACAAGGCACAGGGTAAGGAAGATTATGAGGCGTTTCATTCTTCGTACCTCACTCTTTGAGCTTCAAGGGCCTTGAGGAAATCATCCTTGGAATAGTTGACCCAGCATCCGCCAATATTCTCCTTTCGGTATTTCAGACTGTACTTGCCCTCGTAGTCCTTGGCGACAGCAAGTTTTCTTTCCATGTAGGTCTCGAAGGGAAGGTTCTTCGGGTTGAACACCAGATTCTCGGCGAACTTGAACTTGTGGTTCCCGTTCTCAACTCTCCTCCGGTATTCCGGGTAGACAAAGTCCCATTCTTCGTTGTTCGCTTTTCTCCCGTCCATATCGATATCTACATTCATGTACTTATCGTTAGGGGCGACAGAGTTGATAATCAGCAAGTTCTCTGCACCGGTCTGGTGGGTGATGGCATTCCTGGCAATTGACATCTCATCGTAGGAGTACTGGTCCGACTGGTCGCGGGGGTCTTCATCGATTTCTCCGTCACCATCGTTGTCCTGGCCGTCAATAATTTCTTCGTCGTTGCAACCATCGCCATCTTCATCTACAGACTGGCTGTAACCGGAGAAGGATATCACTGTAGAAAGAGCTTTTTCGTTTTCATCGGGGTCGTCGGATGTTTCGGTAACACTTCTCATGGCGTCGCAAGAGGCGCTGGTAGTCACCTTTTTTCCTTCAGGAGAAAGCATATCGCCGAACCCGGGCAGGAACTGGCTTGCTACGGAGCCCATAGCCTCTGGATTGTTGGCGCATGTGGTAAAGGCCTCGTTTAGGGAATTCAGAACCTCGACGGACTTGTTGCCATGCAATCCGTTGAGTATATCGCCCAGGCTGCATTCCGCTTCGCCGGTCACTGCATTGATGGACATACAGGCGGGGATGCTGGGCATAACCTTACGCAGGATCAGCATAGTCTTGAACATCTGCAGGAGCATATAGCCGTCGGAAATTTTCCTGTAGTTGATAACTCCGTCGAGTCTTCCTGTGGTGTCATAGGTTATGAACATTCTTACGAAATCAATAACGGCATCGATACTGCCTTGGTATCTGGCGGCTGTTTCTTCATCCATTTTTGAGATGGGCATAGTGGACCTGCTACCGTCGGTATTGACATACTTGAGCAGTTCAAAAGAATTTATTCCTTGAAGGTTTAAAGTGGTTTTGGCTAGACCATACCATGCTTCTGAGTGGCTTGAATCCGCTTCAATGGCTTTTCTAAAATAATACTCTGCCTCGGGGTAGTTGTTCTCCCTGAATTTTAGGTACCCCTCATAGGTTAACGCGTTGGCATCGCCGGAGTCGATGTTTGCCGAATCCGTGGGGTTGAATAGGTTACAGCCTACTATCCCCAGAATCAAGACGCAAAAAAAGCAAATTGAAAGTTTAATCTTCATAAGCAGGTCTAGGTGTTCTGGTCCTTTCTTAAAAATAACTTTCTTATTACCAGAAAGAGCAAGAAATATCCTTTTTTCCCTTTTTTTGGGGTAAATATCCTTTTTTTCTTTTTTTTTCTGGGAAAAAGCTGTTTTTTGCTTGAAAATGTGAAATAACTTGTTGAAGTAAATATATTTGGTGCCATGAGTTTATGCGAGGAATACTTTCCCACGAAAGCTTATGTCAATGCTGAGAAAAAGCTGGGACTGCTTTTGTCGAAAGAGCGTGACCGCCTTGATTCGGTGGCTTTGGGCTTAGGACGGAAATACGCCATCGGTCCTGACAACCTGGTCGAACAGATTCCTTCAGTTGTAGGTTTTGTGGAGGAATACCATAAGGCTTACTCGCTTTACCTAGATGCGGTTTTACCTCAGCATAAGAGGGGTATCCAGTGCGGCCCTTCTTGCGGGAACTGCTGCCACCATTACCCCATGTCGGTGGAGCCTTTTGAGCTGATCTACCTGTACAAGCTTTTGAGAACCCGTGATGATTTTATGTCTGTCATGGAAGCCTGTCAGATACGTGCAACGTTGTTCGAATCCCTATTGGGGAAGCGTCTGTTGTCGGCAGGGTCCGAGGATGAGGCCGAAGACGCCGCTTTGCACGACTATTTTTCGCGGTGGAGACCTTGTCCTTTTTCATCTTCGAAGGGGGATTGTGGCATTTATCCCTTGCGTCCGGTGTCCTGCCGTATGTATTTTAGTGAAACATCCCCGAAATTCTGTGTTCCTGAGTATTTGCAGACGGAACAGAATGAGAGTTTTGTGGTATATATGCCGGACCATATTGAGGAGGCCCTGTACGGGATTTCGGAACATTATGAAGGCCTGTCCTTGCCAGAAAGCTTTTTCGGTGGGCTTTTGTCCATGAACCTCTACGAAGGAGTGCTCCAGTGATAGGCGAGGGGCAGATGGATCTTTTCGGCCAGCTGGACCTATTCGGTGCGACGGAGTCTAGGCCTGTGGAACCGGCTGCGAATAGGGTCTCGCCGGAGAGTTCTCGGAACGGCATGGTGACCTTCAAGTACAATCCCCGTATGAAAAAGAGCATCCGCTGTGTTGGGGGATTTCTGTTTGGACACCCTGAAGTCCTTTTGCCGAGCTATATGAAGGCTCCGGAGTTTGCCCAGGCAAGGGAAATTGCCGCTGAATGGGCTGAACACGCCATTCGGCGTAAGACCCAGAAGAATAAGGCCATAGTAAAGGACTTGGTAAACCGCTTTTGGACCGTGGTGGATCAGATTCTCGCCGACAGGGGTGAAAAACCCCTGGAATCCCGTGGGAGAATCTCGCCCATACGGCCCAAGGGAGTGTATCACGACTTGAGCCAGGTATTGGCTGCTGTGAATGAGACGTATTTCAGTGGGGAACTCACTTGTCGGATTACCTGGAGCAATAGGGTAGGTGGCCTCAGCTTCCATTCCATACGCAAGGATCCCTTGACGGGTGAGGAATTCCACCTGATTAGCATTAGCAAGGGGTACGATGCCAAGAACTGCCCGTTTTATGCTGTTGCCGGGGTGGTCTATCATGAGTGCCTTCATGTGGTGATTCCTGTGGAGGAGCGCAATGGCCGTCGCATTGTCCATGGAAGGATGTTCCGCCAGCGTGAAAAGCGCTATATCTACTTCGATGAGTGGAATAGGTGGCACAAGGAAGTACTGCCCAAGAATATACGCGCTATGCGCCGTGGGAAAGAGCTTTAAAAATGTGAAAAAAGAGGAATGAAATGACAGATCCGAGAATTACGCAACTTGCAGAAAACCTGATTAACAATGCCCTAGCCTTGAAGGCGGGCGAGAATATTCTTATCGAAACGACGGATACCCCCGATGAGGTCTCTACCGAGCTCATCAAGGCTGTGGAACGGGTGGGCGGTAACGCCTTTGTCCGCAATTCCTGCAGCCGTGTGCGCCGCCAGGTTATTAAATCCGCTTCCGAAGAGCAGATGAAAGTTTCGGCAGAACTAGCCCTTGCCGAAATGAAGAAGATGCAGGCCTATATTGCTATACGCGGGGCCGATAACGCCATGGAAAACTCCGATATCAGCGATGACAAGATGCTGATGTACCGCACCATGACCCAGGAGACCCTGGATTATCGAGTGAACAAGACAAAATGGTGCGTTCTGCGTTGGCCGAACCCCTCTATGGCGCAGGGTGCCAAGATGAGTAGCGAGGCCTTCGAGGATTTTTACTTCAAAGCCTGTCTTGCAGACTATCCCCGTATGGCCGCTGCGGCAGAAAATTTGGTGAATCTTATGAATCGCACCGACAAGGTGAGGCTTGTGTCCAAGGGAACCGACATTACATTCAGCATCAAGGACATTCCGGCCATTCCCTGTTGTGGAAATATGAATATTCCCGATGGCGAAGTTTATACGGCACCAGTCAAGAATAGCATTAACGGGGTGATCCAGTACAATACGCCTACCCTTTACGAAGGTAAACAGTTCGGCAATATCCGCTTGGAATTCAAGGATGGAAAGATTGTGAACGCCACCTGCGAAACGGGGGACAACAAGAGCCTTAACGCCATTTTCGATACCGATGACGGAGCCCGTTATGTGGGTGAATTTGCGATTGGCTTTAACCCCTTTGTTAGGGAGCCCATGTGCGATATTCTCTTTGATGAAAAGATTGCGGGCTCTATTCACTTTACACCGGGCCGCTGCTACGAGGAGGCTCCAAACGGGAACATCTCCGCTATCCACTGGGATCTGGTGCTCATTATGCGACCGGAATATGGCGGTGGAGAAATTTGGTTCGATGACAAGTTAATCCGCAAGGACGGATTGTTTGTTGTCGATGAACTTAAGTGTCTAAATCCGGACAGACTTACATCTTTCTGATGGGGAAGAGCCCCAGCAGGTCTAGCACGTTTTCTAGCACGATCTGTGTGGCCTGAACCAGGAACAGGCGAGACTTTTCTTCGGCAGATCCCAGCACGCGGTCTTCGTGTATGAATTTGTGTGCCGCTTCTGCGATTTCCAGAGCGTACTGGGCGAGAACGCTGGGTTCATCGGCAGCGACGGCATCCAGAATCTTGCCACCCTTTTTCGCGAGTAGGTTGATAAGGCTGTAGGCGGCATCATCGGTAAGCTCAGCGAAGTTGACGCTTGCAATTCCTGCGGCTAGGTCCGCCTGTTCTAGGCCGGCCTTGCGCATGATGCTGCAGAGGCGCACGTGGGCGTTCTGCACATACGGACCGGTATCGCCTTCGAAGCTCATCACGGCATCCCAGTCAAAGCGCACGTCCTTCAGGCGGCTGTTCTTCAGGTCGTTGAAGGTGAGGGCGCTAATGCCGATTTGGCGCGCGATGAGTTCCTTGTTCTCGAGGTTCGGATTCTTCTCGTCAATGAATTCGAGAATCTTCTTTTGGGCAGCTTCAATCACATCGCGCAACAGGCTTGCAGTCCCCGTGCGGGTCTTGCCCTTTTCCCACTTGCCGTCTACCAGCTGCAGAATCACGCCGAACGGAATGTGGTACATGTCCTTGTACCATTCGCGGCCCATCTTCTTGAGCACATGGAACACCTGCTTGAAGTGAAGTGCCTGTCCGAGGTCCACCACGTAGAGGCACTTGTCGAAGTTGTATTCCTTCTTGCGGTAGCAGGCGGCGGCCAGGTCGCGTGTGGCGTACAGCGTGGAACCGTCGCTCTTGCGGATCAGGCAGGGGTTCAGGTCGAATTCGTCGAGCATCACCACGTCCAGATCCTGGCTCTTCACCATCAAATTCTTTTCGCGGAGTTCGTCGAGAATGGCCGGAATCTTGTCTTCGAAGAAGGATTCGCCGGTGTAGTGGTCAAAGCCCACGCCCATCATGTCGTAGATGCGCATGAGTTCTTTGAGCGTTGCAGCGCGGAAGGCAGTCCAAAGCTTGCGGTAGAATTTGTCACCCTGTTCCAGCTTGGTGAACGCGGCCCGGGCTTCGTCTTCAAGACCCGGCTCTTCTTTGCTGGCCTTGGAGAAGGCTGCGTAAAGAATGTTCAATTCCTTCACGGTGAGGCTATCCAGCGTAGCTTCATCGGTGGGGCGATTTTCGCGGAGGTACATCACGATGAGCTTGCCGAAAGCGGTTCCCCAGTCACCCAGGTGGTTAATGCGTTCCACCTTGTAACCGGCGGCCTTGTAGATGCGAGAAAGGGAGTTTCCGATCATTGTCGAACGCAGGTGATGGAAGGCGAGTTCCTTACCGATGTTCGGGGAGCTAAAGTCAATGCAGACCACTTTGCCGTTCGATGCGGCGTGACCGTATTCCAAGCCCTTGGCGGCGATTTCCTCGAGAGTTGACTTGGCCAAGAAACTGCGGTCGATAAAGAAGTTCAGGTAGCCGTTCACGGCTTCCACCTTCGAGAGTCCTGCAGGGAGCTTCACTTGTGCGGCGAGGTCTTCGGCGATCATCTTTGGAGCCTTGCGCATCACCTTCGCCAGCGAAAAACACGGAATGGTAAAGTTGCCGTGCGTGGTGTCAGGCGGCACAGAGATAAGCTTGAGGGCGGCTTCCTTTTCGAAGGAACCGGTAGCGGCGAGCGCTTCTGCGATTTCTTGCTCAAACGAGTTCATT